>JBEIHU010000001.1:0-67293 GCA_040381175.1 Burkholderiaceae bacterium
ATGGCCCGTCTCCTTGCAAGTTCGCAACGACCTGACCGACCATCGGTCCGGTGCATTGGTGTAGCTCGGCACGCCTGCGGCGTGCAACCTACGTCATTGCAGGGGATGGGCCACCCGAACTTGCGAAGCCATTCTGTCTAGCCTGCACGCGGCCGACCGCTCATTCGCGCTGGCGGTTCAGCGCGTCGATCTGGCGGTTCAGCGTCCAGTAGTCGTACAGGTAGCCCAGGCCCAGTAGGCCCAGGCTCAGCAGGTACAGGATGCCGGTGAGCCACTTGCCCATGTACATGCGGTGCACGCCGAACAGGCCGAGGAAGGTGAGCAGGATCCAGGCCACCGAGTAGTTGACGCTCCCGCCCTGGAAGCGCAAGTCGGCCTGCCGGTCCATGCCCGGGATCAGGAGCAGGTCGATCAGCCAGCCGATGCCCAGCAGGCCGAGCGTGAAGAACCAGATCGTGCCGGTGACCGGCTTGCCGTAGTAGAAGCGGTGCGATCCGGTGAAGCCGAAGATCCACAGCAGGTAGCCGATGGTCTTGGAATGGGTGTCGCTCGTCTGCGCCATGCGTGCTGCTCCTTCGAACCTTGTTCAGCGGCCGGTGAGCAGGTCTTCGATGGTCTGCTGCACGGCCAGCGCCTCTGCAAAGCCTGGCAGGGCATGGGCGCGGCCCTCGATCAGCGCCACCCACTGCTCCAGCTGCGCGGCCTGGCCGGCGGCGCGCATCGCCGCAGCGTCGCCCACCGCCACCCAGTCCTGGCCGCCGCGCCGGCGGCTCAGCCCAAACCACTCGCGCAACTCGATCGCACCGTCGCTGCCCTGCCAGCGCATGCGGTTGTGGTCCGCCGGCGCCAGCGCGGCGTCGACCCGGCCATCGCTGGACACCGGCACGCCGCCGGCCAGCAGGCGGGCCTGCAGCGCGGTTTCCGCGCCGAGGCCGTTGCCGGGGTAGTCCACCGTGCTGGCCAGCACGCTGGCCGGCCCGAGCACGCGCTGCAGCACGAAGATGAAGTGCGACAGCACCTCTCGCGCGAAGCCGCCCTCGACGCGCTGCGCCAGCCAGGGCCCGGCCGCCGCCTGCCAGGGCCGCGGCCACGCGGTAAAGGCCAGTTCGATGTCCACCTGCTGCAGCCGGCCCAGCCCATGCGCGCCGGCGCCGCAGGCCTGCTGCAGCGCCTGCAGCCCCGGCGACGAGGCCAGCGAGAAGTTGACCGCGGCGCGCAGCCCTTCGCGCCCGATGCGCTCGATGCAGCGCCGCGCGGCCTCGAAGTCCACCGTCAGCGGCTTTTCGCACAGCACCGCCAGGCCGACATCGAAGGCCGCCTCGCTCAGCGCCAGGTGTGCCGCCGGCGGCGTGGCGATGTACAGGCCGTGCAGGCCCGGGGTGGCGATCAGCTGCTCGGCGTTGTCGGCGGCGCGCAGGGCCGGGCGCGCCGCCAGCGTGCGCCCAAGCGCCGCGACATCGGCGTCCCAGACGCCGGCGGCGCGCAGGCGCGGGTGGGCCTCGATGCGCTCCAGCATGCGCTGGCCCATCACGCCAAGGCCGACGATGCCGATGTTCAATGGGGTGCTCATGGGTGGGGCTGCAAAGACCGCGCAGCGCGTCAGTGTAGGGGGCGGCCCGCACAATCGCCGCCAGCCATGTCCACCCCCGACCATCCTGCACGCGCGCTGCATTCGCTGCCCGACGGCTACCGCGCCGTGGTCATCGGCGCGCGTGGCGCGCTCGGCAGCGCCTTCGTGCAGCAACTTCAGGCCGACCCGCGTTGCGCCAGCGTGGCAGGGCTGCACCGGGCCTCGGTGCCGGCCATCGACTACGGGCGCGACGGCAGCGTCGCCGACGCCGCGGCCGCCTTGCGCGGCGACGGGCCCTTCCACTTGGTGCTGGTGGCCACCGGCGTGCTGCACGGCCCGGCGCTGACGCCGGAAAAGCGCCTGACCGACCTCGACGCCGCGGCACTGGCCGAGCTGTTGCACACCAACACCATCGGCCCGGCACTGGTGCTGAGGCACTTCGCGCCGCTGCTCGACCGCCAGCGCAGCCTGCTCGGCGTGCTGTCGGCCAAGGTGGGCAGCATCGGCGACAACCGGCTCGGCGGCTGGTACGGCTACCGCGCGTCGAAGGCGGCGCTGAACATGCTGCTGAAGACCGCGGCCATCGAGCTGCGCCGCACCCATCCCGGCGCAGTGCTGGCCGCGCTGCACCCGGGCACGGTGCGCTCGGCGCTGTCGCGGCCCTTCCGCGGCGACCAGATCGGCCGCGAGCCGGCGCAGGCCGCGGCCGAACTGCTGGCCGTGCTGGACGGGCTGCAGCCCGAGGACAGCGGCGCCTTCGTGGCCTACAGCGGCGAGCGCCTGCCCTGGTGAGTCAGGCGCCGTCGCGGGCGCGCATCTTGGCGTGGATGTAGGCGCCGTGCGGCACGTGCAGCAGGTCCGACAGCCGCCACAGCGTGTGGCGCTCGTGCTCGCTGAGGTGGCCATCGGCATAGGCCACGCGCCACATGTATTCGACCATGCGGATCTTGGCCGGCATGTCGAAATGGGCGTTGATGTGCGAGGTGAACTCGAACCAGTCAGTCGCATCGCGCCGCGCCTGCTCGGCCAGATCGATCAGCCGCGCGGTCTCGTCGTCGGCCAGCGCGAACTTGGCGCGCAGCGCATCGATCACCGCGCGCCGCTCGGCGGCGTCGAAGTGGGTGTCCGCGCGCATCACCTCGATCAGCATCACCGCGGTGGCCAGCTGCAGCGTGTGCTCCGCGGCCTGCGCGCCGGCCGCCGCCGAGGGCGGCTGCAGCGCGCCGAACAGTTCCTTCAGGGTTTGCAGCATGGGGGTCTTTTGGGAGGGGTCAAGTGCGGGGGTGCTCTCGCAGGCACACTGGCGCATTGTCCGGTGCCTGCCATGCCTGCCCACTTCATCTTCGACAACAGTTACGCCCGCGAGCTCGAAGGCCTGTATGTGGCCTGGCCGCCCGCCAAGGTGCCCGAGCCGCGGCTGCTGTTCCTGAACCGCGATCTTGCCACCGAGCTGGGCCTGCAGACGGCCGCGCTCGACAGCGTCGAAGGCGCCGAGGTCTTTGCCGGCAACCGCGTGCCCGAAGGCGCCGCGCCGCTGGCCCAGGCCTATGCCGGCCACCAGTTCGGCAGCTTCTCCGGGCAGCTGGGCGACGGGCGCGCCCTGCTGCTCGGCGAGGTCATCGACCGCCGCGGCCGGCGCCGCGACATCGCCTTCAAGGGCAGCGGGCGCACGCCTTTTTCGCGCGGCGGCGACGGCAAGGCCGCCGTGGGCCCGATGCTGCGCGAGGTGCTGATTGGCGAGTCGATGCACGCGCTGGGCATCCCGACCACGCGCGCGCTGGCCGTGGCAGCCACCGGCGAGACGGTGCAGCGCGACAGCGTGCTGCCCGGCGCGGTGCTCACCCGCGTGGCCGCCAGCCACCTGCGCGTCGGCACCTTCCAGCTGTTTGCCGCGCGCGGCGAACTCGACAAGCTGCGCCGGCTGGCCGACTACAGCATCGCCCGGCACGACCCGGCGCTGGCCGGCACGCCGCAGCGCCACGCGGCACTGCTGCGCGCGGTGGCCGAGCGCCAGGCGGCGCTGCTGGCGCAGTGGATGAACGTCGGCTTCATCCACGGCGTGATGAACACCGACAACATGACGATCTCCGGCGAGAGCATCGACTACGGCCCCTGCGCGTTCATGGAGGCCTACGACCCGGCGGCTGTCTTCAGCAGCATCGACCGCCAGGGCCGCTATGCCTTCGTCAACCAGCCGCAGATCGCGCGCTGGAACCTGGCCCGTCTGGCCGAGACCCTGCTGCCGCTGATGGCCGCCGCGGACGACGAAGCCGCCGTCCAGCGCGCGGTGGCCCAGCTCACCGAGGTGATCGACGCCTTTCCCGCCTGGTACCAGGCCGCGCGGCTGCGCGGCCAGCGTGCCAAGCTGGGCTTGCAGCGGGCCGACGACGACGCGGGCGACAGCGCGTTGGCCGAGGACTTCCTTGCGCTGCTGCACGCGCAGCAGGTCGACCACACGCTGGCGTGGCGGCAGCTGGCCGATGCCGCGGCCGGCGACGACGCTGCGCTGCGCCGGCTGTTCGGAGAGCCGCAGGCGCTCGATGCCTGGCTGGCGCGCTGGCACGCGCGCGGCGCGGCCGAGCCGCTGCCGGCTGCGCCGCGCGCCGCGCTGATGCGCTTGGTCAACCCACGGGTGATCGCGCGCAACCACCGGGTCGAGGAAGCGCTGGCCGCGGCCTCCGACGCTGCCGACCTCGGCCCCTTCGAGCGGCTGCTGGCCGCGCTGCGCCGGCCCTTCGACGACACGCCCGAGCACGCGGCCTATGCCGAGCCGGCGCCAGCGGCGGTGACGGCCTGCTACCGCACCTTCTGCGGCACCTGAAGCGCGGCCGCCGCCGCGCGGCGGTCCGGCGCCGGGCTGTTCGGGCTCAAGCAAGCGCCGCCGGTGCCGGGAACGGCCGAAGCGGTTTTCTAGGACGGCGGGCTGACGTCACGCGGCAGCGCAGCACCACCCGCGCGGCCGTTGCGCAGATCGTCCAGGTACAGCGCCTCCAGCTCGCGCGCCGCGGCGAGCTGCGCACGCTCCAGCGGGCGGGTGTGCAGCGCCGAACGCAGCACGAACAGCCAGCGCAACCAGCCGGGCACGAAGACCCTGCGCCGCCTGTGCAGCAGGCCGGCAGCGATCAGCGGCGCAGCCAGCTGCAGCGGGGTCTCGCGCTGCATCGGGCCGGCCATGCCCTGGCGCAGCCGCGCGAAGGCCAGACTGTCGCGCCCGCGCTCGACCATCGGCGTGCTCACCCACAGCGGATGGATGCAGCTGACACCCACGCCGTGATGCTCGAGTTCGATGCGCCAGCTGTCGCACATGGCCTCGGCCGCGGCCTTGGACGCGGCATAAGCGCTCATCGCCGGCGCATGGCCCAGGCTGGCGGCCGAGGCACTGACCGCAATGTGGCCGCGCCGCGCAATCAGCTGCGGCAGCGCCGCCTGCACGGTGTGCAGCACGCCGAACACGTTGACCTGCAGCACCTGCATCCACTCGGCGGCATTGGCGTGGCGCAGCGGGGCCAGCGCACCGACGCCGGCATTGGCCCAGCACAGGTCGATGCCGCCGAAGCACTGCACGGCCTGCTCGACGGCGCGGGCGCAGTCTTCGGGGCGGGTCACGTCACCGGCCACGGCGAGCACCTCGCCTGCGCCGAGCCGGACCGCGGCCGCGCTCAGCGCCGGCTCGGCCAGGTCCATCAGCACCAGCTTCATGCCGCGGCGCTGCAGCAGTTCGGCCACCGCCAGGCCGATGCCGCTGGCGCCGCCAGTGATGAAGGCCACGCGGCCGGCAGCGTCAACGCCTGCCATCGCGTCGCGCGCCGCCAGGGTATCGAGTACGCCGGCCAGAGGCTGCCCGAGCACCGCTTCGAGGAGGGCAGCCGACGAATTCGGCGGTTTTGCCGCTGGCCTGCAGCAGCAGGCGCCCGCCCTCGGGCTGCATCGGAGGCGGCCCGGCGTGCGGCTGGACCGTGCCGATCTGGCGAATGGGCGCGGGGACGCACTCGCGCCACGCCTGTTCGAACTGCTCGGCATTCAAGGTCGGCATCGGCTGTCCATCCATTTGATTCGGCAGCTTGAAGCCGGGATTATCTGCCGCGCGTCCCCGGCCCCTGCCGGTACGGGCCTGCCGCAGCGCCGCCCCGCGCAGCTCGCCGCGCGCAGCCCGTGCCGCCCGGCCGCCGGTGTCCGCCGGTGTCCGGCGCTGCGCTGCTACACTCAAGTTAGCTCTTGTTGGGGAGTAGCCAGCGGAGCCGGCGCCAGGATTTCGGGCGCGGGTCCGCTGCAGCGTCGTCAATACGGCCGCAGTGCGCTGCACTTCGATCCGGCGCTGCAGGCCGCGATACCGGTCATCGACCGCGCGATCGCCGGCACGGCAAGACCAGCCTTGGGTCCTTGACGTCATCGCGACGTTCGCCGAACAGCGAACGGCGCGGCGGCGCCGTGCAACTCAGATCGAAAAGGCTGTCATGCAATCCATCGGTTCGCCCCTCATGTGGTCCTTGTTCGCGGCGTTCGTGCTCGTCGCGCTGCTGGTCGACTTCTTCGCGATGAGCAAGCAGGGCGCGCACCGCGTCAGCACTCGCGAGGCGACCATCTGGTCGCTGGTCTGGGTCAGCGTGTCGTTCGTCTTCATGGGCTGGCTGTGGTGGCACCTGGGTGGCGCCGGCACGGACGAGGCCGCGCGCGAGCTGGCCAACACCAAGTCGCTGGAGTTCCTGACCGGCTACCTGATCGAGAAGGCGCTGGCCGTCGACAACATCTTCGTCTTCCTGATGCTGTTCACCTACTTCGCGGTGCCGGCGGAGTTCCAGAAGCGCGTGCTGATGATCGGCATCGTCGGCGCGCTGGTGCTGCGCGCGGTGATGATCCTGGTCGGCGCCTGGCTGATCACGCAGTTCCACTGGATCCTGTACGTGTTCGGCGCCTTCTTGCTGTTCACCGGCATCAAGATGTGGTGGGCGGCCGGCCAGGAGCCCGACCTGGACAACAACCCGGCGCTGAACTGGGTGCGGGGCCGCTTCAAGATCTCCCCCAACTATGATGGCGAGAAGTTCTTCACCGTGGTCGACGGCGTGAAGATGGCAACGCCGCTGCTGGTGGTGATCCTGCTGATCGGCATCGTCGACATCGTCTTCGCCGTCGATTCGATTCCGGCCATCTTCGCGATCACCACCGACCCGTTCATCGTGCTGACCTCCAACGTGTTCGCGATCCTCGGCCTGCGCGCGATGTACTTCCTGCTGGCCAACATGCACGATCGCTTCCACCTGCTCAGCTACGGCTTGGCGATCATCCTGGTGTTCATCGGCACGAAGATGCTGCTGATCGACATCTACAAGATCCCGGTGGCCTATTCGCTCGGGTTCACCGCGCTGACGCTGGTGGTGACGATGATCCTTTCGCTGAAGATCCCGGCGCCCGTGGGCAAGCCCGCTGGCGCGTACCCGTTCGGCTCCAAGAAGAGAAAGGACGATTGAGCACCGGCCGCTCGGCCGGGCCGCCGAGGCAGCCCCTGCCGCGGCTCGGGATGGCCGCGGCCTGGAACGCGGCCGTCTTCAGCCAGTCTGCCTGAAGGCCAACAGCGCCTGGTTGCGCGAGGTGCGCAGCAGGGCCAGCTCCCTCTCAACCAGCTCCAGGCTGCCGCGGGTGGGCATGTCGCCCTCGCAGCGAACGCGCTGCCGAGCGAAACGCTCGAAACCGGCAGGTTCGGCGAGCGCGGCAGTCCGGCCCGGCCCAGGGTGGGTGGTGATTGCCACGGGCAGGCCGAGTGGAGCGCGTGCGCGGCGGGCGGCACCGCGTCGAAGAGGCGGCTGTTTTCGGCGGCACTCGGCGACACAGCTGGCACGGTGCAAACTACGGCCAGCCCAAGCCTGCGGCCGGTACGCCAGACGACCGGCAACTCCAATGCATCAGGTGGTAGGCCGTGTTGGACTTGAACCAACGACCAAAGGATTATGAGTCCTCTGCTCTGACCAACTGAGCTAACGGCCCACTGACAACAGTCACGGATTGTGCCCTCCGCGCAGCCCGAGTTCGCTTCGCTGTCGAGCCCACCTCGACGCCCGCGGCCGCGGCCCGTTCATCGACACTCGCTGGCGCACAATGCCGCCATGGGTTGGTGGTCTGCCGCGCACGCTGTGTTTCTCGCCGAATGGGGCTTGCTGCAGCGGCATCGCAAGCTGGCATGGGCCTTTGCCGGCCTGCTTTTCGTGCCGGCGCTGTACGCGCTGATCTTTCTCTATGCGATGTGGGATCCGGCGGCGCACACCCGTGCGCTGCCAGCCGGTCTGCTGAACCTGGATAGCGGTGCGAGCTACCGGGAGCGCGAGCTGAACCTGGGCCGCGACGTTCTGGGGGCCATCGAACGCCAGGGACAGTTCGCCTACCGCCGCTACATCGACCGCGAGGCCGCGCGTGCCGACGTGCGCCAGGGCCGCCTGGCCTTCCTGCTGGAAATCCCTCAGGATTTCAGCCAGCGGGCGCTGCCCGGCGAACAGCCGGGTGCCGCCAAGCTCACGCTTTACACCAGCGAAGGCAACAACTACAGCAGCGCCGCGTTTGCGCGCCGCTTTGCGCCCGAGGTGGCGCAGCGCGTGAACACCATGCTCGGCGAAGCGCGCTGGGAGCTGGTGCTGAGCACTGCAGCCGGTTCGCAGAAGACCCTGGAGAGCCTGCACGCCGCCCTGGCCGGCCTGCACGCCGGCGCCGGCGAGTTGAGGCTGAAGCTGGACGTCGCGCGCGAGGGCACGGGCCAACTGTCGCTGGGCGCGAACCTGGCCGCCGACGCGGCCGCGCGGCAGCGCAGCGGCGCCAGCCAGCTTGCCGATGGCACACAGCAGGTCGCCAGCGGCGTGCGTCAGGCCGGTTTGGCGCTGCGCTCGCTCGACAGCCGGCGCCCGCCCGATGCCGATCTGCATCAGCTTCGGCAGGGCACACGCCTGCTGCTGGAGGGCCAACGCGAACTCGGCCGCGGACTCGACGCGCTGGGCTTGGGCGCGGGCCAGTTGCAGGCTGGCGTCGGTCAGCTGAAGGCAGCCGCAAACGAGGTGCCGCTGTTCGGCAGCAAGCTGCTGGAAGGCATAGAGCCGATCGAGCTGGGCGCAAGCCAGCTCGGTCTGGGCCTGGGCCGCACCCAGGAGGGTCAGGCCCGGTTGACCCAGGCCGCGCTGCGCCTCGATGAGGAGCTGGCCACGCTGGTAGACGGCAGCATCGCCGCAGGCGCATCGGTCGGCACCTTGGCGGCACGTTGGCCCGATGACGCGCGCCTGGGCACGCTCGTGGAAGGTGCGCGCGAACTGGCCCGCAGCAGCGAGCAGCTGGCCGGCAGCCTGCGCCAGGCGGGCACCGGCGCCATGGTGCTGCACGATGGTCTGTCCATGCTCGGGGACGGGGCCCGCCGGCTGCACACCGGCCTCGAACTGGTGCGCAGCTCGCTGCCGGCCGCGGTGGACAGCCCCGGCGGCAGCGCCCAAGGGCTGGCACTGTCGGTGGAGCCGATGATCGAAATCGTGGCCCCGGTGCCCAACAACGGCATTGCGCTGACCCCCAACTTCGTGCCCATGGCGCTGTGGGTGGGCGCGGTGATGACTGCGTTCCTGGTGCATTTCCGCCGCGTGCCCGAAGCGCTGGCGCCGCTGCCGCGCACCGCGCTGGCTGCAGGCAAGCTGGCGCTGCCTCTGGCTGCCGTGGTGCTGCAGGCACTGCTGATGCTGGCGATGCTGGTGGGCGTGCTGCACGTGCCGGTGCCGCAGCCGATGCCCTTTGCGGCCTTGCTTGTCGTGGCCTCGTGCACCTTCCTGGCCCTGGTGTGGGCGCTGGTGCGCGTGCTCGGCGATCTCGGCAAGGTGGTCGCCGTGCTGCTGTTGGTCGTGCAGGTTTCCGCTGCCGGAGCTCTGCTGCCCGTCGAGCTCAGTGACGAGGCTTTCCAGGCCATCCAACCCTACCTTCCGCTGACCTGGGTGGTGCACGCCTTCCGTGCGGTGCTCTTCGATGCATACGATGGCCAGTTTGCGCAGTCCTTCGCCGCCGTCGCCGCCGTCGGCATCGCGGCGGTGGTGCTCGGCACGCTGGCTGGCCGCTGGCGCGGGGTGCCGGCCGACCAATGGCGGCCGCCGCTGGACATAGAGTGACTCGTCGCCCGGGCCCGGCGCTGCGCAGGCAGCGCTACTTGGCGCTCAGCGCGTTGCTCACCAGGCGCGCCGTGATGTCGACGATCTGGATCATGCGGTCGTAGGCCATGCGCGTGGGGCCGATCACGCCCAGCGTGCCGACGATGCACCCGTCCACCTCGTAGGGCGCGGTCACGACCGACAGTTCCTCGAAGGGCACCACATGGCTCTCGCCGCCGATGTAGATGCGCACGCCCTCGGCGCGGCTGCTGACGTCGAGCAGCCGCATCAGCTCGGTCTTTTGCTCGAACACGTCGAACAGCTTGCGCAGGCTGCCCATGTCGTTGCCGAAAGCCGGCACGTCGAGCAGCTTGCGCTCGCCGCTGACCACCACCTGCTCGGTGCTTTCCGCCAGCACCTCGGTTCCGGCCTGCACCGCGGCCTGCATCAGCGCCGCGATCTCGCCGCGCAGCGCCTCGATCTCGTGCTTCAGCCGCTCGCGCACCTCTTCGATGCTCAAGCCGGCGTAGTGCAGGTTCAGGTAGTTGGTGGCCTCGACCAGCTCGCCATGGCTGTGGTCGCGCGCAGTGAAGATCACCCGGTTCTGCACGTCGCCGTCAGGCGCCACCAGGATCACCAGCACGCGCCGTTCGCCCAGGCGCAGGAACTCGATGTGGTGGAAGACGCTGGCCTTGCGCGGTGCGGTGACCACGCCGACGAAGTTGGACAGGCTGGACAGCAGGCTGGCCGCCTGCGCGATGACGCGCTGCGGCTGGTCGGGGTGCAACTGCTCGCGCACCACCACCATTTCGGGCGGAACCTCGGCCAGGTTCACCGGCCGCGCCGTCAGCATGGTGTCGACGAACAGCCGGTAGCCGCGCGCAGTGGGCACGCGCCCGGCGCTGGTGTGCGGGCTGGCGATCAGGCCCAGCTCTTCCAGGTCGGCCATGACGTTGCGGATGGTGGCCGGCGACAGCTCCAGCCCGCTGGCCCGCGACAGGGTGCGCGAGCCCACGGGCTGGCCCTCGGCGATGTAGCGCTCCACCAGGGCTTTGAGCAGGGTCTTGGCGCGCTCGTCCAGCATGTTTTCATTGTACGGACATGGCCTGCGGCAGCGTGTCCGCCGCGGGTCCCTATGGTGTAATGGATCGCATGCCGTCGCGTTTCCATCACGCTGCCATCGTGGGCAAATACCAGGCCCAGGGCATCCGGCCGCTGCTCGAGGACATCGCACATTTCCTGGTGCGCCTCGGCCTCGAGGTGTCCTTCGACTCGGCCACCGCGCTGAACACCGGGGTCGCCAACTACGAAGCGCTGTCGCCTTCGGAAATGGGCCGGCGCTGCGATATCGCGGTGGTGGTGGGCGGCGACGGCACCATGCTCGGCATCGCCCGCGAACTGGCGCGCCACAACCTGCCGCTGGTGGGCATCAACCAGGGGCGGCTGGGCTTCATCACCGACGTGCCGCTGGCCCACTACCGCGAGACGCTGGAGAGCATGGTCGCCGGCGACTACGAGGAGGAGCACCGCAGCATGATCGAGGGCGGCGTCTGGCGCGATGGCGACAAGATCTTCGACGGCCTGTCGCTGAACGAGGTGGTGGTCAGCCGCGGCGCCACCGCCAGCATGGTGGAATTGCGCGTGGACATCGGCGACGAGTTCGTCGCCAACCTGCGCGCCGACGGGCTGATCATCGCCTCGCCCACCGGCAGCACGGCCTATGCGCTGTCGGCCGGCGGGCCGATCATGCATCCGGGCATCGGCGGGCTGCTGCTGGTGCCGATCGCCTCGCACACGCTGTCGAACCGGCCGATCGTGCTGCCCGACCACAGCGAGATCCGCATCGAGGTGGTGGCCGGGCGCGACGCGTCGGCCAACTTCGACATGCAAAGCCTGGCCAGCCTGCTGCACGGCGACCAGGTGCGCGTGCGCCACTCGGCGCTCAAGGTGCGTTTCCTGCACCCGCGCGGCTGGAGCTACTACGCCACGCTGCGGCGCAAGCTGCGCTGGCACGAAGGCGTGGTGTGACCCCCTCCCGCAGCGCCTTCGGCCCGCCAGCCGGCTTGCAGTCCGGCTGGCCCTGGCGAGCGGGGAACGGTCCGCAGGGACCGTTCCTCGTCGATGCCCGGCCCCCCCGGGGAGGCGACGCCTGCAGCCCGGCAAAGCCGGTTCCGCGGCGTCTGCGGGATGGTGCCGCGGCGTGTCGCGGACGCGGCGGGGCCTGAGATGCTGCGGCGCTTGTCCCTGCGCGACGTGGTCATCGTCAGCGGGCTCGAGCTGGAGCTCGGCGCGGGCTTTTCGGTGCTGACGGGCGAGACCGGCGCCGGCAAGTCGATCCTGATCGATGCGCTGCAGCTGGCGCTGGGCGGCCGTGGCGACGCCGGAGTGGTGCGCGAGGGCTGCGCCCGCGCCGAGGTGAGCGCCGAGTTCGACACGCCGGCCTTGCTGCAGCCCTGGCTGGACAAGGCCGGCTTCGACGCCGGCGACACGCTGCTGCTGCGCCGCAGTGTCGATGCCCAGGGCAAGAGCCGCGCCTGGATCAATGGCAGCCCGGCCACCGTCGGCCAGCTGCGCGAGGCCGGCGAGCAGCTGGTCGACATCCATGGCCAGCATGCCTGGCAGAGCCTGACGCGGCCGGCCGCGGTGCGCGCGCTGCTCGACGAACAGGCCGGCGCCGACACCGCTGCGCTGGCATCGCTGTGGCAGGCCTGGAAGGCGGCCGAGGCAGCTTTGACCGACGCGCGCGCGCGCGGCGAGACCTTGGAACGCGAGCGCGAACGCCTGGCCTGGCAGATCGGCGAGGTCGACAAACTGGCGCCCGGCGACGACGAATGGGAGGAGATCAACGCCGAGCACCAGCGCCTGGCGCATGCCCAGTCGCTGCTCGACGGGGTGCGCAGCGCACTGTCCGCGCTGTCCGACGGCGAGCCGGCGGCCGATGGCCTGGCCGGGCGGGCGATCGATGCGCTGGAGGATCTGTTGCGCTACGACGCCAGCCTGGGCGCCGCGCTCGAAGTCCTGCAGGGCGCGCAGGCGCAGCTGCAGGATGCGGCGCACAGCCTGCACGCGTACCTCGGGCGCAGCGAACCCGACCCGGCACGCCTGGCCGAGCTGGATGCGCGGCTGTCAAACTGGCTGTCGCTGGCGCGGCGCCACCGGCGCCCGCCGGCCGAGCTGCCGGCCTTGCTGGCCGGCTGGAAGCAGGAGCTGAAGGCTCTCGACGCCGCCACCGACCTGGCGGCGTTGCAGTCGGCCGAGGAGCAGGCCCAGGCCGCATGGCGCGCGCAGGCCCGGCGCGTGGGCCAGCTGCGCCGCGCCGCAGCCCCCAGGCTGTCGGCCGCGGTGACGCAGGCGATGCAGCAGCTGGGCATGGCCGGCGGGCGCTTCGAGGTGGCGCTGACGCCGGTGCCAACGCCGCAGGCCTTCGGCCTGGAGAGCGCGGAGTTCCTGGTGGCCGGCCATGCCGGCAGCAGCCCGCGGCCGCTGGCCAAGGTGGCCTCGGGCGGCGAGCTGTCGCGCCTGGCGCTGGCGATCGCCGTGACCACCTGTCATGCAGGTGCAGCGCGGGGCTCCGCGGCGCCGACCTTGATCTTCGACGAGATCGACGCGGGCGTCGGCGGCAGCGTGGCCTACCAGGTGGGCCGCATGATGAAGCAGCTTGGCGCCAGCAGCCAGGTGCTGGCGGTCACTCACCTGGCGCAGGTGGCAGCCTGTGCCGACCACCACTTCGTGGTATCCAAGGCCCTGCAGGGCCGGGCCACCGTCAGCGACGTGCAGCCGGTGGCGGGCGAAGCCCGCGTCAGCGAGGTGGCGCGCATGCTCGGCGGCGAGCGGCTGGCCGGCACCAGCCGCGCCCATGCCCGAGCCATGCTCGGCGGTGAAGAAGGCGCCGATCCCCAGCCCGCGCGCAGCGCGCAAAGGCAGCGATGAGCCCGCAGCAGCAGCCCGAAAGGCGCGCGGTGCCGCGCACCGCCTACGACGGGGCGCCTGTCGGCACGCCCCAGGACCGGCGCGAGGTGGTGCTGATCACCGGCATCTCGGGCTCTGGCAAGTCGGTGGCGCTGCATGCACTGGAGGACGCCGGCTTCTTTTGCGTCGACAACCTGCCGCCGGAGATGCTGCGCGAGTTCATCCGCCTGGAGCACGAACGCTTCACGCATCGCGTGGCGGTGGCGGTGGACGTGCGCAACGCCACTTCGCTGCCGCAGCTGGTGCCGCTGATCCTCGATCTGCAAAAAGAAGGCGTGCACATCCGATGCCTGTTCCTCGATGCCAGCACCGAGGCGCTGCTGCGGCGCTTTTCCGAGACCCGCCGGCCGCACCCGCTGTCGGCCAGCAGCGTGGGCAGCGATGCCTCGCGCGTGCTCACCGACGCCATCGAGCTGGAGCGCGAACTGCTGGCCGCTTTGCGCGAGGTCTCCACCGTGATCGACACCAGCCAGCTGCGCCCGGCGCAGTTGCGCAGCTGGGTGCGCGACCTGGTCGGCGCGCGCGGCACGGCATTGACGCTGGTGTTCGAATCCTTCGCCTTCAAGTACGGCGTGCCGCTGGACGCCGACTTCGTGTTCGACGTGCGCGTCCTGCCCAACCCGCACTACATCCGCGAGCTGCGGCCGTTGACCGGCCGCGACACGCCGGTCGCCGCGTACCTGGAGGCCCAGCCCGACGCGATGGAGATGCTGGCGCAGATCGAGGCCTTCCTGCGGCGCTGGCTCGGTGCTTTCGAGGACGACCAGCGCAGCTACCTCACCGTGGCCATCGGCTGCACCGGCGGGCAGCACCGCTCGGTGTACCTGAGCGAGGCGCTGGCGCGGCGCTTTGGCGACCGCGGCGCCACGCTGGTGCGGCACCGCGAGCTGGATGCGCGCGAATGAGCCGCGCCGCGAGCCGCTGATGGCTGAGCCCGAGCACATCGCCGCGCTGCCGCTGTTCCCGCTGCGCTCGGTGCTGTTCCCGGGCGGGCTGCTGGCGCTGAAGGTCTTCGAGGCCCGCTACCTGGACCTGGTGTCCGACTGCCTGCGCCGGCAGCAGCCCTTCGGCGTCGTCTGCCTGCTGCAGGGCGGCGAGGTGCGCGCCGGCAAGGGCCCGGCCGTGCACTTCGAAAGCGCCGGCGTGCTGGCCCGGCTGGACGAGGTGGACAGCGAGCAGCCCGGCGTGCTGCGCGCGCGCTGCACCGGCACGCGCCGCTTCCGCCTGGCCGGTGCCACCACCCAGCAGGCCGACGGCCTGTGGGTCGGCAGCGCCGACTTGCTGGCCGACGACGAGGCGCTGGCGCCAAGCGCCGAGCTGCTGCCCACGGTGCAGGCGCTGGCCAATGCCATCGCCACGCTCAAGGCGCAGGGAGCCGAGCCCTTCAACCTGCCGCACCGGCTGGACGATGCCGGCTGGGTGGCCAACCGCTGGTGCGAGATCCTGCCGATCTCGCTGGGCGCCAAGCAAAAACTGATGGAGCTGGACAACCCGCAGGTGCGCCTGCAACTGGTGCACGACTACCTGCTCGGCAAGGGCGTGGTCAGCGGCTGAGCAGCTTGCGCAGCGGCGCTGGCAGGCCCATCTGCAGCGCCTGGTCCTGGCCGACCCAGCGGCCCGGCGGCAGTTGCCGCATCACGGCAGCCAGGTGCCGCGCAGCCAGGCGCGGTGGCAGCGTCCAGCGCAGCGGTTGCAGCGTCCAGTCGAAGTGCGTCAGCGCGTGCTCTATCGCCGGCAGCGTTTCGCCATCGCCCGGCCAGCCCTGCAGCAACTGGCGCAGCGTTTCGGGCGTGTCGTATTCGGGCAGGCTCCACAGCCCGGCCCAAACGCCCTGTTCAGGGCGCTGCACCAGCCACAGCCGGTCGCCCTGCACCAGCCACAGCCAGGCATGGGCTCGCCTGCCGCGTTTCAGCCGGCGCTTCTTGACCGGGTAGGCCTCGGGCCGGCCTTCGCGCCGGGCCACGCACAGCGTGGCCAGCGGGCAGCGCTCGCAGGCCGGCTTGCGCGCGCTGCACAGCGTGGCGCCCAGGTCCATCAGGCCCTGGGTGTAGGCCTCGACGCCGCGCGCTGGCACCAGGTCCTGCGCCTGCTGCCACAGCGCGCGCTCCTCTGCCGCGACCGACAGGTCGCCGGCAAAGCCGAGCGCACGGCCGAGCACCCGCTTGACGTTACCGTCGAGGATGGCCACGCGCTCACCAAAACAGAATGCGGCGATCGCCGCAGCGGTGGAGCGGCCGATGCCCGGCAGCTGCGCCAGTGCCGCGCTGCTGGCCGGGAACACGCCGCCATGCTCGTGCTGCACGACCCGCGCGCAGCGGTGCAGGTTGCGAGCGCGGCTGTAGTAGCCCAGGCCGCTCCACAGCGCCAGCACCTCGTCCGGCGCGGCCGCGGCGAGCGAGGCCACATCCGGGAAGCGCTGCAGGAAGCGCGTGTAGTAGCCCAGCACCGTGGCCACCTGGGTCTGCTGCAGCATGATCTCGGACAGCCAGACACGGTACGGGTCCTTCGTGTCCTGCCAGGGCAGCCCCTGGCGGCCGAACTGCCGGCGCCAGCGCAGCACGCGCTGCGCGATGTCGCCGCCGGACATCAGTGCGCGCGGCTCAGCAAGGGCCTGGCCAGATCGGGCTCGCCTGCCCCGGTGTCGGGAGCGGCCAGCGCCGCGGCAAGCACTTGGTCGACCAGCGAGTCGAGCCGCCATTGCAGGCCGGCCAAGCGCTTGTCCTGCTGCTCGACCTCGGCAACGCGCTGCTCCAGTTCCCCCGCGGCCGACTGGATGCGCTGCAGCGCCTCGTGCCGGCGCGCGAAGGCGCGGCGCCGCTCGCGCAGCTGCTGCTCGATCTGGGCCGACGCGGCCTTGCTCCACGACTCGACTTCGCCGGCCGCGTTCTCGAAGACCACGCGCAGCTTGGACAGCAGCATGCGCTGGAACTGATCCATGAAGCCGGGGCTGGACAGCCGCCAGGCCTGCATCGGACCGAGGTAGCGGCCGTAGCTGCGTTCGATCAGGTCCAGATCTTCGACGTAGCGCTCCAGCTGCGGCGCGCCGGCCAGCGCGAGGGCAAAGCCGAACTCCGCATTCAGCTGGTGATAGCTGGCGCGCAGCATCTGCTGGATTTCGTCGGACTGGTTGCGCGCCTTGGCCAGGGCGCGGCGCAGCCGCTCGCAGGTGGCGCCGAAGGCCTTGCGCGCGCCCAGCTGCAGCGGCGTCGCGGCCATCGCCAGCCGCAGGGCCTCCAGCTCGTCGCGCAGCGCCTCGGCCGACAGCGCGTCCAGGGCCTTGTGCAGCTGCCGCAGGTGCACCGCGCGCAGCGCCGCCAGCCGCGTGGTGCAGCGTTCGAAGTCGCCAATCTCGGCATCCAGCCGCATCAGCATGGCCTGCACCTTGGCATTGCTCTTGCCGCGCAGGCCGCGCAGCTCGAGCATCTGCTCGGCGTTGTGGCGGCGGCGTTCGCCAAGGCGCCTGGTGGCCGCGTGGCGCAGTGTCTGCACGGTGCCGGCAGCGGAGCGCGCCAGCAACTCGCGCCGGCGCGGCAGCAGTTGCGTGGCCAGCGCGGCCTCCAGCGCCGGCAGGCCGCGGCGCTCGAGCGCAGCGGCAACGCCGCCGACGCGCGCGGCCCGCGCGTCGCGCGCCGACAGCGCGGAGATGCGCGGCAGCGGCATCTCGAGCGTTTGTGCGATCTTGCGCCGCTGGTTGTCGAGTTGGGCAGCCACCGCGGCAGGCGTGGACAGCGGGTCGGCCAGGATGTCCGTCTTGTTGAGCACGACGAAGCGCTCGAGCGTGTCATCTCCCAGGTGCTCGATCCAGATGGCGAGGTCGGAGCGCGACACGCCGGTGTCGGCCGCCAGCAGGAAGATGATCGCATGCGCCGCCGGCAGCAGTCCCAGCGTCAGCTCGGGTTCGGCCCCGACGGCGTTGAGCCCGGGCGTGTCGATGACCACCAGCCCGCGCTGCAGCAGCGGATGCGGATAGTTGATCAGCGCATGTCGCCAGGCCGGGACTTCGACACTGCCGTCATCCAGCCGAGGCGGGTTGTCCTGCGGATGCTCGTCGCTCCAGAAACCCAGCGACGCGGCCGTCGCCGTGCTGACGCGGCGCGTCTGGGTCACCAGCATCAGCGCCTCGGCCAGGCCGTCCGGGTTGCGCGGGTCCAGGCCCAGGCGCTGCCAGGCGGCAGGCTGCAGGCGCAGTTCGGCCAGAGACTGGCCGCCAAGGCGGGTATCGACGGGCAGCAGCGCCAGCTCCGGCGGCTGGCCGGCATGGAACTGAAGCTCAACCGGGCACATCGTGGTGCGGCCCGGCGTGGCCGGCAGCACACGCCGGCCGGTGTCGGCGAAGAAGATGGCGTTGAGCAGCTCGGACTTGCCGCGCGACACTTCGGCCACGCAGGCCAGCACCAGCTTGTCGACGCCGAGCTTGCGGTACAGCGCATCCAGCGACATCTGGCCGGCGGCGTCGAGCAATTCATTCTCGGCCATGAAATCGGCCACAGAACGCACCCGGCGGCCGAGCGCGCGCCGCCAGGCCGAAAGGGCATCGAGTTGTCGGGCCAGGTTGTTGTTCATTTGCAAAGGCCACGGGCCGGGACGGCCGCTGCATTCATGCTAGCGCAGGGTCCTCCGCCCGCAGGGGCCTGGAAACAACTGCTGACAACAAGCTTCGTGCAGCTTTGCGCAGACTGGATGCCGGGGCCTGGCGCCGCTGCGGCGCCGGCCTGCGGGCGGGCGCCGGTGACGCCTTCATCGCCGCTTCTGGCAGGCCGGGCAAAAGAATGTCGAGCGCTGCACCTGCACGATGCGCCGTACGGTCGAGCCGCAGCGCCGGCAAGGCTGGCCGTCTCGGCCATACACCAGGGCCTCGGCCTGGAACTCGCCAGCGACGCCGTGCGCGTCGCTGAAGTCGCGCAGCGTCGAGCCTCCAAGTTCCAACGCCCGACCGAGCGTCTCGCGCAAGGCGGACAGCAGCCGCGTGCAGCGCGGCAGGCTCAAGCGGTCGCAGCGCGTGCGCGGGTCGATGCCGGCGCGGAACAACGCCTCGCAAGCATAGATGTTGCCGGCCCCGACCACCACCTGCCCGCTCAGCAACAGGCTCTTGATGGCCACCTTGCGGCGCCTGCAGGCTGCATGCAGCACCCGCGGGCTCAGCGACGGATCGAAGGGCTCGGCGCCCAGCCGCGCCAGCAGCCGTGCCGCCGGTGGCGCGTCGATAGCCGGTGACCACAACACCGCGCCAAAGCGCCGCGGATCGGTCAGGCGCAGCAGGCCACGGGTGGTGCCGAGGTCGAAATGCGCATGCGGTCCCGGCGTGGCCGGTTCGTCGTGAAAGGCCAGCGAGCCCGACATGCCCAGGTGCAGCAGCAGACCGCCGTCCATGCCGGCAACTGGCGGGCCGGCATGGCGGCTCAGCGGCAGCCAGAGGTACTTGCCACGGCGCAGCACCTCGCCCAGGTGCGAGCCGAGCAGGCCTTCAGGCGCGATGCCCAGCGGCCAGCGCAACGGCTTGCCACAGCGCACCGACGTGACCTGCGCGCCGCGCAGCCGCTCGGCAATGCTGCGCCTCGTCACCTCCACTTCGGGCAGCTCGGGCATGACCCATTATGTGAGAATGAAGCTCAATCTCCTGGAGACCTGATGACCGTCTCGAGCCTGCGGCGCCTTGCCGCATGCCCAAGGGCCGCGATTGCAGTCATTGCATTCCTCGGCCCGGCCGCGGCCGCCCAGCCGGCCGCGCCCGCAAGCCCTCCCGCCCCGGCCGCGTCGGCCCCGGCGCCGGTTGTCAACTCGGCGATCGATGCGCCGCTGTTCTATCAGTTGCTGATTGGCGAGATCGAGCTACGCACGGGGCAGGCCGGCACGGCCTACCAGATCATGCTGGATGCGGCGCGGCGCACGGGCGACGAGCGCCCGTTCCGCCGTGCCACCGAGATCGCGCTGCAAGGGCGCGCCGGCGAGCAGGCGCTGGTCGCCACACGCGCCTGGCGCGCGGCACGGCCCCAGTCGATGGAGGCGATCCAGCTGCAGCTGCAGATCCTGCTGTCGATGAACCGCATTGACGAACTGCCCGAACCGCTGCGAGCGCTGGTCGCCGGCACCCCGGCCGCGGAACGCGGGGCGGTCATCGCTGCGCTGCCGCGCTTCATGCACCGCGCCACCGAAAAGCGCCGCGTCGCCACGCTGCTCGAAGACGTGCTGCAGCCTTACCTGGCCGATGCCGGTACGCGCGCGGCCGCGCGCTCGGCGATCGGCCGCGCCTGGCTCGCTGCCGGAGAACCCGCCCGCGCTCTGGAACTGGCACGCCAGGCGCTGGCCGCGGATCCGGCGGCCGGTGCCGCAGTGGAACTGGCGCTGGAGCTGATGCCCACCCGGCCCGAGGCGGAAGCGCTGGTCGCCGGTTACCTGAAGTCCGCCGCCGCGGACCCGGCGCTGCGGCGGGCTTATGCCGGCACGCTGTTGAGCCTGCAGCGCTACGCCGATGCGATTGCCCAGCTCCAGATCGTTACCACCCAGCAGCCTGATCAGGCGGCGCCCTGGCTGACGCTCGGTGCGCTGCAGTTGGAGCTGCGCCAGACCCAGGCGGCTGAACAGTCGCTGCAGCGTTACGTGGACCTGGTGCAGGCCCAGCCTGCTGCAGCGTCCGCCGGCGATGACAAAGATGACGACGACACGTCTGGCGACGGTACGGCGGACCGGGGCCTGACTCAGGCCTGGCTGCTGCTGGCCAAGGCGGCCGAGCAGCGCGGCGACTTCGCCACCGCCGAGGCCCGCCTGGCCCGCGTGGACAGCCCGCAGCGCGCGCTCGAGGTGCAGACACGGCGCGCCTCGCTGCTGGCGCGGCAGGGCCGCGTGCCGCAGGCACGCGAGCTGGTGCGCAGCGCGCCCGAGCGCAACCCTGGCGACGCCCGCGCCAAGCTGCTGGCCGAAGCGCAGGTGCTGCGCGAGGTCAAGCAATGGTCCGAGGCCTATGCGGTGCTGCAGGCTGCCAACCAGCGCTTTCCCAACGACTCGGACCTGCTGTACGAGCAGGCGATGATGGCCGAGAAGATCGACCGGCTCGGCGCGATGGAATCGTTGCTTCGCCAGGTGATGGCGCTCAAGCCCGATCATGCGCATGCGTACAACGCGCTCGGCTATTCGCTGGCCGACCGGAACTTGCGTCTGGGCGAGGCCAAGGCGCTGATCGAGCGGGCCTTGCAGCTGTCGCCAGGCGATCCATTCATCACCGACAGCCTGGGCTGGGTCGAGTTTCGCCTCGGCAACCGCGACGAGGCGCTGCGCCTGCTGCGCCAGGCCTACAACGCCCGGCCCGATGCGGAAATCGGCGCCCACCTCGGCGAGGTGCTTTGGGCCCTGGGCCAGCGCGACGAAGCCCGGCGCATCTGGGCCGAGGCCAGCAGCCGCGACGCTGGCAACGACGTGCTGCGCGAGACGATGGTCCGCCTGAAGGCGCAATAGGTGCGGCGCGCGGCCTGGCTGCTAGCGACGCTGGCCCTGGCCGGCTGCGCCGCGGTGCCGCCGGTGCCGGGCAGCCCGCCGGCGCTTTCCGGACGGCTGGCATTGCAGGTCGAGTCCATGCCCGACAGGCCTGCGCAGGCGATCAGCGCCAGCTTCGATCTGCGCGGCAGCGCCGAGCAAGGCGAGCTGCGGCTGAGCAGCCCGCTGGGCACGACATTGGCCGCGGCCTTCTGGGCGCCGGGCGTGGTGCGGCTGGTCACGCCGCAGGGCGAAAAGCGCTTCGCCGACCTGGACGCCCTGTCGCGGGAGGCCTTTGGCGAGAGCCTGCCGTTGCGCGCCCTGCCCGATTGGTTCCAAGGCCGGCCCTGGCCCGGGGCGGCCGAGCCGGCGCAACCGCTGCAGCCCGGCCCCGGCTTTTTGCAGCTGGGCTGGACCATCGACTTGGCGCGCTTCGACAGCGGACAGCTGCAGGTCTCGCGCGCCGGACCTCCGGCCGTGCGGCTGCGCGCGCAGTTCGATGCGCCATGAGCACGCGTTGCCCACGCTAGTCCAATGAGCCTGAACGCACTGTTCGACGTGCCGGCCCCGGCCAAGCTGAACCTGTTCCTGCATGTGGTGGGGCGGCGCGCCGATGGCTACCACCTGCTGCAGTCGGTGTTCGTGCTGATCGACTGGTGCGACCGCCTGCATTTCGAACTGCGCCGCGACGGCAGCCTGTCGCGGCGTGACCTGGGGCCGGCCCTGCCGGTAGACGACTTGTGCCTTCGAGCGGCGCGCGCGCTGCAGCGGCACTCCGGCAGCAGCCTGGGCGCCGACATTTCGATCGATAAGCAAGTGCCCTGGGGTGCCGGGCTGGGCGGCGGCAGCTCCGATGCGGCCAGCACGCTGCTGGCGCTGAACCGACTGTGGGGCCTGCATTGGCCGCTCGAACGGCTGCTGGGCCTGGGCGCGGCGCTGGGCGCCGACGTGCCCTTCTTCATTGGCGGGCACAACGCGTTCGTCGAAGGCATCGGCGAGCGGCTCACGCCCGTCGTGCTGCCACCGCAGCGTTTTGCCGTGGTCAAGCCGGCCGCAGAGATCGCCACCGCGGACATCTTCCGCAGCCCGGAGCTGGTCCGCGACACCGAGCCTGTTATACTTTTTGGCTCTTTTGCGAGCGCCGGGTTTGGCGAAGGTTTCGGCCGCAACGATTTGCAGCCGGTGGCCGAAGCGCACTGTCCCGAGGTACGGTCGGTCGCCGAATGGCTGCAGCGCAGATTCGGCAACAGCCGCATGACGGGATCCGGCAGCGCGGTGTTCGCAAGAGTCGGCGTGGATGATCGATCCTTGGCGACATGGCCGGCGCAGTCCCTGCCCGGCCCCTGGGTTGGTCGGCTGTGCCGCAGCCTGGACCAACACCCTTTGCTGGGCTGGGCCGGCTGAATAAGGTTCGAGGGCGCGGTGCGAGCCGGGTCCTGTGTAGGGGAGTCGCCAAGTTGGTTAAGGCATCGGATTTTGATTCCGACATGCGAGGGTTCGAGTCCTTCCTCCCCTGCCAAATCCTTCCGCCCGCCGCCGGCCACTGACCACGAGAGATTCCAAGGTGCTGTTCAACACCGTGCTGTTCACCGGCAACGCCAACCCGGCGCTGGCGCGGGAGATCGCCTCGCAGCTGGGCGTGGAACTGGGCCAGGCGCTGGTCGGCCGCTTTTCTGATGGCGAAGTGCGCATCGAGGTGCAGCAAAACGTGCGCGCCCGCGACATCTTCGTCGTGCAGCCGACCTGTGCGCCGACCAACGAGAACCTGATGGAGATGTGCATCCTGGTCGACGCACTCAAGCGCGCCAGCGCCAGGCGCATCACCGCGGTGATGCCGTACTTCGGCTATGCGCGCCAGGACCGCCGGCCGCGCTCGACCCGCGTGCCGATCAGCGCCAAGGTGGTGGCCAACATGCTGCAGAGCGTGGGTGTCGAGCGGCTGCTGACGATGGACCTGCATGCCGACCAGATCCAAGGCTTCTTCGACATCCCCGTCGACAATATCTACGCCTCGCCGGTGCTGCTGTCCGACCTGAAGAGCAAGAACTACCAGAACCTGGTGGTGGTGTCGCCCGACGTGGGCGGTGTGGTGCGCGCCCGCGCGCTGGCCAAGCAGTTGGGCTGCGACCTGGCGATCATCGACAAGCGCCGAGCCAACCCGAACGAATCCGAGGTGATGCACGTCATTGGCGACATCGACGGCCGGCACTGCGTGATCATGGACGACATGATCGACACCGCGGGCACGCTGGTGGCGGCGGCCGAGGTGCTGAAGCAGCGCGGCGCCAAGCGGGTGTTCGCCTACTGCACGCACCCGGTTTTTTCGGGCCCGGCCATCGACCGCATCCGCGAGTCGCACATGGACGAGGTGGTGGTCACCAACACCATCCCGCTGAACGACAAGGCCAAATCCTGCAAGAACATCCGCCAGTTGTCGGTGGCCTTCCTGTTTGCCGAAACCATCCGCCGCATCAGCGACGGCGAGTCGGTGACTTCGCTGTTTGCCGAGCAGAACAGCAACTTCTAGAAGCTAAAGCGGGCTCCCGTGGGGAGCCCTTTCCCAATGGCGCCTGGTCGCGGGCGCCTTCTTGACTGGAGTGAAACCATGAAGTTCGTCGCATTCGAGCGTACGCAGCAGGGGACCGGAGCGAGCCGCCGCCTGCGCGCCGCCAACAAGGTGCCCGGCATCGTCTATGGCGCCGGCACACCGGCCATGATCGAGCTGGACCACAACGCGTTGTTCCACGCCCTCAAGAAAGAGGCCTTCCACTCCTCGATCCTGGAGATGGATCTGTCCGGCAACGTGCAGAAAGTGCTGCTGCGCGACTACCAGATGCACCCGTGGAAGCAGATCATCCTGCACATCGACTTCCAGCGCGTGGACGAGACCACGCGGCTGCACAAGAAGGTGCCGCTGCACTTCGTGAACGAGGAGAACTCGGTCGCGGTCAAGACCGACAAGTGCCTGGTCAACCACGTGCAGACCGAGCTCGAGGTGGAATGCCTGGCCTCGCAGCTGCCCGAGTTCATCACCATCGACCTGGGCCATTTGGTCAAGGGACAGTCGATCCACGTCAACGACCTGAAGCTGCCCGACGGCATCAAGGCCGTCAAGCACGGCTCGCTGAACCCGGTGATCGTCTCGGCCAACCCGCCCCGCGTCGAGGAAGAGGCTGCAGCCGCTCCTGTGGTGGTTGCCGCCGCCGCGCCGGCGGCCAAGGCCAAGAAGAGCGAAAAGCAGAACAAGAAGTAGCCGCGGTGGCGGCTTCCGGCGAACCCCACTGCGGTGGGGTTCTTCTTGTCCGCGCGACGCTCCTGCAGGACCGTTGCGCCCAGCAGCGGAACGTAGAATCCTCTCGATCCGTCCGAAGTTCCTGGATTGCGCATGATCCGCCTGCTGGTCGGCCTGGGCAACCCGGGCCCGGAATATGAAGCCACGCGGCACAACGCCGGTTTCTGGTGGCTTGATGCCGTGGCGCGCAAGCTGGGCTGCAGCCTGTCGCCGCAGCGCAGCTACTTCGGCCTGGCCGCGCGGGCAAGTGCGGCGCGCGGCCCGGTCTGGTTGCTGCAGCCAATGACCTACATGAACCTGTCCGGCAAGTCGGTGGCGGAGCTGGCGCGTTTCTACAAGATCGAGCCGAGGGAGATCCTGGTCGCCCATGACGAGCTCGACTTGATGCCTGGTCAGGTAAAGCTCAAGTTCGGCGGCGGACATGCCGGGCACAACGGCCTGCGCGACATCCATGCGCAGCTCGGGTCGGCCGACTACTGGCGGCTGCGCCTGGGCATCGGCCACCCTGGCGTCAAGGCCGAGGTCGTCGACTACGTGCTGCGCAAGCCGGCACCCGAGCAGCGCGAGCTGATCGAGCAGACCATCGCCCTCACGGTCGCTTCGCTCGACCTGCTGCTGGCCGGCGAGATGGAGCGCGCGATGATGAAGGTGCATGTGAAACCGGCCCGTGCGAAGGCAGCATCGCCTGAGCCCGCCGCCGCGCTGCAGCCCGACCTTGGCCCGCCGCGATGAAGGCAAGGGGGCTCTTGCAGCTGCGCCGGCTGGCCGGTGGCCTGCTGGCCATGGCCTGGATGGCTGCGCAATCGGCTCCGCCGCAGACGGTGTACCGTTGCGGCCCGGAAGGCCGGGTCTATTCGCAGACGCCCTGCGCGGACGGCAAGGCCCTGAGCGTGGAAGACCCGCGCTCGCCCAGCCAGCAGAAGGCCGCGCGCGATGTCGCAGCCCGCGATGCCGAGCGGGCAAACAAACTGGCTGACGAGCGGCGTCGGCGCGAAGAGGCAGCCAGGGGCCAGCAGGCGGCGGGCTTCAATGCGCCAGTGCCGGCTGGCCCGGCCTCGGCGCCGCCGCGCAAGGGCAAGGCCAAGGCGCCGCCGCCTGCCGAACCATCGCCGATGAGCCCGGCGATGCGCGTGCCGGCACAGGCCAGCCCGGGCAAATAGTCAGGGCGGGCTCGCGGCCGCCTCGGCCTGCTGAGTCAGCCGACGGAACTTGGCCCACAGCTGCTCGCGGGTCTCGGTGTGATCGGGGTGGATCGGGATGCAGGCCACCGGGCACAACGGCACGCACTGCGGCTCGTCGAAATGGCCGACGCATTCGGTGCACTTGTTCGGGTCGATCTGGTAGATCTCTGCACCCATCGAGATGGCCTCGTTCGGGCACTCGGGCTCGCAAACATCGCAGTTGATGCAGTCGTCGGTGATCAGGAGGGCCATGCTGCTTCAGCTTTCGGACTGGCTGACGCGCTCTTTCAGGCGCTTCAGTACCGAGGGTGCCACGAACTTCGAGACATCACCGCCAAGCATGGCAATTTCGCGCACGAAGGTTCCGCTGATGAACTGGTACTGGTCGGAGGGCGTCAGGAACAGCGTCTCCACCTCGGGCATCAGCTGGCGGTTCATGCCGGCCATCTGGAACTCGTAGTCGAAATCGCTCATCGCGCGCAGGCCGCGCACCACCACGTCGCCACGCGAGCCGACGACGAAGTCGCGCAGCAGGCCGCGGAAGGGTATGACCTCGACGTTCGGGTAGGGCGAGGCGATCTCTGCGGCCATCTGCAGCCGCTCGTCGATGGTGAACATGGTGCGCTTGTGGTGGCCCACGGCCACCGCCAGGATCAGCCGGTCGAACAGGTGCGCGGCACGGCGCATCAGGTCCTCATGGCCCAGCGTCATCGGGTCGAAGGTGCCGGGATAGACGGCGGTGAGCGGTGTAACGGTGGTCAAGGCTCGTGTCTCCTGGGCAGGCCGCCTGGGCCGGGAGTGTAGCCGTCGCGCTTGCGCTGCAGCAGGTGGAAGTGCACGGCGCCGGCGCGGGTCTGGCGGTGGATGGTCCAGCCCTCAGGCGGATCCGGCAGGGCCTGGCGCGCCTCCAGGTAGATGAATCCATCGTCGGCCACAAGCCGCGTCGCCAGCGGCAGCGACAGCTCGCCGAGGCCGCTGTCGAAGGGGGGGTCGAGCAGCACCAGGTCGAAGCAGCCGCCGGCGGCGCGGCCCATCCAGGCGATGGCGTCGCTGTTCTCGACACGCAGGGCTTCGGCCTTCAGTCGCTGCCGGCTGTGGTGCAGGCTGGCCGCGAGCGCCGGATCGCGCTCCAGCAGCACCACCTCGGCCGCACCTCGCGAAGCGGCCTCGAAGCCCAGCGCGCCGCTGCCGGCAAAGGCATCCAGGCAGCGCCAGCCGGTCAGGTCCTGGCCCAACCAGTTGAACAGCGTCTCGCGCACCCGGTCGGGCGTGGGCCGCAGCCCCGGCTTGTCGGCCACCGGCAACTTGCTGCGCTTCCACTGCCCGCCGATGATGCGCACTTCGTGCCCAGCACCGGCCTTCACAGACGCACCGGGATGCCGTCGTGGGCCATCAAGGCCTTGGCCTGGGCCACCGTGAACTCGCCATAATGGAAGATGCTGGCCGCCAGCACCGCATCGGCACCGCCCAGGCGGATGCCTTCGGACAGGTGCTGCAGCGCGCCGACGCCGCCCGAGGCGATCACAGGCACCGGCACCGCGTCGCTGACGGCCCGCGTCAGCTCCAGGTCAAAGCCGCTCTTGGTGCCGTCGCGGTCCATGCTGGTGAGCAGGATCTCGCCGGCGCCCATCTCGGCCATCCGCGCGGCCCAGGCCACTGCGTCCAGCCCGGTGTTCCTGCGCCCGCCGTGGGTGTAGACCTCCCAGCCATGACCGCCGTCGCGGCGCTTGGCGTCGATGGCCACCACGATGCACTGCGCGCCGTACTTGTCGGACGCGTCGCGGATGACCTGGGGCTCGGCCACCGCGGCCGAGTTGAAGCTGACCTTGTCGGCCCCGGCATTCAGCAGCCTGCGCACGTCGGCCACGCTGCGCACGCCACCGCCCACCGTGAGCGGGATGAACACCTGCGAGGCCACCGCCTCGATGATGTGCAGGATCAGGTCGCGGCCGTCGCTGGTGGCGGTGATGTCCAGGAAGGTCAGTTCGTCGGCGCCCTGCTCGTTGTAGCGCGCGGCGATCTCCACCGGATCTCCGGCATCGCGCAGCTCGACGAAGTTGACGCCCTTGACGACTCGCCCGCCAGTGACGTCCAGGCAGGGAATGATGCGCTTGGCCAGCATGTTCTACCGCGGGGCCGCCCCGAAGCAGACCGCGCCCCCTCGGAGGGCCGCGACCGCAGCGAGCCAGGGGGCCAAGATCATCAGGCGCCGAGCTCGTCGGCGCGCACCTGCGCCGCCGTGAAATCGAGCGAGCCGGTGTAGATGCTGCGGCCGCAGATCACCGCCTCGATGCCTTCGGATTCCACCGCGCACAGCCGCTCGATGTCGCCGATGTCGGACACGCCGCCCGAGGCGATGACCGGGATGCTCAGCGCCTGCGCGAGCCTGACCGTGGCCTCGATGTTGACGCCGGTGAGCATTCCGTCTCGGCCGATGTCGGTGTAGATGACGCCCTCGACACCGTAGTCCTCGAACTTCTTCGCCAGGTCGATGACCTCGTGGCCGGTGAGCTTGCTCCAGCCGTCGGTGGCGACCTTGCCGTCCTTGGCATCGAGCCCGACGATGATGTGGCCGCCGAAGGCGCTGCAGGCGTCCTTCAGGAAGCCCGGGCTCTTGACCGCCGCGGTGCCGATGATGATGTAGGACACGCCGTCGTCCAGGTAGCGCTCGATGGTGTCCAGGTCGCGGATGCCGCCGCCCAGCTGCACGGGGATCTGGTCGCCCACCTCGCGCAGGATGCTCTTGATTGCCGGCTCGTTGACCGGCTTGCCGGCGAAGGCACCGTTCAAGTCCACCAGGTGCAGGCGCCGCGCGCCGGCATCGAGCCAGCGCCGGGCCATCGCGGCCGGGTCTTCGCCGAACGTGGTGGAGGCCTTCATGTCGCCTTGCTGCAGGCGGACACACTTGCCGTCCTTGAGGTCGATGGCCGGTATCAGCAACATGGCGTCGAGCGGGATTGGGGAGGAAACAGCGCTCAGGGGTTCCAGGAGAGGAAATTGCGGTACAGGGCCAGGCCGTGGTCGGCACTCTTCTCGGGATGGAACTGCGTGGCAAAAATGTTATCGCGGGCGATGGCGCTGGTAAAGCTGGCGCCGTACTCGGTGCGCCCGGCCGCATGCCGCGGGTCGCTGGGCTGCACATGGTAGCTGTGCACGAAATAGAAGTAGGCCGCATCGGGCACGCCGTGCCACAGCGCATGCGCCCGGCCGTCGTGCGCCTGCTGGAACACCCGGTTCCAGCCCATCTGCGGCACCTTGTAGCGGCTGCCGTCGGCCTGGCGCTGGCCGTCCAGCCGGAAGCGTTGCACCCGGCCGGGGATCAGCCCCAGCCCGGGCGTGTCCTGTTCCTCGCTGTGCTCCAGCAGCATCTGCATGCCCACGCACACGCCCATCAGCGGCTTGGCGGCCGCGGCTTCCAGCACCGCGTGCTTGAGGCCGGAATCATGCAGCTCACGCATGCAGTCGCGCATCGCGCCCTGGCCGGGCAGCACCACGCGCTCGGCCGCGCACACGTCTTCCGGGCGCTGGGTGACGATGACCTCGAAACCACTGCCCTGGGCCACGTGCAGCACGGCCTGCGACACCGAGCGCAGGTTGCCCATGCCGTAGTCGACGACGGCCACCGTGCGGGTCATGTCAGCCCTTCGCCCATGGGGGTGCGGGCCGGCTTGGGGCGGCCCGGCGCTCGGCCCGCCCCGCAGTCACAGTGTGCCCTTCGTCGACGGGATGAGGCCGGCCGAGCGCGGGTCGGGCGTCAGCGCCATGCGCAGCGCGCGGGCGAAGGCCTTGAACACCGTCTCGCACTGGTGGTGCGCGTTCTGGCCCTTCAGATTGTCGATGTGCAGCGTGACCAGCGCATGGCTGGAGAATCCCTGGAAGAACTCGAAAGCCAGCTGCGTGTCGAAGCCACCGATCATGCCGGCCTTGAAGGGCACATCCATGTGCAGCCCCGGGCGGCCGGAGAAGTCGATCACCACCCGCGACAGCGCCTCGTCCAGCGGCACGTAGGCGTGGCCGTAGCGGGTGATGCCCTTCTTGTCGCCGACGGCCTGCGCCACCGCCATGCCGAGGGTGATGCCCACGTCCTCCACCGTGTGGTGGCCGTCGATGTGCAGGTCGCCCTTCGCGTCGATGTCCAGGTCGATCAGCCCGTGGCGGGCGATCTGGTCGAGCATGTGGTCGAAGAAGCCGATGCCGGTGGCCAGTGCGGCCTGGCCGGTGCCGTCCAGATCGACGCGCACGCGGATCTGCGTTTCCTTGGTGTCGCGGCGGACTTCGGCGATGCGGTTCATAAGCTGGCCTTCAGCGCCTGGATCATGGCGTCATTTTCCTCGGGTGCGCCCACCGTCAGGCGCAGGCAGTTCACCAGCAGCGGGTGCAGGCCGGCGATGTGCTTGACCAGCACGCCGCGCGCCTTGATGCCCTCGAAGCAGGCCTTCGAATCGGGCACGCGCACCAGCAGCATGTTCGCCTCGCTGGGAAACACCTTCACGCCAGGCAGCGCGGCCAGCGCTGCCGACAGCCGCGCGCGCTCGCTGCGCAGCAGGGCGGCCTGGCGCGCGTATTCGTCGGCATGGTCCAGCGCGAACAACGTGGCCTCGGCATTGAGCACGCTGATGTTGTAGGGCGGCCGCACCTTGTCGACCTCGTCGATCAGCGCCGCCGGGCCGCACAGGTAGCCCAGGCGCACGCCGGCCAGGCCGAACTTGCTGAGCGTGCGCATCACCAGCACATGCTCGTGCTGCGCCAGCTTCGGCAGCCAGCTGCGCGACGAGAAGGGCTGGTAGGCCTCATCGAACACCACCAGCCCTCGCTGCCGGCCCACTGCCGCGACGATTCGCTCGACGATGGCCTCGTCGAACAGGTTGGCCGTCGGGTTGTTGGGATAGGCGATATAGGTCAGCGCCGGGCGGTGCTGCTCGATCGCGGCCAGCATCGCCCCCTCGTCCAGCTCGAAGTCCTGCGTCAGCGGCACGCCGACGAAGTTCAGCCCGCGCAGCTGCGCCGACATCTGGTACATCACGAAGCCCGGCAGCGGTGCCAGCAGCGTGGCGCCCGGCACGTCGCAGGCCACGCTGAGCATGTCGATCAGCTCGTCAGAGCCGTTGCCCAGGATCATCTCGCAGCCGGCCGGCAGCTCCACGTACTTCGACAACGCGGCCATCACGTCGGCCGTGCTCTGCACCGGATAGCGGTTGAGGGCCACGCGGCCCAGGCGCTCGCCCAGCTCGCGTTGCAGCGCCTCGCTCAGGCGGAACGGGTTCTCCATCGCATCCAGCTTGATCAGCCCGCGGCTGTCCTGGATGGCATAGGCATGCATCGACTTCACGTCCTGGCGGATCGTCCGGCGGATGCGTTCGTCCAGCGTGCTCATGCTTGCGCCCCTGGAATCTTGACGTCCTTGAGCCGCATCTCGGCGGCGCGGGCATGGGCCTGCAGGCCCTCGCCGTAGGCCAGCTCGGCGGCGATCGGCCCCAGCACCTGCGCGCCGCGCTGGCTGACCTCGATCAGGCTGCTGCGCTTGACGAAGTCGTACACGCCCAGCGGCGAGCTGAAGCGCGCGGTGCCCGAGGTGGGCAGCACGTGGTTGGGCCCGGCGCAGTAGTCGCCCAGGCTCTCGCTGGTGAAGGCGCCGAGGAAGAGCGCGCCGGCATGGCGCAGCAGCGGCTCCCAGCGATGCGGCTCGCGCGAGCTGATCTCCAGGTGCTCCGGCGCGATGCGGTTGCTGAGGGCGCAGGCCTCTTCCATGCTGTGCGTCTGGATCAGCGCGCCGCGGCCTTCCATCGAGGCGCGGATCACCTCTCGCCGTGGCATGGCCGGCAGCAGCCGCTCCATGGCTGCACGCACCGCGGCGATATAGGCCGCGTCGGGGCACAGCAGGATGCTCTGCGCCAGCTCGTCGTGCTCGGCCTGGCTGAAAAGGTCCATCGCCACCCAGTCGGGCGGCGCGCTGCCGTCGGCCAGCACCAGGATCTCGCTGGGCCCGGCGATCATGTCGATGCCCACCTGGCCGAACACATGCTTCTTGGCGCTGGCCACGTAGGCATTGCCCGGGCCGGTGATCTTGTCGACCCGCGGCACGCTCTGTGTGCCATAGGCCAGCGCGGCCACCGCCTGCGCGCCGCCAATGGTGAAGGCCCGGCTGATGCCGGCCACCGCGGCTGCGGCCAGCACCAGGTCGTTGCGCTCACCCACCGCGGCGGTGGCGCCGCCGTGGCCGCCAGTGGCCACGCTGCCGCGCACTGGCGTGGGCACCACCATGATGATCTCGGCCACGCCGGCCACTTGCGCCGGCACCGCATTCATGATCAGGCTGGACGGATAGGCCGCCTTGCCGCCGGGCACGTAGATGCCCACCCGGTCCAGCGGCGTGACCTTCTGCCCCAGCATCGTGCCGTCGGCATCGCGGTAGCTCCAGCTCTGGCAGCAGGCCTCGCGCTGGCGCTCGTGGTAACTGCGCACCCGCGCGGCCGCCTGCTCCAGCGCCGCGCGCTGCGCCGGCGTGATGCGGCCCAGCGCCGCGCTCAGCTCGTCGGGGCCGATCTCGAGCGCAGCCATGCTCGCGGCCTGCAGGCCGTCGAAGCGCGCCGTCAGCTCCAGCACTGCGGCATCGCCGCGCGCGCGCACGTCGGCAATGATCTGCGCGACGCGGTCCTCGATGGCAGCGTCGGTCTCCGCAGACCAATGCAGCAACCGCTGGAGCTGCGTCTGGAAGTCCGGCGCATCGGTGCGCAGCTGGCGCAGGCGCAGCGTCATGGTCGGCCGTCCACTGCAGCGCCGAGGGCATCGATCAGCGCCCTCATCGGCTCGCGCTTGAGCTTCAGCGCCGCCTGGTTGACCACCAGCCGGGCCGAGATATCCATGATGCGTTCCACCTCGACCAGATGGTTGGCCTTGAGCGTGGCGCCTGACGAGACCAGATCGACGATGGCATCGGCCAGGCCGGTCAGCGGCGCCAGCTCCATCGAGCCATAGAGCTTTATCAGGTCGACGTGCACGCCCTTGTCGGCAAAGTGCTGCCGGGCCGTGCGCGTGTACTTCGTGGCCACGCGCAGGCGCGAGCCCTGGCGCACCGCCGCCGCGTAGTCGAAGTCGTCGCGCACGGCCACGCTCATGCGGCATTCGGCGATGCGCAGATCCAATGGCTGGTAAAGCCCTTCGCCGCGATGTTCGATGAGCACGTCCTTGCCGGCCACGCCCAGGTCGGCGCCGCCGTACTGCACGTAGGTGGGCACATCGCTGGCACGCACCAGCACCACGCGCAGGTCGGGACGGCTGGTGCCGCTGATCAGCTTGCGGCTCTTTTCCGGGTCCTCCGCCATGCGCACGCCGGCGGCTTCGAGCAGCGGCAGCGTCTCGTCGAAGATGCGTCCTTTTGAGAGCGCCAGCGTGATCACTTGATTCTTTCGATGTCCGCGCCCAGCCTGCGCAGCTTGCTTTCCATGCGGTCGTAACCTCGGTCCAGGTGGTAGATGCGGTCGACCACCGTGTCGCCTTCGGCCACCAGGCCGGCGATCACCAGACTGGCCGACGCGCGCAGGTCGGTGGCCATCACGGTGGCGCCCGACAGCCGCGGCATGCCGTGCACTACCGCGGTGTGGCCGTCGATCTCGATGCACGCTCCCAGGCGCAGCATCTCGTTGACGTGCATGAAGCGGTTCTCGAAGATGGTCTCGGTCACGCGCGCCGAGCCCTCGGCGATGCAGTTCACCGCCGTGAACTGCGCCTGCATGTCGGTGGGGAACAGCGGATACTCGCTGGTGCGGATGTTCACTGCCTTCGGCCGGCCGGCGGCGCGCACGCGGATCCAGTCCTCGCCCGATTCGATCTGGACGCCGGCTTCGCGCAGTTTGTCGATCACCACCTCCAGGTGGTCGGCGCGGGCGCCCCGCAGCAGTACGTCGCCGCCGGCCGCCGCCACCGCGCACAGGAAGGTGCCGGCCTCGATGCGGTCCGCAATGACACGGTACCCGCCCGCCGGCGCATGCAGGCGCTCGACGCCCTCGATGCGGATGCGGCTTGCGCCATGACCTTCGATGCGCGCGCCCATGCGAATCAACAACTCCGCCAGGTCGACGACTTCGGGCTCCTGGGCGGCATTCTCCAGCACCGTCTCGCCTTCGGCCAGCGTCGCCGCCATCAGCAGGTTCTCGGTGCCGGTGACGGTGATCATGTCGGTGCTGATGCGCGCGCCCTTCAGCCGCGAGGCGTGAGCCACGATGTAGCCGTGCTCCACCGTGATGTCCGCGCCCATCAGCTGCAGGCCCTTGATGTGCTGGTCCACAGGCCGCGAGCCGATGGCGCAACCGCCGGGCAGAGACACGCGCGTGGCGCCGAAACGCGCCAGCAGTGGGCCCAGCACCATGATGGTGGCACGCATGGTCTTGACCAGGTCGTAGGGCGCCTCGGGTGCGCCGATATGGGCGGCGTCGATGCGCAGTTCGTCGGGCCGCTCGGCGCTGCGCTCGGCCGTAGCGCCCATGTGGCGCAGTAGCTTCAGCATGGTCGCCACGTCCTGCAGCTGCGGCACGTTGCGCAGCGTCACCGGCTCGGCCGTCAGCAAGGCGGCGCACAACTGCGGCAAGGCCGCGTTCTTGGCACCGGAAATCAGCACCTCGCCTTTCAGGGGGAGGCCGCCGCGAATGAGGAGTTTGTCCATGATGGCTGTGGCTCGGGCTCGTCAGCGCACCGTGGGGGGCCTTGGGGCGTCGGCGCAGCGGCGACGGCCAGTGACCACCCGCAGCGCGCCGCGGGCCGGATCAATGGGGGTGGTGGGCGGGCGACGACTGCCCAGCCGCGCCTTGCGCAGCCCATTCGGCAGGTGTGAGGGTCTTCATCGACAGCGCGTGAATCTGCTCGCGCATTCTATCGCCCAGCGCAGCGTAGACCTGCTGGTGCCGCGCCACACGCGAGCGCCCCGCGAAGGCCGAGGAGACGACGGTGGCGAAGAAATGGCGGCCGTCGCCCTGGACCTCGAGGTGCTCGCAAGACAGTCCGGCGGCAATGAACTCGCGCACCTGCTGGGGGGTCGGCTCCGACATGATGAGCGCAATTATGTCCGAGCCTCAGCCCGGTCGCTGGCATCGCTTCCGGTCCTTCGCCAGCCGGCGCTTGCCTCCCGGCCGGCGCCCGGCGGGCTCAGTGCCGCAGCTTGTAGCCGGTCTTCAACAGCCGCAGCGCCAAGGCCGACACGATCAGGAAGCTGCCGCCGACCACACCCAGGCTGAGCCAGGGCGACACATCGCTGACGCCGAAGAAGCCGCGGCGAAAGCCGTCGATCATGTAGAAAAAGGGGTTCAGGTGGCTGACCTGGTACCAGAAGCTCGGCAGCGAATGCACCGAATAGAACACGCCCGACAGGAAGGTCATCGGCATGATGATGAAGTTCTGGAAGGCTGCCATCTGGTCGAACTTGTCAGCCCACAGGCCGGCAATCAGCCCCAGCGCGCCGAGCATTCCCGCACCCAGCAGCGCAAAGGCTACGATCCACACCGGCTGCGCCAGCCCTGGCGGCGAAAACCAGGCGGTGACCGCGAACACGCCCAGGCCCACGCACAGCCCGCGCACCACCGACGCACCCACGTAGGCCGTGAACCAGGCCCAGTGCGAAAGCGGCGTGACCATCAGGAACACCAGGTTGCCGGTGATCTTGCTCTGCACCAGCGAGCTGCTGCTGTTGGCGAAGGCGTTCTGCAGCACGCTCATCATCACCAGCCCAGGGATCAGGAAACGGGTGTAGCCGACGTTGTCGAACACCTGCACCTTGTCCGACAGCACATGGCCGAAGATCAGCAGGTACATCACCGCCGTCAGCACCGGGGCGGCCACCGTCTGGAAGCCCACCTTCCAGAAGCGCAGCACCTCCTTGTAGAGCAGCGTGCGCACGCCGTTCATGCCTGCCCCCCGCCCGGCGGGCACGCCAGTCGATCCGCCGAGAGGATGCGGGCCGGCTTGCGAGCGGCCCGGCGCTCGGCCCGTCTCACGCGGCAACCCCCTGCATGATCTCCAGGAACACGTCCTCCAGATCGGCCCGGCCGATCTCCAGGTCTTCGACCTTGATGCCGCCGCTGCGCAGCGCGGCCAGCAGCGTTTCGACCTCGGCCGCGTCGTGGGCCTTCAGCTGCACGATGCGGCCGGTGACGCGCGCTGAGCGCGCCAATGCCGCCGGCAGCGACTGGTCGGTCTTGAAGCGCAACATCGTGCTCGCGGTGCCGGCCAGCAGATTGGCGGTGCGGTCCAGCGCCACCACCCGGCCCTGCTTGAGCATGGCAATGCGCGAGCACAGCGCCTCGGCCTCTTCCAGGTAGTGCGTGGTCAGCAGCACGGTATGGCCTTCGCGGTTCAGCCGGGCGATGAACTGCCACAGCGTCTGGCGCAGTTCCACGTCGACGCCGGCGGTGGGCTCGTCCAGCACGATCACCGGCGGCCGGTGCACCAGCGCCTGGGCCACCAGCACGCGGCGCTTCATGCCGCCGGACAGCTGGCGCATGTTGGCGCCGGCCTTGTCGGCCAGGCCCAGCTCATGCAGCAGCTCGTCGATCCAGGCGTCGTTGTGCTTCAGGCCGAAATAGCCGCTCTGGATGCGCAGCGTCTCGCGCACGCTGAAGAAGGGGTCGAAAACCAGCTCCTGCGGCACGATGCCCAGCGCCTTGCGCGCGGCGGCGTAGTCGGCCACCACGTCGTGGCCCATCACCCGCACCGCGCCGCTGCTGGCCCGTGTGAGGCCGGCCAGGATGCTGATCAGCGTGGTCTTGCCGGCACCATTGGGGCCGAGCAGTCCGAAGAACTCGCCTTGCTGGATGTCGAAGGACACCTCGTCCAGCGCACGCAGCGTGCCGCGCGCACCCTGATAAGTCTTGCAAACGTGCTGGAACGACACCGCGGGCATGGCCAGGATTGTAGGCAGGCGGCACCCCGGCGCGACTTGATGCTAGATTGCCGCCACCATGGCCACCAAGAAACCGCGGCGCACCGCCGAGCGCATCCTCGAAGTCACGCTCGAGCTGTTCAACCGCTTCGGCGAACCCAACGTCAGCACCACGCTGATCTCGGCCGAGCTGAACATCAGCCCGGGCAACCTGTACTACCACTACCCGGCCAAGGACGAGCTGATCAACTCGCTGTTCGACCGCTACGAACGCGCGCTGAACGAGCTGCTGCAGGCCGCCGAGGGCGTGCGCAACATCGAGGACGCGTGGCTGTTCTTCCACATGCTGTTCGAGCTGATCTGGCAGTACCGCTTCCTCTACCGCGACCTGAACGACCTGCTGTCCAAGAACCGCCGGCTGGAGACGCATTTCCAGTTCGTGCTGAAGAACAAGTCGCGCGCGGTGCAGCTGGTGCTCGACGCGCTGTCGACCGGCAGCGCATTGCCCATCGATCGGCGCCAGGCCGAGCCGGCGGCCAATGCCATGGTGGTGGTGCTGACCTATTGGCTCAGCTACGAGTACGTGCGCGACCCGCGCAAGGCGCTGGAACCCGAGAACGCCGCCGCGGCGCTGGCGCGCGGCGCTTATCATGTGCTGTGCCTGTTGATGCCCTACCTGGACGAGGCCTCGCAGCAGCACCTGCACTCGCTTGCCGACGACTACCTGAAGAGCGCCTGAGATCCGGGGCTACGCGGCCCAAGGCAGCATCAGCGTCAGCCACAGCAGCTTGTCGAGCTCGGGCGCGAAGCGCTCGACGATCTTCTGCGGCTCCGGACAGAGCCTGCGGTCGGTGATCAGCGCGAACTGCACGCCGCCCGCATAGGAAAAAATGCTGACGCCCATCGCCACATCGCCCGACTGCGGCACCCAGAAGATGCTCTGGCGCAGCGTCGAGCCGCAAAACCGCAGCAGTTGCGTAGGCCCGGGCACGTTGGTCATGACTGCGGTGGCCTTCTTCGCAAACAGGTTGAGCAGCGCATCCTGACCGCTCTTGTTCAACAGCCCGGCCACGGCCAGCACGCCGAAGGCCAGCACCGGCTGGTAGCTGCCCTTCAGCTCGCCCATGCGCGCGCGCACCGCATAGACCCGCTCGACCGGATTGCCGATGCCGATGGGCAGCACCAGCGGCGCCAGCCCGAAGCGGTTGCCCAGTTGGTGGGCTTCACCCAGCGGGCGCAGGTTCACCGGCACCATGGCGCGGATGCCCTTGCCGGCGGGGTCGTCGCCGACCTCGCGCAGGTAGTCGCCGATGGCGCCAGCCACGCAGGACAGCAGCACGTCGTTGATCGACGCGTGAAGCGCCTTGCCGATGCTCTTGACCACGTCCAGCGGAATCGGCTCGCCCCAGGCGACGATCTTGCGACCCTCCGGCTTGCCCTTCAGCCGGGTGGGCGAATCGTCGTCCATCAGCGCCAGCGCCGCCAGGTCGTTGGCCACGCGGTAGCCGATGCGCGCCAGCTCGCGGCTGCCGTCCTGCGGATGGGCCACCAGATCCATCGCACCGGCCACGCCTTCGCCGGACAGGTCGATAGCCTTCACCGCCATGTCGGTCAGCGGCCTGATCAGGTGGGCCGACAGCCACTCGTCATCGCCGTGCTCGGCATGCGGGCCGTGCGGCGGCGGCAGCGCGCCGCCGTCGGTGATGGACAGCACCACCGAGGTCAGCGAGATGCCGTCGCCAATGCAATGGTGGATGCGCACCATGATCGCGCTGCCGCCTTCGTAGCGCTCGACCAGGTGAAACTGCCAAAGCGGACGCGCCGGGTCGAGCGGCGTGGTCGCCAGTGCACCGCAGCGCTGTTGCAGCGCCGCGCGCTCGCTCTGGCCGCGCTTGCGCGGAAGGTGTTCGCGCAACACGTGGCGGCGGATATCGAAGTCCTCGTCCTCCACCCAGCTGGCGCCGAGCATGTCCTCGACCACCTTCTGGCGGAAACGCGGGTACTGCAGCAGCCGCTGCTCGATACGCTGGCACACCGCCTCGTAGGCCACGCCCGGCTGCAGCAACCACACACCGACGATCATCATCAGGTTGACGTCGCTGTCCATGCGCAGCCAGGCGTTGTCCACGCGGCTCATGCGCTCTGATGGGGCCGGCATCTGATTGCTCCTTGGACGGCTCTTGTTCGCCCGGCTCGGTAAGATGGCTGCACGACCGAGCCATTTTCACCCACAGGAGACGCACCCATGGCCAGCCTGAAAGCCAAGTTCGACAAGGCCGTCACCGACAGCAAGAAGCTGCCGGAAAAGCCCGACAACTCGACCCTGCTGAAGATCTACGCGCTGTACAAGCAGGCCAGCGAGGGCGACGTCGAAGGCAAGCGCCCCGGCATGACCGATTTCGTCGGCCGCGCCAAGTACGACGCCTGGGCCGGCATGAAGGGCAAGTCGGCCAACGAGGCGATGCAGGAATACGTCGACCTGATCGAATCGCTGAAGTAGCCGCTGCCTCCGGCGCCTCAGCGGCCGCGCGCGGCCAGCACGTTGCGCAGCGATGCCGGGCTCACCGAAGGCGGCCCGTCCGGTTCCTCGCGAGCCAGGCCTCGCCGTCGAAGCCGGCCGCGGCGAAGTACGCGCTGCGTGCCACGCCGCAGGCGACGCCAGCGGCCCGGCACTCGTCCATCAGGCGCAGCACGCCCGGGCGGGCGCGGATGCCGCCTTTGCGTCAGCAGATCGGCATGGATGGCGTTCTTGCGCGGCCGCAGCCTCGCGCCAGGACCTCGCGTTCGGACCGGCGACAGGGCGCGTCACTGCGGCGCTGCATGCAGCCCAGCATGCGCTCGCGCCGACCGTGGCTCACATGGCGCTCGCCGCAATCGGGGCAGTTGGTCAGTTTCGAGCCGGTCAGGCCGGCGCTGCCACCGAACCGTGCCCCGGGCCGTTGCGCTCGCGCGCCAGCATCTTTTCGGCCAGCGCGAAGCCGACCGCGTTGCCGACGCCCTGGCCGGTCGGGCCAGTGGTGGCGTCGGCCCCCGGCGTCAGACCCGGTTCCGGCTGACGCGCTGGCTTGCTGTGCAGCTTGCGGAAGCTTTTGATCTCATCGATCGGCAGCTCGTGGCCGCCCAGGTGCGGCAGCTCCCACGGCAGCATCGACGCGCGGCCGTTGCTGAGCAAGAAGCGGCGCGGTCCGGCCGGTGCGGCTTGGCCGGGTTGCGGCGCAGGTGGCCGGTGCACAGCGCCACCGCCGTCTCGGCCATGCCTATTGGCGCGCCGGGGCGGCCGGAGTTGACCTGCTGCACGGCGTCCAGGGCCAGCGCGCGCAGCGCGTCGGCACGCGCATCGGTCGGTGCCCGGCCACTGCACAGCCCCTTGACGTTGGAGGCTGAAGCCATCACAGCGCTCCCTGGGCGCGCTTGCGACGCTCCATCATGCGCCAGATGAAGGGCGTGAAGATCAGCTGCATCGCCAGCTCCATCTTGCCGCCGGGCACGACGATGGTGTTGGCGCGCGACATGAACGAGTCGCCGATCATGTTCAGCAGGTAGGGAAAGTCGATGCCCTTGGGGTTGGCGAAGCGGATGACGACGAAGCTCTCGTCGGCGGCAGGGATCTCGCGCGCGATGAAGGGGTTGCTGGTATCCACGCAGGGCACGCGCTGGAAGTTGACATGCGTGTGCGCGAACTGCGGGCAGATGTAGTGCACGTAGTCGGGCATGCGGCGCAGGATGGTGTCGGTCACCGCCTCGGTGGAGTAGCCGCGCTTGGACTTGTCTCGCCACAGCTTCTGTATCCATTCGAGGTTGATCACCGGCACCACGCCAATCAGCAGGTCGGGATAGCGTGCCACGTTGACCTCGGGCGTGATCACCGCGCCGTGAAGCCCCTCGTAGAACAGCAGGTCGGTGCCGCCGGGCACGTCCTCCCAGGCGGTGAAGGTGCCGGGCTCCTGGCCATGGGGAGCGGCCTCGTCGGCATCGTGCAGGTACAGGCGGCGCCGGCCGGTTCCGCTTGCGCTGTAGCTGCGGAACAGCTGTTCGAGCTCGGCGAACAGGTTGTTCTCCGGACCGAAGTGGCTGAAGTGCTTGTTGCCCGCCGCCTCGGCCTCGGCCTGCCGCAGCTTCATCTCCTTGCGCTCGTAGCGGTGGAAGCTGTCGCCTTCGACGATCGCGGCAGTGACGCTCTCGCGCCTGAAAATGTTTTCGAAAGTGTGCGTCACCGAAGTGGTACCCGCGCCCGACGATCCGGTGACGGCAATGATGGGATGGCGCTCGGACATGGCGGCGTGCTTTCGTTGTTCAGTCACGGAACAGGCTGCGTTCGGCAAACAGCGGGTTCCGGGTCTCATTGGCGGGTTCGCGGTGGTAGCGCTCGATGCGCTCGACCTCGTGGCGCGAGCCGAAGACCAGCGGAACGCGCTGGTGCAGCGAGCCGGGCGCCACGTTCAGGATCGGCTGGCGCCCGGTGCTGGCGCGCCCGCCGGCCTGCTCGATGATGAAGCCGATCGGGTTGCCCTCGTAAAGCAGGCGCAGCCGGCCGGGCTTGGACGGGTCCTTGGTGTCGCGAGGGTACAGGAAGACGCCGCCGCGCATCAGGATGCGGTGCGCCTCGGCCACCATGCTGGCGATCCAGCGCATGTTGAAGTCCTTGCCGCGCGGCCCGGTGCGTCCGGCCAGACACTCGTCGACATAGCGCTTGACCGGCGGCTCCCAGAAGCGGCTGTTCGAGCTGTTGATGGCGAACTCCTGCGTGTCGGCCGGCACGCGGATGTCCGGGTGCGTCAGGACAAACTCGCCCAGGTTCGGGTTCAGCGTGAAGCCGCTGACGCCGTTGCCCACGCTCAGGATCAGCATCGTGGTCGGGCCGTACAGCGCGTAGCCGGCGGCCACCTGCTGCACGCCCGGTTGCAGGAAATCGGCCTCGCCAAGGTGGCGGCCGCTGTCCACCGCCTCCTGCGGCGCGCGCAGGATCGAGAAGATGCTGCCGACCGAAAAGTTGACGTCGATGTTCGACGAACCATCGAGCGGATCGAAGACCAGCAGGTACTTGCCGCGCGGGTACTGCGCCGGGATCTGCAGCAGGTCGTCCATCTCTTCCGAGGCCATGCCGGCGAGGTGGCCGTTCCACTCGTTCATGCGGATGAAGACTTCGTTGCTGAGCTCAACCAGCGGCTTCTGCACATCGCCCTGGACGTTGATTCGGCCGTCCTGGGTCGGGCCAGTGTCGGCCAAGGAATCGTGCAGTTCGCCGAAGGCCACGATACGGGCGATCGCCTTGCACGCCAGCGCGATGTCCAGGATCAACGCGTTCAGGTCGCCGCTGGCTTGCGGAAAGCGGCGGCGCTCCTCGATCAGGTGACGGGTCAGGGTCCAGCGCTTGGACATGGGCATGGTCGCGGCTTTCCGGTTCAGGTGGCGGCGGCGAACACGCGGCTGGCGCGCAGGTCGGCCACCTCGGTGGTGCTCAGGTCGTCGCCCGTCAGCGCGCGGTCGCGGCCGGTGAACAGCCGGCTGGCCTGGCGCAGCCGCGCTCGGTCCAGCGCATTGCGCGCGCTGCGCGCATTGGCGAAGTGCGGCTGCAGCCGTCGCAGGCCCAGGCATTCGGCGAAGACCCCGCGCGCTCCCGGGCCGAAGCGGCAGTGCAAGGCGTCGAGCATGCGCTCGGCGATCTGCAGCAGCTCGGCCTGGGCGCAGTCGGGAAAGTCCAGGTGGTGGGCAATGCGCGAGCTCATGCCCGGGCTGCTCTTGAAGAGGGTGTCCATGCGGTCCTTGTAGCCGGCCAGGATCACCACCAGGCCGTCACGCTGGTTCTCCATCACCTGCAGCAGGATCTCGATCGCCTCCTGGCCGTGGTCGCGCTCATTCTCCGGGCGGTACGGACAGCAGGCCTCGTCGATGAAGAGCACGCTGCCCATGGCGCGCTGGAGCACCTCCTCGGTCTTGGGCGCGGTGGGGCCGATGTACTGGCCGACCAGGTCGCGGTCGAGCGCGTCCATCACCGCCTCGATCAGGCTCTGTGCCAGCACCTCGTTGACGGCGCGCGCATCGCCCGCGAAGGCGGCGGGCGCAGCCATGGTTGCGGCCCGACAGGCCCAGCTTGGGCTTGGTGGTCGCGCCCAGCAGCGGGCGGCCGGACTTGTGCAGCCGCTCACACTCGACCACCAGGCCGGTGGGCGGGCCCTTGAAGGTCTTGACATGGGCCACAGGGATGCGGATGTCCTCCAGCCTTGCCGCCTTCAGCGGCTTGAAGCTGAAGACGTTGCCGATGAGGCTGGCCGTCATGTTGGCGATGGATCCCTCCTCGAACAGGATCAGGTCGCAGGTCACCCAGGCGAAGTGCTCGTCCGGCAGCCCCGGCACCGGCTCGACCCTGTAGGCCTTGGCGCGGTAGCTGTCGCAGGCCGTCAGCCGGTCGGTCCAGACCACCGCCCAGGAGCCGGTGCTCGATCCGCCGGCCTCCTCCGCGGCCGCCTCCACCGGGTCGGCCCCGTCCTGCGGCGTGACGCGGAACAGGCACAGCGTGTCCGTCTCCCGGGTCACGGAATCGGGCTGCCCTTACCCCATTTACCGGTCCTTGAGCACGCCGGGCCGAATGGCGCTTCCTGGCGTCGCCGGTGACGTCGGTGGCCTCGGTCACGAGGTGGCGGTCTGCGGGCTTGTTCATGCGTTTGCTTCGCTGCGCGGCATTGGGTTTGACCTGGCAATGACCTCGCTCTGGGTTCGGGTCTTGTTGATTGAAAGCCAGACTTGCTTTCCGCGCAGATGACAAACGCTCAGCAAGAAGGTGCGGACGACGGAATGCCGGTGTGTCGATGTGCCAATGCTCAGCAGCACAGGAGACCCCGAACCACGGCCGAGGCGCCGCCGCGGCGGGGCGAAGGCGCCGGCGGCAAGCGCGCTACTTGCGCGCCTTGCGCACCTCGGCCGCCTTCCTGGCAGGGGCGGAGGCCCCGGCGGTGAGCAGCTTGTCGAGATTGCGCTCGATCTCGGTTTCGATCGTACGGCTGAACGCGCCGAGCAGGAAACCGAGCTTGGCGTTGAGGTCGAAGTGGTCGGCCGCGACGATGAGCGTGCCCTTGACGCCCGAGCGGGTGAATTCGATCGTGTCGCTGAAATCGCCCTCGATCACGCTGCACTGCATGTCGAAGTTCTTCTCAACGTCCTCGGCCCACTGCCAAGCCACCTTTCGCGCCTTGGACAAGCCGAGCTTGTGCTCGCGATGAATGCGAATCTCCGCCACGAGGTCTGCTCCTGAATCTATGGAATGGCGCGTAGTGTGGCGTGGCGCTGCGCCTTCGGCAAGGCGGCGATTTCGGCCGCCCGGGCATGGAAGCGCTCGAGGTCGCCCCCCTGCTGCACGAACAGGCGCTCGAAGTCGCCGGCCAGTTCGTTGTAGGCCGCCAACACGCCCAGCGAGGCGTTGTTGACCTGCTCGAACCACGCGTCGTAACCGGCAAACCCTCCCCAGCGCTGCTGCTTCATCTGCGCATAGTCGGCGCGCAGCCGGGCAATCAGCTCGGCCTTGGCGCTGCGCTTGGCCGCGTCGCCGAGCTCGCTGTCGTACAGGTGCTCGAACCGTTCGCGGTAGCGCGCCGTCAGCTCGCGGAAGTCCTGCCTGCGCTGCAGGCCGTCAAGGTACTGCGCGCGCGCAGCCTGGCTGCCATGCCGCTCGAGCCACAGCCGCGTGCCGATCCGTTCCACCGCGGTGGCGAAGGACTCGTTGTACATGGTGTCGCCGGCGACATAGAGCTTCTGGTGCGCCAGCTCATGGAAGATCATTCGCGCCAGCTCGGCTTCGGAGCCGTTGACGAAGGTGTTGAGCAGCGGGTCGCCGCCGATCCAGTTGCTCCAGCCCAGCGTCGAGTAGGCTGGCACGCCGTAGACGCCAACGTCGTAGCCTTGATCGCGCACGTGCGCAGCGAAGTCATCGGCCTGCGCACGGTCGAAGTAGCCGCGATAGCCGACGCAGCCGGCCACCGGAAAGCACCAGGTCTTGAGCTGCAGCGACAACGCTGGCGCGGCCACCACGTTCCATACCGCAGCCGGCCGCTGCAGGTCGGCATAGGCGCGGTAGCTGGCGTTGTCGGGCAGCTTCAGCACCTGGACCGAGAACTCGCGCATCTGCTGCGACAGCGCCAGGCGCTGTTTCAGCGCGGCCGGCGTGTCGGCCTGAGCGATCCAGTCGTCCACCGGCTTGGCACGCGACATCAGGTCGAGGTGGCCGCCCACCGACTGGCGGTAGTAGCCCAGCTCGCTGCAGCCGCTGCCCAGGCACAGCGCGCCCACGGCCAGCAGCGCCGTGCCGGCAAGCCCGAGCCCGGCCATCAGCCAGTGGCGCCGCGCCACCGCCTCACGCCGCCACCGCCTCGACCTCGACCAGGCAGTCGTAGAACGACGGCGCGCGGCCGATGTCGGTGAGCCGCTGGTGCGTCAGCTCGTTGACATTGCGGCCGTCCAGCCCGAGCTTGCGCCACCAGATGCCCAGGCCGTTGACCACGCCCGGGCGGGCGCGGCTGCCGACCCGGCAGCGGCAGCGGATGCTGCCGCGGTCGTTGAAGACGCGAACCAGGCTCTGGTCGGCAATGCCGCGCGCCGCGGCGTCCTCGGCATGCATCTCCAGCAGCGGCTCGCCTTCGATGTCGCGCAGGCTCTTCACGTTGACGAAGGTCGAGTTCAGGAAGTTGCGCGCCGGCGGCGAGATCATCGCCAGCGGATAACGCTGCGCCAGCTCCGGCGCCGAGGCCCGGCTTTCGTAGCTGGGCACGTGGTCGGGCACGCCCAGGCCTGGCGCATCGGCCAGGGCCTTGCCGCCGGGGGTGGGGAAGCCGCCCTCGGCGAAGGGCGCGTCGGGCAGGTCCAGCTTGACCCAGCCCCGCGCGCGCAGCAACTCGAAGTCCACCCATTCAGGCTTCAGCGCAACACGCGCCAGCGCTTCGTCGTCATCGGCAAAGCAGGCGTCGGTGAAGCCCATGCGTGAGGCCAGGTCACGGAAGATCTGCGTGTTCGGCCTGGCCCGGCCCACCGGCCGGACAGACGGCTCGTTGATCAGGGCATAGGTATGCCCGTAGGAGGTATGGACGTCGAGATGCTCGAGCTGGGTGGTCGCGGGCAGCACGTAGTCGGCAAGGTCGGCGGTGTCGGTCATGAAGTGCTCGAGCACCACGGTGAACAGGTCTTCGCGGGCAAAGCCCGCCACGACCTCGCGGCTTTGCGGCGCCACCGCCACCGGGTTGCTGTTGTAGACGACCACAGCCTCGATCTTCGGCCCGAAAGCCGCCGAGGCAGGGCGAAGCAGGTCGCTGCCGATGGTGCTCATGTTGATGATGCGCGGCTGCCGTCCGGCCAGCAGGTCGGGGCGCTGCAAAGCGAAGTCGTCGCGCACCGGCGCAAACCAGCCCGAGGACGACAGCAGCAGTCCGCCGGCGCGGTGCCGCCAGGCGCCCACCAGGCAGGGCAGCAGCGCGATCAGCCGCACCGCATTGCCGCCGCCGCGCGCGCGCTGCATTCCGTAGTTCAGGCGGATGGCCGCGGGCCGGGTCGTGCCGTAATCGCGGGCCAGGGCGCGGACCTGCACCACCGACAGGCCGCACAGCTCGGCCGCACGCTCGGCCGGCCATTGCAGGGCGCGCTCGCGCAGCGCGGGCCAGCCCTGCACGTGGCGGTCCAGGTAGTCGTGGTCCAGCCAGTCGTGGGTGATCAGCTCGTGCATCAGGCCCAGCGCCAGCGCGCCGTCGCTGCCAGGCAGCAACGCCAGGTGCTCGTGGCACTTTTCGGCCGTCTCGGTGCGGCGCGGGTCGATGCACACCAGCTTGGCTCCGGCCCGCTTGGCCTCTTGAGCGAATGTCCAGAAATGCAGGTTCGAGGCGATCGAGTTGCTGCCCCAGATCAGGATCAACCTGCTGTGCGCATAGTGCTCGACATGCATGCCGACCTTGGCGCCGTAGGTGGCGGTCAGCGCTTCGCCGCCGGCACTGGCGCAGATGGTGCGGTCCAGCCGCGACGCGCCCAGTTTGTGGAAGAAGCGTGCCGCCATGCTCTCGCCCTGCAGCAGGCCCATCGTGCCGGCGTAGCTGTAGGGCAGCACTGCCTGCGGGTCGCGCGCGGCGATGGCCTTCAGCCGCGCGGCGATGTCGTCCAGCGCCTCGTCCCAGCCCACTTCTTCGAAGCGGCCCGAACCCTTGGGCCCGACGCGCTTGAGCGGTTGCAGCACCCGCTCGGGGTGGTAGCTGCGCTCGGCATAGCGCGACACCTTGGTGCACAGCGCGCCATGGGTCGTGGGGTGCGCGGCGTCGCCCTGCACGCGTACCGCACGCCCGGCCTGCACGGTGACGAGCATCGCGCAGGTATCGGGGCAGTCGTGCGGGCAGGCGGCACGCACCACCCGGCCGGTCTCGGGCGGATTCATGCCTCAATCATGGCATGACGGGCCGCAGCGGCAGGATCACACGTCGCGCAGCACCCGCCGGGCACCGCGGCTCGCGCACAATGCTACAAACCGGGCTGGCAGGCTTGCAAAGCGGCCAGGCCATCCGACCCGACCACCCGAAAGACCGCGATGACCCAGCTGATGTTTTGCGAGCGGCCGGTCGCCCTGAACCGCGAGCGGCACAAGGCGCTGCGCCTTGCGCCTGCGGATAGCCACTTCGCCTTCGCGGCCAAGACCAACGCCGTGCCGATCGCCAGCACCGAGTTCGCCGAGGCCGCGCGCGACTACCCGCTGGTCTTCGTCGGCGTGGAGGGCGGGGCCTTCAACGTCGCCGCGCTGGTCGGCCTGCGCGACGGCCAGAACCTGATGGTCGATGCCCAGGGCGTGTGGGCACCCGGCTGTTACGTGCCTGCCTTCGCCCGCCGCTACCCTTTCGTTCTGGCCAAGACCGACGACAGCAGCAAGCTCACGGTATGCATCGACGAGGTCTACCCCGGTCTGGGCACGCAGCAGGGCGAGGCGCTGTTCAACGACGACGGCAGCGAGACGCCCTACTTGAAGCGAGTGCTGGATTTCCTGCAGTTGTTCCATGCAGAGACCCAGCGCACCGCCACCTTCGCCACGCGACTGAAGGAACTTGGGCTGCTGGTGCCGAAAGTGATCAATGTCGAACGGGGGGGAGAGCGCCAGAGCGTCGGCGGCTTGTGGATCGTGGACGCCGCCAAGCTGCGCGGCATCGACGACGCCCGCGTGCTGGAGCTGTTCCGCGCCGGTTACCTGGCATGGATCGAGGCCCACCTGCTTTCGCTGGGCAGCCTGTCGCGTCTGATGGAACGCATGCAGGACACCGCCGGCAGCAGTGCCGCCGCCAACGCAGCCGCCAACGCAGCCGCCAGCGCAACCGCCAGCGCGGCCTGAGCGCCGCATCCGCGCCGTGACCGCCCTGTCTCTGGCCGCGCTGAGCGCGCAGGCCAAGGACATCGTCGATGCCGCCGTGGCCGCCGGCGAGGTCAAGACGTCGCAGGGCCAGTAGCTGACCGCGGGCACCAGCGGCAGCATGACGGTCGACGCCGCCAAAGTGACTGCGGCGCACATCACCGCCGACAACGGCCTCATCCACGTGATCGACACGATGTTCTAGCCGAAGAAGTTGGCCTGCTGCGCGGGCATGACGGGGGCGGGCTGCTCGGGGCGCCCGCCCTCTGTCTTTTCCGGCGGGTTCAGGCTGGCGAGGAACAGGCTTCTCGCAGCCGCAAATGCAGGCCCACCGGGTTCATCGTAAAGGCCATGCGCTCCTCGGCCGGCCCGCCACCGGGCGTGTCCACTGAGACGATGTCGAAGCCGGACAGCAGCATGGCCATCGCCATCTTCATCTCCAGCAGGGCGAGGTATCGCCCGGGGCACATGCGCGGCCCCGAGCCGAAGGGCATGGCCGCGCGCCTGGCAGCCGCGCCCACCGGCGGATCGGAAGACTCCAGCCAGCGCTCCGGCTCGAAGGCCGCAGGCCGGTCGAACAACCGCTCGCCCACGCTGTCATGGCGAAGCACGCCCCAGATGTGCGTGCCCTGGGGAACCGCGACATCGCCGACCACGGTGTCACGCAAGGCCTGCAGCGCGATGAACGGCGCCACCGGCTTCAGCCGCATGGTTTCGCTGGCGCAGGCTTCCAGGTAAGGCAGCTGCTCCATTTGCTCGAAGCCATAGGCTGCCGGATCGGGGGCCCGCGTGCGCACCTCGTGCAGCGCCCGCTGCAGCGCCTGCGGGTGGAGATACAGCAAGTGGATCATCCAGGCCAGGGTGTTGGCGGTGGTGTCCTCGCCGGCCAGCAGCATGGTCAGCACGTTGCCGGCGACATGGCGGTCGTCGAGGCCGCTTTGCGGCTGGTCGGCGGCCACGATCATGGCTTCGAGCAGGTTGCGCGGCTGCTCACGCAGCGCGGCATCGGCGCGCAAGCGCTGCCGCGCCTGGCCGACGAAGTCGAGGATGGTGCTGTTGATCACCGCCACGCTGTGCTCCAGATCGCGGTCGGCGGCCGTCTTGAACCAGCGCCAATAGGGCACGACCGACAGCACGCGGCGAAAGATCGCGGGCAGCACCTTGTCCAAGTGGCGCTGGATCACGTCCTCGCCCGACTCCAGCGTGTTGATGTCCTTGCCGAAAGCCAGGCCGGCGATGGCATCGACGGTAAAGCGCATCAGGTCGGCCTGCAGCGGGATGTGGCGGCCCTCGCGCGCGGCTCGGCGCCAGCGCCCCTGCAACCGCAGCGTGACCTTGAGCAGCGACGGGAAATAGGCGCGCACATGTCCAGGCGCAAAGCTGGCCATGACCATGCGGCGCTGCCTGCGCCAGTCTTCGCCCTCGGCGCTGAACAGCCCCTGTGGCAGGCCCATCTCGATACCCACACGGCTGGTGAAGGGGCTGCGGCGGAAGCCCTCGGGCCGCTCGCGCATGACCTTGGCCAGCAGGTCGTGGTCGGCCACCACGAGTTGCTCGTGCCGACCCAGGCGCATGCGGAACAGCGGGCCGAACTCGTCGGCCCAGCGCTCCACGTCCAGGTGGATGCGCGCCGGCCTGACTTGCAGCGTATTGCCCAGCAAAGGCCAGCCGCGGGGTCCGGGCAGGTCCTTCAGTTGGCGCAACGTCGCGGGGCCCATGGCAACGGTTCAGGCAAAGCGGTGATCGTAGCGTCGGTGCGGGCATCGGGGGCGTTCCAGGACAGCGCGAGGGCTGCGGGGTAAGATAATTTGCTTATTCAGCCGCCACTGCCGGAGTCTGTATGCATCTCATCGAATCCATCCTCGCCGATGCCGCCAGCATCACCAGCATCCGCCGCGACATCCACGCCCATCCGGAACTGTGCTTTCAGGAAGAACGCACTGCCGATGTCATCGCCAGGGCGCTGACCGACTGGGGCATTCCGATCCACCGCGGCATGGGCAAGACCGGCGTGGTCGGCATCGTGAAGAGCGGCGCGTCCAGCCGTGCCATCGGGCTGCGCGCCGACATCGACGCCCTGCCGATGACCGAGCACAACCACTTCGCCCATGCCAGCACCCAGCCCGGCAAGATGCACGCCTGCGGCCACGACGGCCACACCGCCATGCTGCTGGCAGCGGCCCGCCATCTGTCCAGGCACCGCAACTTCGACGGCACGGTGTACCTGATCTTCCAGCCGGCCGAAGAAGGCGGCGGGGGCGCGCGCGAGATGATGAAGGACGGCCTTTTCGAGAAGTTCCCGATGGAGGCCATCTTCGGCATCCACAACTGGCCAGGCATGAAGGTCGGGCAGTTTGCGCTGAAGAGCGGCCCGGTGATGGCCAGCTCCAATGAATTCAAGATCACCATCCGCGGCAAGGGCAGCCATGCCGCGCTGCCGCACAACGGCATCGACCCGGTGCCGGTGGCCTGCCAGATGGTGCAGGCCTTCCAGACCATCGTCACGCGCAACAAGAAACCGGTCGACACCGCGGTGATCTCGGTGACGATGATCCACGCCGGCGAGGCCACCAACGTCGTGCCGGACTACTGCGAGATCCAGGGCACGGTGCGCACCTTCACCACCGAGGTGCTGGACCTGGTCGAACGGCGCATGAAGACCATCGCCGAGAGCACCTGCGCCGCGTTCGAGGCGGGCTGCGAGTTCCACTTCAAGCGCAACTATCCACCGACCATCAACCACGCCGCCGAAACCGACTTCACCCGCAGCCTGTTAGGCGAGGTGGTCGGCCCGGGGAACGTGCTCGAGTTTGAGCCGACGATGGGCTCGGAGGATTTCAGCTACTTCCTGCAGGCCAAGCCTGGCTGCTATTTCCTCATCGGCAACGGCGACGGCACGCACCGCGAGGGCGGGCATGGACTGGGCCCGTGCATGCTGCACAACCCCAGCTACGACTTCAACGACGAACTGATCCCGCTGGGCGCCACCGTCTGGGTGCGGCTGGCAGAGAAGTGGCTGGCCGCGCGCTGAGAGCGGCGCGATGAATGCCTCCGGCTTCTTTGCGCAGAGCTACGCCGAGGCACGACGCAAATTCATCGACGCGAGCTTGGCGGCCGGCCAGGAGCCCGTGGCCCACCCGCATCCGCTGATCGGCCGCGACGGCGAGCACTTGGCCATGGATGTGGCCCGTTTCGGCGCGGCCGACGCCCAAGCGCTGCTGCTGCTGAGCAGCGCCTGCCATGGCGTTGAGGGCTTCTGTGGGTCGGGCGTGCAGAACGCGCTGCTCGCCGACAAGGGCTTCCACGCCGCGGCCGCCCGCGCCGGCGTGGCCCTGCTCTACATCCACGCGCTCAACCCCTACGGTTTCTCGTGGATCCGCCGCACCACGCACGAGAACGTGGACCTGAATCGCAACTTCCAGGACTTCGACAAGCCGCTGCCTCGCAACCCGGAATACGACAGGCTGGCGCACCTTCTCGTGCCGGCCGCCTGGCCGCCAACGCCCGACATCAAGGCGGGGATGGCCCAGTTTCTTGCCGAGCACGGCGCCAAGGCGCTGCAGGCAGCCGTCTCGCGCGGGCAGTACGAGCACCCGCAGGGGCTCTTCTACGGCGGCCACAACCCCACCTGGAGCCAACAGGCACTGCGCCGTGTGCTGCAGGACCATGGGCGGCGTTGCCGCCGGCTGGGCTGGATCGACCTGCATACCGGCCTCGGGCCCAGCGGCCATGGCGAACGCATCTGGGCCGGCCCGGACGATGCCGCGGCGGTGGCACGTGCGCGCGGCTGGTGGGGCCGGGACGTGACCTCGATCTACGACGGTTCGTCGGAATCGGCTCTGCTCACCGGGCTGATGTGGTTTGCGGCCGGACAGGAATGCCCGCAGGCCGAGTACACGGGCATCGCCCTGGAGTACGGCACCGTGCCCTTCGAGCAGGTGATGGATGCGCTGCGCGCCGAGCAGTGGCTCGAAAACCACCCCGAGACGCCGGCGGCGCAACGCCGGCAGATCAAGCGCCAGATGCGCGACGCCTTCTACACCGACACCGATGCCTGGAAGACGCGCATCGTCGAACAGGGCGTGGAAGCTGCGTACCAGGCGGTGGCTGGCCTGGACAGCTGAACACAGCTCGCCCTCCCTCAGGCGACCGCCTCGGAACCGGCTTCGCCGGGCCGCCGGCGGAGCCCCCTCGAGGGGGAGCGGCGAAGCCGCTTCGGGGGTGGTCCCCTCAGTGCGCGATGATCTTTGAGAGGAAGTCCCGCGTGCGCTCGTTCTTCGGGTGGGCGAAGAACTCCTCCGGCGGGTTCTGTTCGACGATCTGGCCCTGGTCCATGAAGATCACCCGGTCCGCGACCGATCGCGCAAAACCCATCTCGTGAGTCACGCACAGCATCGTGATGCCCTGCCCTGCAAGTTCGATCATGACGTCGAGCACCTCGTTGATCATCTCCGGGTCGAGCGCCGAGGTCGGCTCGTCGAAGAGCATGATCTTCGGCGTCAGGCACAGCGCACGCGCGATCGCCACGCGCTGCTGCTGCCCGCCCGACAGCTGCAGCGGGTACTTGCGCGCCTGCTCGGAGATGCGCACGCGCTTGAGCTGTGTCATCGCCCGGTCCTCGGCCTCCTTCTTCGGCAGGTGACCCACCCACATCGGCGCCAGCGTCAGATTCTCAAGCACCGTCAGGTGCGGGAACAGGTTGAACTGCTGGAACACCATGCCGACCTGCCTGCGCACCTGCTCAACCGCCTTGACGTCATCGGTCAGCGCGATGCCGTCCACCGTGACCAGGCCCTGCTGGTACTCCTCGAGCGCGTTGACGCAGCGGATCAGCGTCGACTTGCCAGAGCCCGAAGGGCCGCAGATGACGATGCGCTCGCCTTTGGCGACGTCCAGGTCGATGTCGCGCAGCACGTGGAAATCGTTGCCGTACCACTTGTTGACCTTGTCGAAGCGGACGATGGATTCGGTCATGACGGGCTTTCCGGATGGTCACGCGATCAGCGGGTGCGGCTGACCGACACCTGCTTCTCGACCCACAGGCTGTAGCGCGACATGGCGAAGCAGAAGGCGAAGTAGATCGCGGTGATGAACAGATAGGCCTCGATCTTGAACGGGCGCCATTCGACGTCGGAGTTCAACGCCAAGCCCAGCGCGCCGGTGAGTTCGTAGAGCGAGACGATGGTCACCAGCGAGGTGTCCTTGAAGATGCTGATGAAGTTGTTCATCATGCTCGGCACCACCATCGCCAGCGCCTGTGGCAGCACGATCTTGCGCTGTGTCTGCCAGTAGCTCAGGCCCAGCGTGTCGGCCGCCTCGAGCTGACCCTTGGGTATGGCTTGCAGCCCGCCACGCACGATCTCGGCCATGTAGGCGGCGGCGAACAGCGTGATGCCGATCAGCACCCGCACCAGCACGTCGATGCTGGTGCCCGCCGGCATGAACAGCGGAAACATGAAGCTGGCCATGAACAGCACGCTGATCAGCGGCACGCCGCGGATCAGCTCGATGTAGACCACGCAGGCGGTTCGGATCGCCGGCAGGTGGCTGCGCCGGCCCAACGCCACCAGCACCGCGATCGGGAAGGCGAGGAAGATCGACAGCGTAGCCAGCATCACCGTCAGCGGCAGGCCGCCCCAGAGGTCGGTGCGCACCGGCTCCAGGCCGAGGATGCCGCCGCCCATCAGCGTGAAGAACACCGCCAGCACCGCCACCCACAGCAGGGCCAGCCATGGCTTCCAGAACCAGCGCACGCAGCTGGCCACCAGGGCCAGCACCATCAGCAGCGTGGCGACCTCGGGCCGCCACTGCTGCTCGAAAGGGTAGCGACCGAAAACGATGATGCGCCACTTCTCAGTGACCACGCCCCAGCAGGCACCGGTGCCGCGCGCAGCTTGGCAGGCATCGGCATTGGCAGTGAAGACCGCCTGGAACAGCCCCCACTGCGCCAGCGACGGCAGCAGATACAGCACCAGAGCGACCAGCGCGACGGTGGTCAGCGAGCTTTTCCAGTCGCCGAACAGGTTGCGCCTGAGCCAGGGCAGCAAGCCCTCGGTGCGTACCGGCGGCGGGCGCGGCGCGATCGGCTCGAAGGTGTCGGCAGCCATCAGCGTTCCTTGATGGCCACGCGCTTGTTGTACCAGTTCATCAGCGCCGAGGTGCTGAGCGACGTGCTCAGATACACCAGCATGATGATGGCGATGCACTCCACCGCGCGCCCGGTCTGGTTCAGCGTCGTGTTGGCGATGGAGACCACGTCGGGGTAGCCGATGGCCACCGCCAGAGACGAGTTCTTGGTCAGGTTCAGGTACTGGTTGGTCAGCGGCGGGATGATTACGCGCAGCGCCTGCGGCAGGATCACCATGCGCATCGTCTGCCGCCTAGACAGGCCGAGCGCGCTGGCGGCCTCGGTCTGGCCGTGCGACACCGACTGGATGCCGCCGCGCACGACTTCGGCAACGAAAGCGCCGGTGTACATCACCAGGCCGATCAGCACCGCCATGAACTCAGGCGTGGCGCTGATTCCGCCATCGACCATGAAGGCCAGCTGCTCCGGCAGGGACCATTCGCGCGGCGCGCCGCCGGCCGCCCAGCCGGCCAGCGCCAGTCCGAAGAACGCGAGCAACGGCACCAGCCAGCGGTTGCGATCCTGCCCGGTGCGCTCGAACTCGCGCTGAGCCCGGCGCCGCCAAGCCACGCCGGCCACCAGGCCGAGCAGCGCGCCCAGCGCCATCCACGCATAGCCCGGCGCCCACACGGGCGCCGGCATCGAGAAACCGCCCTTGCTCAGGTAGAACATGTCGCCCAGGTTCCAGGCCGCCTGCGGCGCGGGCAGCACCTCGACGAAGAACAAGTACCACATCAGCAACTGCAGCAAAATCGGCACGTTGCGGAACAACTCCACGTAGCCGTAGCACAGGCCGCGCACCAGCGCGTTGTGCGAGAAGCGCCCTATGCCCATCAGCACGCCAAGGATCGTCGTCAGCACGATGCCGATGACAGCCACGCGCAGCGTGTTCAGCACGCCAACCCACAGCGCCCGGCCGTAGCTTTGGCTCGGGTCGAAGGCGATCACGGTCTCGCCGATGTCGAAGCCCGCAGCTTGTCCAAGGAAGTCGAAGCCGCTCTGGATGCCCCGCACACGCATGTTCTCCTGCGTGTTGTATGCGAGGAACCAGACCACGCCGCCGATCAGCAGCACGGCCAGGGCCTGATAGACCCAGCCGCGCACGACGCGGCTGCGCCAGGACCATTCGACGGGCTTCTTCTTCGGTGCGCTTGCGCTCAAACCGGGCTCCACGATACGGCGCGTTGTCACGCACCGGAGCGCGCCGCGGGCACGGTCTGGCTCGCGACGCGGAGGCGGCTCAGCGCACCGGCGGGGCGTACATCAGCCCGTCCTTCGTCCACAGGTTGTTGCTGCCGCGAGGCAGGCCGATCGGCGTCTTCTCGCCGACATGGCGCTCGAAGATCTCGCCGTAGTTGCCGGTGGTCTTGACGATGCGGTAGGCCCATTCCTTGTCCAGGCCGAGCAGCTTGCCGGTGTCTTCGGTGCCAGAGCCCAGCAAGCGCATCACGCCGGGGTTCTTGCTGTCCTTCTTCATCTGCTCGACGTTGGCCTGCGTGATGCCAAGCTCCTCGGCCTCGAGCAGGACGTTCAGCACCCATTTGCTGATGGCGAAGAACTCGTCGTCGCCGCGGCGGATCGACGGACCCAGGGGCTCCTTGGAGACCAGTTCGGGCAGGATGATGTGGTCATCGGGCTTTTGGGCCTCCTTGCTGCGCACCGAGGCCAGGCCCGAGGCGTCGGTGGTGTAGGCCTGGCAGCGTCCGGAGAAATAGGCACCGGTTGCCGCTTCCACCTTCTCGAACACCACCGGCTTGATCTGCAGGTTGTTGGCGCGCGAGTAGTCGGTCAGGTTCAGCTCGGTGGTGGTGCCGGACTGCACGCAGACGGTGGCGCCCTTCAGCGCCTTGGCGCTTTTCACGTTCAGGCTCTTCGGTACCATGAAGCCCTGGCCGTCGTAGAAGGTGATGCCTACGAAGTGCATGCCCAGCGAGGCATCGCGCGTCAGCGTCCAGGTGGTGTTGCGCGACAGCACGTCGACTTCGCCGGACTGCAGTGCCGTGAAGCGCTGCTGCGCGGTCAGCGGCGAATAGCGCACCTTGTTGCCATCACCCAGGATGGCCGCGGCCAGCGCGCGGCAATAGTCGACGTCCAGGCCGCTCCAGCGGCCCTGGCTGTCGGCGGCGGAAAAACCGGCCAGGCCGGTGTTCACACCGCACACCAGGGTACCGCGGGCCTTGATGGCGTCGAGGTCCTTGCCGGCGAAGGCAGCAGGGGCGGTGCTCAGGCCAGCGGCCAAGAAAGCGGCGGCAAAGAGGGTCTGTCGCATCGGGGAGATCTCCTGGAAAAGGTGAATGGTCGTGCCTGGCGGCAGCAACGGCGGGGACTGCAAGCAAGAAAGGGGCCTTTCGTCCAGGTGCATCGACGGATGGTCGGCCCTGCTCCACTTGGTGGCACGGAATCTGCCCTGACTTCCTGCGTCCCGCAAGTCGCAGAAACACCAATGCGCAATCCGGCACGCGGCCGCTCTCAGGCCCAACCGTGTCGGCGCAGTTGTTCCTCGCAGTCGGCGGCGTCGACGAAATGCACCGCGTTCCAGCCGGCGTGGCGCGCCGCCTGGACGTTGGCCGCCACGTCGTCGATGAAGACCAGTTGCTCCGGCGGCACGCCGAAGCGCCGCGCCGCGAGCGCAAAGATTTGCGGTTCGGGCTTGATCAGGTGGACGCGCGCGGAGAACACGCCATCGACGAACCAGCCAATGAAGGCGTTTTCGCGCTCCAGATGCACCGCATAGGGCTGCGGCATGTTCGAAAGAAAGTACATCCTGTGTCCGGCGGCGTGCAGGCGACCGAGCAGGGCCACCGTCTGCGGCTGCGGCTGCAGTTCGGCCGGCACCGCATCGACCACGGCCTGGACCTGTGCGGGCGACAACCCGGTGCGCGCGCTGATGCGTCGCACCAGTTCAGGGACTTCGACCCGGCCGCGGTCGAATTCAGCCCAGTCGCCGCCATAGCCCTGGAAGATGGCTTCGGCCCACCGACGCGCGGCGGCCTCGTCGCCGGCAAGATGCGGCAGCTCGCGCTGCACCAGCCGGTATGGCTGCCAGTGGAACAGCACGCCGGCGAAATCGAACACGATGTTCAAGCAGGCCTCCTTGCCCGGGACTGCAACGCCGCCTGTCGCGGCACCGGCATTGTCATTCGCCCGGCATCGCCTCCCGGGCGCCGCGACACCGGCGCTGGGCCGGTGCCGGGCTCCAGGCCTGGGCGCCAGGCCCGTCTGTAGAGGCCGCTGCCCGCCCGGCCGGTCCGAGGTTGTAGGCCGTGGCAGGCCATTTTCAGCCGGGCCGCGGCCCACGAAGGCACCACCACTCTCTGCCCGCACCACGTCACACCGCAGCGATGATGATGACGATTGACCGGGCTTTGGAACTGTTGCATTATGGATTTTGTAACAAAATTACGAATCAGATAGTTCTGCGCATCGATGTCTTTCGACCTCTTGCTCTTCGGCGGCACTGCAGATCTGACCCGGCGCAAGCTGATGCCGGCATGGTTCCAGGCCTTTCGCCACGGCAAGCTGCCCCAAGGCGGACGCATCCTCTCGGTGGCACGAGATGAGCGCAGCGACGAGAAGCTGAAGGTGCTGAAGTCGCTGAAGCCCTTCACGCCCGAGAGCGTGGCGCGCGACGTGGTGGGCGGCCAGTACAAGGCCGGCACCGTGGAAGGCAAGGCAGTGCCCGGCTACCTGGTCGAGGCCAAGGTGCGGGCCGCCAGCCGCTGCGAGACCTTCGTCGCGCTGCGCACGGAAGTGCGAAACTGGCGCTGGGCCGGCGGCGTGCCCTTCTACTTGCGCACCGGCAAGCGCCTGGCCGGACGCGAGGCGCACATCGTCGTCAAACTTCCGCGAGGCGCCGCACCCGATCTTCCCTGGCGCCAACCGTGCCAACAAGCTCGTCATCAAGCTGCAGCCCGAAGACGGGCTGCAGCTGCACCTGATGGCTGCCAAAGGCAGCGGCCCTGGCGAGCTGCTGGCGCCGGTGTCGCTGGACCTGAACTTCGACAAGGCCTTCCCCAGCGACCGCGTCGGCGGCTACGAGCGGCTGTTGCTCGACGCCATCGCCGGCCGGCTGAACCTGTTCGTGCGCAGCGACGAGCAGGAGCAGGCTTGGCGCTGGGTGGAGCCAGTGCTCGACGCCTAGGCCAGGGACACGAGCGGCCCAAGAACCTACACTGCCGGCAGCTGGTGCCCCGTGGCGGCCAGCGCCCTCATCGCCAGGGACGACTGCGCCTGGGCCGAAGAGCAATGACGGCCGTTCGCCGCATGAGTGCATGGGTCGATCCCCAGGGTCCGGCAAAGTCCCCTGCCGGCCCCCCGGGAACCGGCCTTGCCCGAGAGCGGCCCGGCGCAGCAACCCGGCATTCGTCATGATGCTGGACCGCATCCGCGCCTGCCTGTCTGCGCTGCCACCGGCCGAGCAGCGCGTGGCCAAGCTGGTGCTGGCCGATGTGCGCGGCTTTGCCACCTTGCCGGTGGGCGAACTGGCCGCGCGCGCCAGCGTCAGCAAGCCGACGGTCGTTCGCTTTTGCCGCAGCGTCGGCTACGACGGGCTGGCCGACTTCAAGCGCAAGCTGGCTGGCAGCGTCAACGAAGGCGTGCCCTTCGTGCACCGCGCGGTGGACGACGACGACGGCGCCGCCGAGATCGTGGTCAAGGTGATCGACAACGCCGTCAGCGCGATGCTCAAGTACCGCAACGCCGCGGCCGGCCATGCCTTTGAGCGCGCGATCGCCGCGCTGGCCGAGGCCGGCCGCGACGGCAAGCGCATCGAGTTCTATGGCGTCGGCAACTCCGGCATCGTGGCGCAGGATGCGCAGCACAAGTTCTTCCGCCTGGGCGTCAACTGCGCTGCCATCAGCGACGGCCATGTTCAGGTGATGAGTGCCACGATGCTCAAACCCGGCGACGTGGCCGTGATCATCAGCAACTCCGGGCGCAGCCGCGACCTGCTGGACGTGTGCGAGATTGCGCTGCGCAAGGGCGCCACGGTCATCGTGCTCAGCGCCAGCGGCTCGCCGCTGGCGCTTCAGGCGCAGGGGTCCAACCGCATCCTGCTGGCCGCCGACCACCCCGAGGACCACGACCGCTACAGCCCGATGGTGTCGCGGCTGCTGCACCTGCTGATCATCGACATCCTGACCACAGGCGTGGCGCTGCGGCTGGGCAGCGGCGGATTGCGGCCGCTGTTGCAGGAGATCAAGAAGAACCTGCGCAGCAAACGCTACGCCGGATCGCCGTAGCGCGCTTCGCCGGCCGGGGCCAGGCCCAGCAGCCCGGCCACCCCGTACAGCTGGGCCAGCTGGGCCAGCTTGGGTGGCGCCCCATTCACCTCGAAGGGCCGGCCCGTGGACTGCGCCAGTCGCCGGGCCTGCAGCAGCAGCGCCAGAGCCGTGGTGTCGAAATCCGCCAGCCCGGACGCGTCGATGGCCAGCGTTCCCTGGCCGCCGGCTGCCGAAGCGCGCAGCGTGCCCAGCGTCTCAGCGGCCCGGTCGAGCGTCAGCGCGGGTGGCAGCTTCATCAGCTCTTGGGCGCGCTCTTGTTGCGCTCGGCCAGCTTGGCGATCAGTCCGTCAATGCCGCCGGCGCTGATCTCCTGGTTGAAGGACACGCGGTACTGCTCCACCAGCCACACGCCGAGCACGTTGACGTCATAGATCTTCCAGCTGTCGCCGCTCTTCTCCAGGCGGTAGTCCAGCTGCACCGGCTCGCCCTTGCCCTTGACCTCGGTGCGCACCACCACCTCGGCGTCGCCGGGGTTGGAGCGCATCGGCCTGAGCTGCACGGTCTGGTCCTTCACCTGCGTCAGCGCACCGGCATAGCTGCGAACCAGCAGGGTCTTGAACTCCTGTTGCAGCCGCTTTTGCTGCTCGGGCGTGGCGCTGCGCCAGTTACGGCCCACGGCCGAGGCCGTCATGCGCTGGAAGTTGACATGCGGCATCACCTTGGTGTCGACCAAGGCGATGATGCGGCTGACGTCGCCGGCCTGGATCGCAGGGTCCGACTTGACGGCGTCGATGACCTCGGTCGACACCTGGCGGATCAGTTCGTCGGGGGCCGTGCCGGCGCGCGCCGGCATGGCGGCCGAGACCGCCAGCGCGCAAAACACAAACCAGAGCTTCAGCATCGTCGTCCTCTGTGGGTGGTGCTGCGGGGCCAAGACGATAGCGCGGCCGCGACCCGAGGTCCGCGCAGGGTCATTGCCTGTCGGACCCGCCAGGCTTGGCAGGCTCGGCTTCGGGTGGGTCGCCGTCGTACACCAGGCGCAGGCGCCGGCTGAGGAAGGCATCGCGCACGAAGCTGTACCTGTCCAGTGCGATGGTGTCCAGCAGCTGCGTCGCCGACAACAGCTGCGAGCGCCCGTTCAGCACGCCGAGCACGGTAACGGCGGGCCTGAAGGCTGCGTTGTTGACCGAATAGTAGGGCGAGGCGACCACATCCAGAGGCAGCCCGGCCGCATCGCGCAGCGTCGAAGGCCCGAACAGGGGCAGCACCAGGTACGGCCCGGGCGCCACACCCCACACGCCCAGGGTCTGTCCGAAATCCTCGGGCCAGCGCTCCATGCCCACCGCGGTGGCAACGTCGATCAGGCCGAGCGCTCCGAGCACGGTGTTGGTAGCGAAGCGCATTGTCATGATCACCGACTGCTCGAACTTGCCCTGCATCAGGTTGTTGGCCGCCGACCAGATGTCCTGCGCATTGGCGAAGAAGTTGCCGATGCCGATGCGAGCGAGTTCCGGCACCAGCGTCACATAGGCGTCGGTCCACGGCAGCACCAGGCCCTGGTCCAGGTCCTGGTTGAAGCGGAACATCGCGCGATTGAAAGGCTCCCAGGGGTCGGCAAGCTGCCCCGGCGTGAGCTCGTCGTCGGCCGGCCCGTCGAGCACCGACATGATCGGTGCAACGCCCGAGGTCGGCTGCGCCTGCGCCGTGGCGGCCAGGCACAGCGCCAGCAGCAACAGCAACGCGCGCAGTTGCGACACTGCAGAACGAATCACTTTTTGGCTCCGTCGGTGCTGCCCGCTTCGGCGGCCCTGTTGAACAGCATCTGGCCGATCAGATTCTCCAGCACCAGTGCCGACTGGGTCTGGGTGATGGTGGCGCCCGCCGCCAAGTTTGCCTCGTCGGCGCCCGGCTCCAGACCGACGTACTGGTCACCGAGCAGCCCGGCGGTCAGGATCTTGGCCGAGCTGTCCTTCGGAAACTTGAAGCCCTCGCGGATGTCCATGCTCACGACGCCCTGGAAGGTCTTGGGGTCGAGCGTGATGGCGGTGACGCGCCCCACCGTCACGCCAGCACTGCGAACCGGCGCGCGCACCTTGAGCCCGCCGATGTTGTCGAAGCGCGCCGCGATCGGGTAGGTGGCCTCGGTGTTGAAGTTGCCCAGGTTGGCAGCCTTCAGCGCCAGGAAGAACAGCGCTGCCAGGCCGAGCAGCACGAACAGGCCGACCAGCGTTTCGGTGGATCTTCTCGTCATGGTCTGGTGGTGGCGGTCGAGCCGGGCTCAGGGGGTGGAAAACATCAGCGCCGTCAGTATGAAGTCCATGCCGAGCACGGCGAGCGAGGCGATGACCACGGTGCGCGTCGTGGCGTGGGCCATGCCTTCGGGCGTGGCCTCGGTTTCATGGCCCTGGTACAGCGCCACGAAGGTGCAGATGAGGCCGAAGACCGCGCTCTTGACGATGCCGTTGCCCAGGTCGCGCCACACGTCCACGCGGTCCTGCATGATCGACCAGAAGTTGCCCGCGTCCACGCCGATCAGCAGCACCGCCACCACATAGGCGCCCAGTATGCCCACGGTGGAGAAGATCAGCGCCAGGATGGGCATCGACACGATGCCGCCGATGAAGCGCGGCGCCAGCACCCTGGCACGCGGGTCGATGGCCATCAGCTCCATCGCCGCCAGCTGCTCGCCGGCCTTCATCAGACCTATCTCGGCGGTGAGCGAGGTGCCGGCGCGCCCGGCGAACAACAGTGCCGTGACCACCGGGCCGAGCTCGCGCACCAGCGCCAGGTTGACGATCAGCCCCAGGCTCTCGGCCGCGCCATAGGTGACCAGCGCGTAATACATCTGCAGCGCCAGCACGAAGCCCACCGCCAGCCCCGAAGCTGCGATGATGACCAGCGAGCGGTTGCCGATGGCATGCACCTGCGCCAGCACCAGGTCGAAGCGGCGCAACGCCGCGGGCGAGAAGCGCAGCAGGTCGACGAGGAAGAAGGCCGAATGGCCGAGCGAGCGCAGCCAGTCCAGCGAAAGGCGGCCAAGCCGCGCCAGCGCCTGCGTCATGCCTGCAGGCCCAGATCCTGCGCCAGCGGCGGCGCAGGGTAGTGGAAGCGCACCGGGCCGTCGGGCTCGCCGCCGATGAACTGCCGCACCTCGGGGTGGGCAGACGCGCGCAGTTCGTCCGGTCGGCCGTGCGCCACCACGCGGCCCTGCGCGGACAGCAGGTAGGCGTAGTCGCAGATCGAAAAGCACTCCTGCACGTCGTGCGAGACAACGAGCGAAGTGGCGCCGGTGGTGTCGTTGAGCTTGCGGATCAGGTTCGCAGCCACGCCCATCGAGATCGGATCGAGCCCCGCAAAGGGTTCGTCGTACATGATCAATTCGGGGTCGAGCGCGATCGCCCGGGCCAAGGCGATGCGTCGCGCCATGCCGCCAGAAACCTGTGAGATGCGCAGCGGCGCCGCCCCGCGCAGCCCCACCGCATTGAGCTTCATCAGCACGATGTCGCGAACCATGCTTTCCGGCAGTTTGCCGTGCTCGCGCAGCGGGAAAGCCACGTTGTCGAAGACGCTCAGGTCGGTGAACAGCGCGCCGAACTGGAACAGCATGCCCAGGCGGCGGCGCAGGCGGTACAGCTGCTCGCGGTTGGCGGCATCGACGCGCTCGCCATCGAACATCACCTGTCCCTGCGTCGCCGGGTAGACCCCGGCGATCAGGCGCAGCAGCGTGGTCTTGCCGCAGCCCGAGCCGCCGAGGATGGCCGTGACCTTGCCGCGCGCGAAGCGCAGCGACACGTCGTTCAGGATCGTGCGCGACGCGTCATAGCCGAAGCTGACGTGGTCGATCTCGATCAGGGGTTGGTCGTTGGACATCGAGCAGCTGCAGCAAGCGCGGGATTGTCCCATGCACCCCCGCATCGAATCACCGTGAACCCGCCAGCTCCACCGTTGACCAGGAAATCCACCCGTGAGGCGCAGCCGCCGAACGACGCACCGCTTTGCCGACTGTTCCTCGACTTCGGGCGCCGCCCAGGGCCCGGCCGCCGGCGGCCGCAAGCGCGCAGCCGCGGCCTAGTTCGGCAGATCGCTGCGACCCATCAGGTGCAGATCGACGGCACGCGCCGCCTGGCGGCCCTCGCGGATGGCCCAGACGATCAGCGACTGGCCGCGGCGCATGTCGCCGGCAGCGAAGACCTTGTCGACACTGGTCTTGTAGGCGCCGGCCGAATCGGTGGGCGCCCTGGCGTTGCCGCGCGCATCGCGCTCCACGCCGAAGGCCTCGAGCACGCTGCCCACCGGGCTGACGAAGCCCATCGCCAGCAGCACCAGGTCGCACTTGTAGTCCTTCTCGGACCCCGGCACTTCCTGCATCTTGCCGTTGACCCATTCGACACGCACGGTGCGCAACGCCGTCAGCTTGCCCTTGCTGCCGACAAACTCCTTGGTGGCGATGGCGAACTCGCGTTCGCAGCCTTCCTCGTGGCTGGAACTGGTGCGCAGCTTGTACGGCCAGTACGGCCAGGTCAGCGGCCGGTTCTCCTCTTCGGGCGGCATCGGCATCAGCTCGAACTGCGTCACGCTGGCCGCGCCGTGGCGGTTGCTGGTGCCCACGCAGTCGCTTCCGGTGTCGCCACCGCCGATCACCACCACATGCTTGCCGGTAGCCAGGATCTGGCCCTTGAGCTTGTCGCCGGCGACGACCTTGTTCTGCATCGGCAGGAACTCCATCGCGAAATGCACGCCCTGCAGTTCGCGGCCGGGCACCGGCAGGTCGCGGCTGTGCTCGGCGCCGCCGGTCAGCAGCACGGCGTCGAACTCGGCCTTCAGCTGCTCGGGCGAGACCGTGTCCTTGGCGTCGTTGGTGACCCTGCTGTCGGCCGGCAGAGCACCGACCAGCACGCCCGTGCGGAAGACCACGCCCTCGGCCTGCATCTGCTCGATGCGGCGGTCGATGTGGCTCTTCTCCATCTTGAAGTCCGGGATGCCGTAGCGCAGCAGCCCGCCGATGCGGCCGTTCTTCTCGAACACCGTCACCGCATGGCCGGCACGCGCCAGCTGCTGCGCCGCTGCCAGCCCGGCGGGACCGCTGCCGACCACGGCGACCCTCCTGCCGGTCTTAACGGCCGCGGGCAGCGGCACGACCCAGCCTTCGGCCCAGGCACGGTCGATGATGGCGTGCTCGATCGACTTGATGCCCACCGCATCGTCGTTGACGTTCAGCGTGCAGGCGGCCTCGCAGGGCGCCGGGCAGACGCGGCCGGTGAACTCGGGAAAGTTGTTGGTCGAGTGCAGCACGTCGATGGCGCGCTTCCAGTCGCCGCGGTAGACCAGGTCGTTGAAGTCCGGAATGATGTTGTTGACCGGGCAGCCGCTGTTGCAGAACGGGGTACCGCAGTCCATGCAGCGTGCGCTCTGGACCTTGGCCTGCTCGTCGTTCAACGCGATGACGAATTCCTTCCAGGTCTTGACCCGCCGCGGCACGGGTTCATAGCCTTCGTCGAGGCGTTCGTATTCCAGGAAGCCGGTGACCTTGCCCATGTGAGTTTTCCTTTGTCGCTGGCCGGCGGGCTACTTGGCATCCGCCGTGCTGGGCCGCGTGTCGCGGGCCTTGCTGATTGTCGATTCGGAACGCTTTTCGGCGCTGCGCTTTTCCAGCGCACGCTTGTACTCGTGCGGGAACACCTTGACGAACCGGGCGCGGGCCTCGAGCCAGCGGTCGAGGATGTCGCGTGCGCGCAGCGAGCCGGTCCAGCGGTGATGGTCTTCGATCAGCGTCTTCAGCAGCACCTCGTCGGCCTGGCCCCGGTGCCAGCCATCGGCATCCCCGGCGGCGGCCTGCTCGGCCTGGGGCAGCACCTTGTCCAGCGCCACCATCGAGGCGTTGCAGCGCGGGGCGAACTCGCCGTCCTCGTCGTAGACATAGGCCACGCCGCCGGACATGCCGGCGGCGAAATTGCGCCCGGTCTTGCCGAGCACGACGACGGTGCCGCCGGTCATGTACTCGCAGCCGTGATCGCCGGTGCCCTCGACCACCGCACTGGCGCCTGACAGCCGCACCGCGAAGCGCTCGCCGGCCACGCCGCGGAAGAAGGCCTCGCCGCTGGTGGCGCCGTACAGCGCCGTGTTGCCGATGATGATGTTGCGCGTGGCCTCGCCGCGGAACTCGATGCTCGGCCGCACGGCCACCCGGCCGCCGCTGAGACCCTTGCCGGTGTAGTCGTTGGCGTCGCCGATCAGGTACAGCGTGATGCCTCTGGCCAGGAAGGCGCCGAAGCTCTGCCCGCCGTGACCTTCCATCTGGATGAAGATGGTCTGGTCGGGCAGACCCTCGGGCTGCTGGCGGACCAGTTCGCCGGACAGCATGGCCCCGACGCTGCGGTTGACGTTGCGCACGTCTTCCATGAACTGCACCTTCTCGCCGCGCTCGATGGCGGGCTTGCAGCGCTCGATCAGCTTGCTGTCCAGCGCCTTGCCCAAACCATGGTCCTGCGTTTCGACCTGGCGGCGCGGCACCTCGGCCGGCACGACGGGCTGGTGGAAGATGCGGCTGAAGTCCAGGCCCTTGGCCTTCCAGTGCTGGATGCCCTTCTTGGTGTCGAGCAGGTCGGCGCGGCCGATCAGGTCGTCGAACCTGCGGATGCCCAGCTGCGCCATGATCTGCCGCGCTTCTTCGGCAACGAAGAAGAAGTAGTTGACGACATGCTCGGGCCGGCCGGTGAACTTGGCTCGCAGCACCGGATCCTGCGTGGCCACGCCCACCGGGCAGGTGTTCAGGTGGCACTTGCGCATCATGATGCAGCCCTCGGCCACCAGCGGCGCGGTGGCGAAGCCGAATTCGTCGGCGCCCAGCAGTGCGCCGATCACCACGTCGCGGCCGGTCTTCATCTGGCCGTCGGCCTGCACGCGGATGCGACCACGCAGGCGGTTGAGCACCAAGGTCTGCTGGGTTTCGGCCAGGCCCAGCTCCCAGGGCGTGCCGGCATGCTTGATGCTCGACCACGGTGAGGCCCCGGTGCCGCCATCGTGGCCGGCGATGACCACATGGTCGGCCTTGCACTTGGCCACGCCGGCGGCAACAGTGCCCACGCCCACCTCGGACACCAGCTTGACGCTGATGTCGGCGCGTGGGTTGGCGTTCTTCAGGTCGTGGATCAGCTGCGCCAGGTCCTCGATGGAATAGATGTCGTGGTGCGGCGGCGGGCTGATCAGGCCGACGCCGGGCACGCTGTAGCGCAGGAAGCCGATGTAGTCGCTGACCTTGCCGCCGGGCAGCTGGCCACCCTCGCCGGGCTTGGCGCCCTGCGCCATCTTGATCTGGATCTGGTCGGCCGACACCAGGTACTCGGTGGTCACGCCGAAGCGGCCCGAAGCCACCTGCTTGATCTTGCTGCGCAGGCTGTCGCCTTCGTGCAGCGCATAGTCGGCCTCGACCACCTTCTTGCCGATGACGTCGCTGACCAGCGTGCCGGCAGCGATGCGGATGCCCTTCATCTCATTGCGGTAGCGCGCCGGATCTTCGCCGCCTTCACCGGTGTTGCTCTTGCCGCCGATGCGGTTCATGGCGACAGCCAGGGTGCTGTGCGCCTCGGTGCTGATCGAGCCCAGGCTCATCGCGCCGGTGGCAAAGCGCTTGACGATCTCCGCCGCCGGTTCCACCTCCTCCAGCGGGATGGCCTTGGCCGGGTCGACCTTGAACTCGAAGAGCCCGCGCAGCGTCATGTGGCGCCGGCTCTGGTCATTGATGATCTGCGCGTATTCCTTGTAGGTGTCCCACTTGTTGGCGCGTGTGCTGTGCTGCAGCTTGGCGATGGCGTCGGGCGTCCACATGTGTTCTTCGCCGCGCACGCGCCAGGCGTATTCACCGCCGGTGTCCAGGGCACGGGCCAGCACCGGGTCGTTGCCAAAGGCGGCCACGTGCATGCGCACCGCTTCTTCGGCGACTTCAAACACGCCGATGCCGCCCACCTGCGAAGCGGTGCCGCGGAAGTACTGCTCGACGAAGGTCTTTTCCAGGCCGATGGCCTCGAACAGCTGCGCGCCGCAGTACGACATGTAGGTGCTCACGCCCATCTTGGACATGATCTTGGACAGGCCCTTGCCGATCGCCTTCACGTAGTTGTAGATGGCCTTGTCTGCACTCAGGCTGCCG
>JBEIHU010000002.1:0-59617 GCA_040381175.1 Burkholderiaceae bacterium
ACCCCTGGTGCCAAGGCGCCGGACGAGTTCAACGTCATCATCGAGATCCCGATGAGCGCCGACCCGATCAAGTACGAGGTGGACCACGATACCGGTGCGCTCTTCGTCGACCGCTTCATGAGCACCTCGATGCACTATCCCTGCAACTACGGCTACATCCCCAACACGCTCGCCGACGACGGCGACCCGGTGGACGTGCTGGTGGTGACCCCGGTGCCTCTGATCCCCGGCGTGGTGGTGACCTGCCGGCCGCTGGGCATGCTGACCATGGACGACGAAGCCGGCGGCGACAACAAGTTGCTGGCGGTGCCGATCGACCGCATCCTGTCGATCTATACGCAGTGGAGGAAGCCCGAGGACCTGAACCCGCTGCGGTTGAAGACCATCCAGCATTTCTTCGATCACTACAAGGATCTCGAGCCCGGCAAATGGGTCAAGGTCAAGGGCTGGGAAGGCCCGGACCATGCCCGGGCCGAGGTCAGCGCCGGCATGGCCAACTGGTTCAAGTCCAAGAGGCAGTAGGCAGGCCGATCAGCGCGAGGCGGCGGCGCGAAAGGGGTTGCGCTCGCGCAGCTCGTCGACATAGGCTTCGATGCCGGCGCCCTCGCGCTCCAGGTGGCGTGCCACGGCATCGGCGAAGCCGGGATGGCTGAGCCAGTGGGCCGAGTGCGTCAGCACGGGCAGCAGCCCTCGCGCCATCTTGTGCTCGCCCTGGGCGCCACCTTCGAAACGGCGGTAGCCGCGGCCGATGCACCAGGCCAGAGGCTGGTAGTAGCAGGCCTCGAAGTGCAGGCAAGGCAGGTACTCGGTGCAGCCCCAGTAGCGGCCGTAGGCCTGGCCTCGATCGGGGTCGACGGCAATCAGCGAGCATGCCACGCGCCGGCCGTCGCGGTGCGCGACGAACAGTACCCAGTGCCGGGCCATCGTGCGCTGCATGCGGGCGAAGAAGTCTCGTGTCAGATAGGGTGTGGAATGGTGCGCCGCATAGGTCAGCGCATAGCAGCGGTGGAAGAAGTCCCACAGCTCGCTGTCGATATGCTCGCCTTCATGCACGGTGAAGTGCACGCCGGCCTCGGCCACGCGTCGACGCTCCTGAGCGATCTTCTTGCGCTTGTCGCGCTGAAGGCTGGCCAGGAACTCGTCGAATCCGGCGTAGCCCGCACCGTCCCGGTTGAGCCAGTGGAACTGGACTGTCTGGCGAAGCATCCAACCTTCGTCGGCAGCGGCCTGGCGGTCGGCTTCTTCGATGAACAGCAGGTGGGCCGACGACAACTGGCCGGCCTCGCCGATCTGGCGCAGTGAGCGCAGCAGCAGGCGGCGCGAACCGGCATCGCGGGGCGAGCAGTCGGCTGCCCGGCACGGGCGTGAAGGGCACGGCGCTCAGCAGCTTGGGGTAGTAGTGCAACCCGTGGCGCTGGTAGGCGTCGGCCCAGGCCCAGTCGAACACATACTCGCCGTAGGAGTGGTTCTTCAGGTAAAGCGCGCAGGCGCCGATCAACTCGTCGCCGCGCCGCAGGCACAGCAGCTGGTTCACCCAGCCGGTCTCGGGTATCGCGCTGCCCGAAGCATGCAATGCCAGCAAGTATTCGTGGCGCATGAAGGGCGTGGGCGCCGGCTGCGCGTCGAGCAGGGCGTTCCATGCGAGCGGGTCCACCTGCGACGGGTCGTCGTGGAGGTGGGCGAGGATGTCGGGGCGGGTCGGCTGTCGGTTCATGCAAACGGTCAATCCCAAGCGATCTTAGGGGCAAGCGCGCCAGGCTGCCGCCGTGTGTGCATGCGCCATGATCGCGCTGCAGGCACCCGTCTGGTGCTGCGCCATGGTGCGCACCGACCGCTTCCGGTTCATTGGCGCAAGTCACTCGGGGCAAGCGGCGGACTGGCGTCAACGCCTCGGTGATCCATGATTAAATCGCGTAGGTGCAACGCTATTCCGAGGTCGGTCCATGAAACAGATCACTGCCATCATCAAGCCCTTCAAGCTGGAAGAAGTGCGCGAGGCCCTGGCCGATGTCGGCGTGTCGGGCCTGACGGTCACCGAAGTCAAGGGCTTCGGCCGGCAGAAGGGCCACACCGAGCTGTACCGCGGCGCAGAGTACGTGGTCGACTTCCTGCCGAAGATGAAGATCGAGGTGGTCGTCAAGGATGCCGATGTGGAGCGTTGCATCGACGCCATCGTTCGCGCCGCCAAGACCGGCAAGATCGGCGACGGCAAAATCTTCGTCACGCCAGTGGAGCAGGTGGTGCGCATCCGCACTGGCGAGACCGACGAGGCCGCCGTCTAGGGCCTGGCACGAGGGCCTGCCGCTCCTCAGGTGCGCGAGTAATCGTCCGGCGCAGTGGCGCGCGCGGCGAGCCCTTGCAGCCGTTGCAGCAGCGGCAGCGGTTGCGCATCCACCTGAAGCAGATCGCGCTGGGCCGCCAGCACAAAGCCCTCGGCCGCCATGGCGCCGATAAACGCCAGCAGCCTGTCGTAGTAGGCCTCGGTATTGAGCAGGCCCACCGGCTTGTCGTGGTAGCCCAGCTGTCGCCAGGTCCAGACTTCGAACAGTTCCTCCAGCGTGCCGATGCCGCCGGGCAAGGCCAGGAAGGCATCGCTGCGCTCGGCCATCAGGCGCTTGCGCTCATGCATCGTCTCGACGACATGCAACTCGTGCAGTCCGCCATGGCCGAGCTCGCGCTGCATCAACGACCGCGGAATGACGCCGACCACTCGTCCACCGGCAGCCAGCGCTGCATCGGCCACCTCGCCCATCAGCCCGGCGCGCCCGCCGCCATACACCAGCTGCCAGCCGAGCCGGCCGATCAGCGTGCCTGTGTCACGCGCTGCCGCGGCATGCGATGGCGAACGTCCGGGCCGCGATCCGCAGTACACGCAGATGGAAAGAGGCCGGGTCGCGGCAGTCGGGGTGTCGTGCATGAGGCAGTCGGCTGGACGCCCGGATGGGCGATACCGGCCCATTTTGCATGGCCTTCACTTCGGCGTGCGCTTCGCCGTCGGCCAGTACACCAGCTCGGTACCGCTGATCAGGTCGTGCAGGAACTGCCGGCGCGGATTGAAGCGAGCCAGCAGGGCATACAGCACAACGCCCGCAAACAGGGCCAACGTCACGGTGCCGCCACCGCGCAACCCGGCCAGGTGCAGGCCCGCCAGGGCCGGCATGAACCACAGCCAGCTCAACACGTAGCGCAGCCAGGCGCGCGCCGCGCCGACGGGCTGGCCGTCCCTGGACAACAGGCGGACATGCCAAGTCTTCATCGCCACGGTCTGCCCGCCATGCGACCAGAACCAGGTGAAGTACAGACCCAGCACAAGGAACAGGAACACCTGCAGCCCGTGCAGGCCGACCAGCGCATGTCGCTGTTCGGTGACCAGCCCGTAGGCCAGAGCTGCCAGCGACAGCACGCCAAACAGCAGAACGCCTTCGTAGACGAAGGCGGCCATGCGGCGGCGCAGGCCGGGCGCGGGAGCATGGGCAGCCGGGTCGGTCATTGCGCCGCGGAGGCGGGCGCATTGGCGCGCTGGGGACCGGGCTCGGGCAGCAGGGTGCTGCGGTTGATCTTGCCTTGCTCGGCCGAGATCTTCGGCCTGCCGGCCTGCACATGCGTCGGTGGCGAGGCGGTCCTCGAGATCAGCGTTGTGCTGGCGCCGGGCTTGGCCTGCACCACGACCGTTGCGGAGGTCCTTGCCGCGGCCGGCGACTTCACCTGGCTCGGGTTGCCGGCGCTCTGCGGCGCGGCCAGTCGGGCCGCCGCTTCGGGCTCGCCAGCCGGGTTTCGGGTGTCGGCCGCAGCCGATTTCGGCACTGTAGAGGCGCTCTTGGACAGCGCACGGCGCTCGTCGGCCGGCAGCGCCAGATAAGCGTCCCAGCGTGCCTGGCGCTCGCGGGGGTCGATCTGTCGCGCCTCCTGGAACCGCAGCCGCGCCTGGCCGCGCTGTTCGGGCGACATGCGGGCCCACTCGGCCATGCGTTGCTGGATGCGTTGTCGCTCTTCCGGGGGCATCGAGGGGAAGCGGGCCGCGATCTCCAGCCACTTCTGCTTGCGCGGCGCATCGATGGCCGGCCAGTCTTTGCTGAGCGGTGCAAGAGCAGCTTGTTGTCCAGGCGTCAGCGCCGACCACGCCGGGCCGTTGGCGGCTGCGGCGTCGGAGGGCCGCGATGGGCTCTGGGCATGCGCGCCGGCGCTGCCGCCCAGCCAGGCCACCAGCAGGGCGCTGGCTACAAAGGCGCCCAGCCGCGAACGCCTCAGGGCGCTTCGTGCGATCACGGTTCGCGTTGCTTCAGAAAAAAGACGAAACCCGGATCGCCATAGGCCTCAGGGGGCAGGTCATCGGCCAGCAGCGCCGCGTCGACTTCGGCCGCGGCGTGGATTTCGGCCTGATCGTGAATGTTCTGTATCAGCATCAGGCCCAGCGCCAGCAGCATCAGCGGCAGCAGCGAAGCCAGCCGCAGCCAAGCCGACGGAGGCTCGCCAATCACGATAGAGCCTTGTACGGCCGCATGCGCCGAAGTCGCGGCCGGCTGGGCCAGCCGGACCTGCCGGGCGCGGGCCACCGCCTGCTCGCGCGCAACGCGCAGGCGTTCCGACAGGTCGCGCGGCAGATTTGCGGACTGCTCGCTCAACCGAGAGGCGACGCGCACGGCGAAGCGCGCCTGCAGCGCTTCGAGGGCAAACCGTTGGCTTCGCGATGGTCCGATCATGGCTTCAATCCCTTGGCGGCCAATGCTATCGCCAATGCATGCACAGCCCTGAAGCAGTGTGTCTTTACACTGCCTTCGGAGCAGCCCATGACCAGCGCGGTTTCCGCAGTATCCAGTTCTTCCCAGTAACGCAACAGAAACGCCTCACGTTGACGCGGCGGCAGCGCGGCCACTTCGGCTTCTATCAGGGCCAGGGTTTGCTCGCGAGACAGCAGTTCGGCCGGGCCCGGCGCATCAATCCGGCGGTCTACGGCCTCCAGCACCTCGAACAGGTCGGGCTCGCTATCGTGGTTGCCGGGTAGCACCTCGGAGAAGTTCTGCAGCACCGCCTGGCGCACCTTTTGCCGGCGGAACCAGTCCATCGTGGCGTTCGACAGGATGCGCCCGAAGATCAAAGGCAGTTCGGCCAGCGGGCGATCGGCGTAGCTCTCGGCCAAGCGGATCATGGCGTCCTGGACGATGTCCAGCGCCGCATCCTCGTCGCGGACGGAGTAGGCCGTGCGCTTGAAGGCCCGCTTTTCGGCGCTCCTGAGGAAATCGGACAGTTCTTTGTCGGTGGCCAAGGGCGAGCGGGTCCCGGGATGCCCCAATCACGGGCCTCGACGATTATGTCACCGCCCCTCACACCGGGCGGGCCATGGCTGGCGGATGGCATAATGCATGATTCGCACGATGAGCTCCCCAGCCGGGAGCCCGATGGCCCGACCCGGGCATCGGAGATCCGGCCTCAAAGCTGTCCGAATCCGCCTCACGAGGGCGCGAGGAGGGGCACCAATGGTTTTTCGTCAGAGAAATTCGCAAAGGGTCACACCATGGATATTTCCCCAGCGGAAGTCAGGCGCGCCGCTTCGGCGCAAGCTCCCTCCCACCCGCCGCAAGAGCTGAACGGCTCGGACATCCTGGTCCGCTGCCTGCAGGCCGAGCAGGTCAAGTACCTCTGGGGATACCCCGGCGGAGCGGTGCTGTACATCTACGACTCGCTTTACAAGCAGGATTCGATCCAGCACATCCTGGTGCGCCACGAGCAGGCTGCGGTGCATGCCGCCGACGGTTATGCGCGTGCCACCGGCGAGGTCGGCGTGGCGCTGGTCACTTCCGGCCCCGGTGTGACCAATGCCGTCACCGGCATTGCAACCGCATACATGGACTCGATTCCGATGGTCATCATCACCGGGCAGGTGCCCACGCCTGCCATCGGGCTGGACGCTTTCCAGGAATGCGACACCGTCGGCATCACCCGTCCCATCGTCAAGCACAACTTCCTCGTCAAGGACGTGCGCGAGCTCGCGGCCACGCTGAAGAGGGCCTTTCACATCGCCCGTACCGGCCGGCCCGGCCCGGTGGTGGTGGACATCCCGAAGGACGTGTCGCTGAAGCAATGCAGCTTCCACTACCCCGAGCGGGTCGAGATGCGCTCGTACAACCCGGTCAAGAAGGGCCACGGGGGGCAGATCCGCAAGGCGGTGCAGTTGCTGCTGGGTGCCAAGCGGCCCTATATCTACACCGGTGGCGGCGTCATCCTCGGCAATGCCTCGAACGAGCTGCGACAGCTGATCGACCAGCTCGGCTATCCCTGCACCAATACGCTGATGGGCCTGGGTGCGGTGCCGTCAAGCGACCCCCGCTTCCTTGGCATGCTGGGCATGCATGGCACCTATGAAGCCAACATGACGATGCAGAACTGCGACGTGCTGCTGGCCGTGGGAGCGCGCTTTGACGACCGTGTGATCGGCAATCCGAAGCACTTCGCGTCGGTGGAACGCAAGATCATCCATATCGACATCGATCCGTCGTCGATCTCGAAGCGGGTGCGCGTGGACATCCCGATCGTCGGTGATGTCAAGGACGTGCTGCAGGAGTTGATCGCGCAGATCGGCGAAGCGCAGACCCGGCCAGAGGCGGCGGCCCTGTCGGCCTGGTGGAACCAGATCGGCGAGTGGCGCAAGCGCGATTGCCTGGCCTTCAAGCACAGCAACGAGGTCATCAAGCCGCAGTTCGTGGTGAAGAAGCTGTGGGAGCTGACCAAGGACCGCGACACCTACATCACCTCCGATGTCGGCCAGCACCAGATGTGGGCTGCGCAGTACTACGGTTTCGACGAGCCGCGGCGCTGGATCAATTCCGGCGGCCTGGGCACGATGGGCGTGGGCCTGCCCTATGCCATGGGCATCAAGCTTGCCAAGCCCGAATCGGATGTGTTCTGCATCACCGGCGAGGGTTCGATTCAGATGTGCCTGCAGGAGCTGTCCACCTGCAAGCAGTACGACACGCCGGTGAAGGTTGTCTCGCTCAACAACCGCTACCTGGGCATGGTGCGGCAGTGGCAACAGCTGGACTACGGCGGTCGCTATTCCCACAGCTACATGGACGCGCTGCCCGACTTCGTCAAGCTGGCCGAGGCCTACGGCCACATCGGCATGCTGGTGGAAAGGCCGGCCGATGTGGAACCGGCGCTGCGCGAGGCCATCCGTCTGAGGGACCGCACCGTGTTTCTGGACATCCGCACCGACCCGACAGAGAACGTCTGGCCAATGGTGCAGGCGGGCAAGGGCATCACTGAGATGCTGCTGGGGTCCGAAGACCTTTAGCGCGACAGCCTACCGCCCCGCCTGCCGGCGCTACCGTGCCGGCGTCCGCGAGGCCGGCGGGCCGCCGAGCGACGGCTTCGGACAGTCTATCTTTACTCGCAAAGCGTGGCCAAGAGCCGGCGGTTACCGCCGCCGGCATCGAAGAGCGCGCAGGACGACACAAATGAAACACATCATTGCGGTGCTGCTGGAAAACGAGCCTGGCGCACTGTCGCGCGTGGTGGCGCTGTTCTCGGCGCGCGGCTACAACATCGAAAGCCTGACCGTCGCGCCCACCGAAGACCCTTCGCTGTCGCGCATGACCATCGTCACAAACGGCTCGGACGAGATCATCGAGCAGATCACCAAGCACCTGAACCGTTTGATCGAGGTGGTCAAGGTCGTCGACCTGACCGAAGGCAGCTACACCGAACGCGAACTGATGTTGATCAAGGTGCGGGCGGTCGGCAAGGAGCGCGACGAAATGAAGCGCATGGCCGACATCTTCCGCGGCCGCATCATCGACGTCACCGAGAAGAGCTACACCCTTGAACTGACCGGCGATTCGGGCAAGCTCGATGCCTTCTTGGAGGCTATCGACCGGGCAGCGATTCTCGAGACGGTTCGCACCGGCGCCAGCGGCATCGGCCGCGGCGAGCGGATCCTCAGGGTATGAAGCGGGTGCCCGGCTGCCCCTGAACCACAAACTTTTCACACGGAGAACAGCATGAAGGTCTATTACGACAAGGACGCCGACCTGAGCCTGATCAAGGGCAAGAAGGTCACGATCGTGGGCTACGGCTCGCAGGGCCATGCCCACGCACAGAACCTGAGCGACAGCGGCGTCAAGGTGACGGTTGGCCTGCGCAAGGGCGGCGCATCCTGGTCCAAGGTGGAGAAGGCCGGCCTGCAGGTGGCCGAGGTCGGCGAGGCCGTGAAGGGCGCCGACGTGGTGATGCTCTTGTTGCCGGACGAGCAGATTGCTGCCGTGTACCGCGAGTCGGTCGAGCCGAACATCCGCGAAGGCGCGTCGCTGGCCTTTGCCCACGGTTTCAACGTGCACTTCGGCCAGGTCGTGCCGCGCGCCGACCTCGACGTGTGGATGGTCGCGCCCAAGGCGCCGGGCCATACGGTGCGTGACACCTACAGCCGCGGTGGCGGCGTGCCGCACCTGATCGCCGTGCATGCCGACAAGAGCGGCAAGGCGCGCGACCTGGCGCTGAGCTATGCCGCGGCCAACGGCGGCGGCAAGGCCGGCATCATCGAGACCAATTTCCGCGAAGAGACCGAGACCGACCTGTTTGGCGAGCAGGCGGTGCTGTGCGGCGGCACGGTGGAGCTGATCAAGGCCGGCTACGAGACGCTGGTCGAGGCCGGCTACGCGCCCGAGATGGCCTACTTCGAGTGCCTGCACGAACTGAAGCTGATCGTCGACCTGATCTATGAAGGCGGCATCGCCAACATGAACTACTCGATCAGCAATAACGCTGAGTATGGCGAGTACGTGTCCGGCCCAAAGGTCATCACGTCGGAGACCAAGGTGGCGATGAAGAAGATGCTGGCCGACATCCAGAGCGGCGAGTACGCCAAGAGCTTCATCCTGGAAAACCGTGCTGGCGCGCCCACGCTGCTGAGCCGCCGCCGCCTGATGGCCGAGCACTCGATCGAGGTGGTCGGCGAGAAGCTGCGCGCGATGATGCCGTGGATCAAGGCCAACAAGCTGGTCGACAAGAGCCGCAACTGAAGGCTCGAGCGACCACCCGATGAAGAACGAGCCCGCCTCGACCCCGGAATCGACGGTCGAGGGCGACGCGCCCTTGCGGCCCCGCCGCAAGGGAATCTACGTGCTGCCCAACATGATCACGTTGGCGGCCTTGTTCGGCGGCTTCTATGCCATCGTCATGGCCATGAATGGCCGCTTCGAGAACGCGGTGATCGGCGTGTTCTGCGCGATGGTGCTTGACAGCCTGGACGGCCGCGTCGCGCGCATGACCAACACGCAAAGCGCCTTCGGCGAACAGATGGACAGCCTGTCGGACATGGTCAGCTTTGGCGCGGCCCCGGCGCTGATCGTCTATGAGTGGGCGCTCAAGGGCATGGGCAAGCTGGGCTGGGTGGGGGCCTTCGTCTACTGTGCGTCGGCGGCGCTGCGCCTCGCCCGCTTCAATACCAACATCGGGGTGGTCGACAAGCGCTGGTTCCAGGGCTTGCCCAGCCCGGCGGCTGCGGCGCTGGTGACTGGCTTCATCTGGGTCTTCGACGATGCCGGCTTCAAGGGCGTCGGACGCATCGACTGGCTGGCCTGGGGCGCGATGGCGGTGACGCTGTATGCCGGGCTAACGATGGTGACCAATGTGCCCTTCTACAGCTTCAAGGACCTGGGCCAGCGGCGCTCGGTACCCTTCATCGTGCTGGTGCTGGTGGCGCTGGCCATCGCCGCTGTGAACCTGCATCCGCCGCTGGTGCTGTTCGGTGCCTTTTGCCTCTATGGCATGTCGGGTTACGTGGTGTATGCCTGGCGCAAGACCAAGGGCAAGCCGGTCAGCGTGATTGCGATTTCCACCGACGAACCCGACGAACGCGGGCTTCACTGATGTTCGGCCCATGCTATATTGAAATAATGTCGACTTGTCATCACGCCATCTGGCTATTGCTTCTAGGAGTGCCCCGGGCGCGCTGATCTCGCACATCCATTCGATTTCGATCAACGGCCCGTCAGCTCACGCAACGGGCCGTTGGTTTTTTCGAAGTTGCGTGTCACCCCACCCATCAGGCTCGATCATGACCATGCACATCCAACCCGCCGACAAGTACCGTGCCTTCGCGCCGGTGCGCCTGGCCAACCGCCGCTGGCCCGACGCGGTGCTGGAACGCTCGCCGCTGTGGTGCAGCGTCGACCTGCGCGACGGCAACCAGGCGCTGATCGAGCCGATGGACCCGGCGCGCAAGCTGCGTTTGTTCGAGATGCTGGTGCGCATCGGCTTCAAGGAGATCGAGGTCGGCTTCCCCTCGGCTTCGCAGGCGGACTTCGACTTCGTGCGACTGCTGATCGAGAAGAAGCTGATTCCCGACGACGTCACCATCCAGGTGCTGACCCAGGCACGCGAGGAGCTGATCCAGCGCACTTTCGAAGCGCTGGCGGGCGCGCCGCGCGCCATCGTGCACCTGTACAACGCCACCGCACCGGTGATGCGCCGCGTGGTGCTGGGGCTGGACGAAGACGGCATCGTCGATCTGGCGGTGCGGCATGCGCGCCTGCTGATGAACCACGCCGCACGCCAGCCGGTCACGCGCTGGACCTTCCAGTACTCGCCTGAGATGTTCTCCGGCACCGAGCTGGCCTTCAGCAAGCGTTTGGTCGATGCCGTCACTGCCGTGTGGCAGCCGACGCCGCAGCGCAAATGCATCGTCAACCTGCCGTCGACGGTGGAGCACAGCACGCCGAACATCTTTGCCGACATGGTGGAGTGGATGCACCGAAATCTGGAACGGCGCGAGGCGATCGTGCTGTCGGCGCATCCGCACAACGACCGTGGCACCGGCACGGCGGCCGGCGAGTTCGCGGTGATGGCCGGCGCCGACCGGCTGGAAGGCTGCCTGTTCGGCAATGGCGAGCGCACCGGCAACCTCGATCTCGTGAACGTTGCTCTGAACCTCTACACCCAAGGCGTGGCGCCCGGGCTGGACTTCTCGAACATCGACGAGATCCGCGACTGCGTGGAGCATTGCAACCAGTTGCCGGTGCCCCCGCGCCACCCCTACGTGGGTGAGCTGGTCTACACCTCGTTCTCGGGATCGCACCAGGACGCGATCAGGAAGGCCTTCGCGGCGCGGCGCGATGGAGACATCTGGGACATGCCCTACCTGCCGATCGACCCGAAGGACCTGGGCCGCAGCTACGAGGCGGTGATCCGCGTCAACAGCCAGTCGGGCAAGGGCGGCATCTCCTACCTGCTGGAGGCCGAATACGGCGTGGAGCTGCCGCGGCGCCTGCAGATCGAATTCAGCCAGGTGGTGCAGGCGGTGATGGACGTGCAGGGCCGTGAGATGAGCGCGGCTGACCTGTGGGCCGTGTTCGAGGCCGAGTACCGGCCGGACGGCCGGCTGCTCGAATCCTATCGCCTGGACGAAGCCGGCGATGGCCGCGTGAAGCTGCAGGCCACACTGCGCTGCGATGGCCGCGCCGTGGCGTTGCAGGGGCAGGGCAGCGGCCCGGTCGATGCCTGCGCGGCGGCGCTGCATGCGGCCTTCGGCGTGCCGGTGCAGGTGCTCGACTACCATGAGCATGCGATCGGCAGCGGGGCCAGGGCCAAGGCCGCGGCCTACATCGAGATGCGCGTCGGCGAGCGGCGCCTGCACGGCGTGGGTATCGATGCCGACATCGTGGCGGCCAGCTTCAAGGCGCTGCTGTCCGGCTTGGCCCGGGCCGGAGCGTTGCAGGATGCGCTCGCCATGGCGGCGATCGCGCAATGAAGGGAACCCGAGACATGAGTGACAACCTGATCATCTTCGACACCACCCTGCGCGACGGCGAGCAATCGCCCGGCGCCTCGATGACCAAGGACGAGAAGCTGCGAATCGCGCGCCAGCTGGAGCGGCTGCGCGTCGACGTCATCGAGGCCGGCTTCGCGGCGTCGAGCAACGGCGACTTCGAATGCGTGCGCACCATAGCTTCGCACATCAAGGATTCGACGGTGTGCTCGCTGGCGCGGGCCAACGACCGCGACATCTCGCGCGCGGCCGAGGCGCTGAAGCCCGCGGCGCGGGCGCGCATCCACACCTTCATCGCCACCAGCGAGCTGCACATGCAGAAGAAGCTGCGCATGAGCGCCGACGAGGTTTTCGAGCAGGCGAAGCTGTCGGTGCGCTTCGCGCGCAACCTGTGCGACGACGTGGAGTTCTCGCCCGAGGACGGCTACCGCTCCGACCCCGACTTCCTGTGCCGCGTGCTCGAGGCGGTGATCAAGGAGGGCGCGACCACGCTGAACATCCCGGACACGGTAGGCTATGCAGTGCCCGAGCTGTACGGCCAGTTCATCCGCAACCTGCGCGAGCGCATTCCCAACAGCGACAAGGCGATCTGGTCGGTGCACTGCCACAACGACCTGGGCATGGCGGTGGCCAACTCGTTGGCCGGCGTGACCATCGGCGGCGCCCGCCAGGTGGAATGCACGATCAACGGCCTGGGCGAGCGTGCCGGCAACTGCTCGCTGGAAGAGGTGGTGATGGCGGTGAAGACCCGGCGCGACTACTTCGGTCTGGACCTGCGCGTCGATGCCTCGCAGATCGTTCCGGCTTCGCGGCTGGTGGCGCAGACCACCGGCTTCGTCGTACAGCCGAACAAGGCGGTGGTCGGCGCCAATGCCTTCGCGCATGCCTCGGGCATCCACCAGGACGGCGTGCTGAAGGCGCGCGACACCTACGAGATCATGCGCGCCGAGGACGTGGGCTGGAGCGCCAACAAGATCGTGCTGGGCAAGCTGTCGGGCCGCAACGCCTTCAAGCAGCGGCTGCAAGAGTTGGGCATCGTGTCCGAGTCCGAAGCCGACATCAATGCAGCCTTTGCCCGCTTCAAGGACCTGGCGGACCGCAAGAGCGACATCTTCGATGAAGACATCATCGCGCTGATGGGCGACGAAAGCGTGACCAGCGAGCAGGAGCACTACCGGCTGTTGTCGCTCGCGCAGCATTCCGAGACCGGGGAACGGCCGTCTGCCAGCGTGGTCTTTGCCGCAGGTCCCGTCGAGCACCATGCTCAAAGTGACGGCAACGGGCCGGTGGACGCCAGCCTCAAGGCCATCGAATCCAAAGTGCAAAGTGGTGCCGAACTGTTGCTGTATTCGGTGAATGCCATCACCTCCGGCAGCACAGAATCGCAGGGTGAAGTGACCGTGCGGCTGCAACTTGGAGGGCGGGTGGTCAACGGCGTCGGCGCCGACCCGGACATCATCGTCGCGTCGGCCAAGGCTTACCTGTCGGCGCTAAACAAGTTGCAAAGCAAGGCCGAAAGAGTGGCAGCGCAGGGCTGACGCGTTACGGCAACGCCCTATCGCCAGGGGTTCGCCTGGTTCGAGCGGGCATTGTTTGCGCAAACGCAACAGTTTCCGGATCACCGCAGGCGAAACTTTAGGAAGTATCAGCAAGCTTTTGATCTTGCACGTTTTTTTTCGATCCCCTACACTGCCGGCGGGCTGAGAAGGAGTTGTCGTGGGTCGTTGGTTCAAGCTGGCTTGGCTTCGGCATCTGATGTTGGCGCTGTGTGTCACTGTGGGCTTGACGCACGCCCCCGTGGCCGACGCGGCCAAGAAGGACAATTCCACGCGCAGCGTCAAGGCAGCCAAGTCCGCCATCAAGGCGCAGCAGGCAGCGGGCAACCGCAACAAGCGCGCGATCAAGAGTCCGCGGCGAGCGGTGGGCAAGGCCGCACCGGCTCGGCCTTCGATGGGCCAGCTGTATGGGTTGCACGCGACCGACGACCCGCTCGACCTGAAGTCGAGCGTGGCACTGGTCGTTGACCAGGACACCCATCAAGTGCTGTTCAGCAAGAACCCTCAGGCCGTGCTGCCGATCGCCTCGATCACCAAGCTGATGACGGCCCTGGTGGTCACGGAGGCAGGCCTGTCGATGGACGAAATGCTGACCATCTCGCAGGATGATGTGGACACCGAGAAGGGCAGCCGCTCGCGCCTGACGGTGGGCACCCAGCTGAGCCGGGGTGACATGCTGCTGCTGGCGTTGATGTCCTCGGAGAACCGCGCCGCGCATGCCCTAGGCCGGAACTACCCAGGCGGCATGGACGCATTCGTCGGTGCGATGAACGCCAAGGCGCAACTGCTCGGCATGTCCGACACCCGGTATGTCGAGCCCACAGGGCTGTCGAGCAAGAACCGCGCGAGTGCCCAAGACCTGGCGCGCCTGGTCGATGCCGCCTACTCGCACCCCATCATTCGCGAATTGTCCACCTTGGCCGAGGCCCAGGTCGATGTCGGCAAGCGCCAGTTACAGTACCGCAGCACCAACGGCCTGATACGCAACCCTGAATGGGACATCGGCTTGCAGAAGACCGGCTTCATATCCGAAGCCGGACGCTGTCTGGTCATGCAGGCTGAAATGGCCGGCCGCAAGCTGATCATGGTACTGCTGGATTCGGCGGGCAGGTACTCGCGTATCGGTGATGCCGAGCGCATCCGCAAGTGGCTCGACCAGACGGTGCTTCCAGCCTCGCCACAGGCCGTCGGCGCACGCTACTGAAGCGGCAAGCCCGCGGCCGGATTCAACCCCTGTGTCCCAGCGCCGCGGAGATCTGCGCCGCAGTGGCCTTGACGCGCTCCGCCCAGCCTTCTTCCAGGCGATCGGCTGGTGCCGAGATCGACAGCCCGGCGATCAGCTTCCTCTGATCGTCGTAGATGCCCGCCGCCATGCAGCGCACCCCCATCTCGAGCTCCTCGTCGTCTCGTGCCGTGCCGAGCCTGCGCACGTTGGCCAGCTCGCGCTCCAGGGCCGGCAGCGCGGTGATGCTGTTACGCGTTTGACCCGCCAAGCCGGTGCGCGTGGCGTACGCCCGCACCTTCAGCGGGTCGTCCATGGCCAGGAAAAGCTTGCCCACCGAAGTCAGGTGAAGCGGCGCCCGTCCACCCACAGCACGCACGACCTGCATGCCCGAGTGCTCGCTGTAGGTTCGTTCGATGTAGACGATCTCGTCGCCCTGGCGCATCGACAGGTTCACTGGCTGGTGCGTCAGCTTGTGCAGTTCGCGCATCGGGCCGATGGCGGCCTCACGCACGTCGAGTCGGGCCTTCACCAGGTTGCCCAGTTCCAACAGCCGCATGCCCAGGCGGTAGTTGCCGGCATGAGGCCTGTCGACGAAGCCGCCGACCGCCAGATCGTTCAAGATCCGGTGCGCCGTGGAGGGATGCAGCCCGGTCTGTGCGCTGATCTGCTTCAGGGAAACGGGGTCCTGGTGCGAGGCCAGCACATCGAACAGTGCGAAGCTGCGTTCCAGCACCTGGATGGCCGGCTTCTGCGTGCCCTTGTCCTTCATGAGGGCGATTGTGGCGTTGTTTGAGTGATTCTGCATTGTGGAACATCGGATTGCATGCCGGCAACGCCTGACCCACTGGGGTTCGGCGGTGGTGCTGAGCTTGGCCTGCGTCTGCGCGGGGGTCGCTCTGGCCCAGGGCCAGGAGTCCGCCTTCGCGCCCGCCGCCGCGTCCTCGGCCAAGCCGGTAGCGCCAGCCTTGCAGTCGGGCGCCGCGGAATCGGCGCCTCAGTGGGTCGCCGTGCCACGGGCCAGGGGCCGGCTGCGTGCAGCCGACATCGGCCTGGTCATCAACACCGCCGATCCGTATTCGCTGGTCATCGGCGAGTACTACCTGCACATGCGGAAGCTGCGGCCCGAACAGGTGCTGCGCGTTGAGTTGCCGTTGCGCGCCACCTTGACAGCCGAGGAGTTCGCGGCGCTGCGCCAATCCATCGACGAGCATTTCGGCGCCCAAACGCAGGCCTTGGCGCTGGCCTGGACGCAGCCCTATGCGGTGGAGTGCAACTCCATCACCGGGGCTCTGGCACTGGGCTTCGACGCAGCGCTGTGCCGCCACAGCTGCGGCGCGTCGCGCGTGTCGGGCTATGCCAACTCGGCCTCGGCACGGCCCTACACGGACTATGGCCTGCGCCTGTCGATGCTGCTCGCCGCGCGTGACATCGAAGCCGCGCGGCGCCTGATCGACCGTGGCGTGGCCGCCGATCGAAGCCTCGGCCTGCGTGCCGCGCCGCCAGCCCAAGCGTACTTCCTTACCACCGACGATGCCGCACGCAACGTGCGCGCCCGGCTGTATCCGCCGGCTGGCCTGCAGCGCCTGGCGGGCGTCGAGGTGCACGTGCAACCGGCCGTACAGTGGCAACACCCGCGCCGAGCGCTGCTGGTTCTGACGGGCAGCGTGCGCCTGCCGGTCAACGAGGGCATCGAATGGCTGGATGGCGGCCTGGGCGACCACCTCACCTCCTACGGTGGTCAACTGAGCCGGGCCACCGGCCAGGCGACTGCGCTGGACTGGATCGCCTCGGGTGCCACGGCCAGCCACGGCAGCGTCAGCGAGCCTTGCAACCATCTGCAAAAGTTCCCGCATCCACAATGGCTGCTGCTGCACTACCTGCAGGGCAGCACGCTGATCGAAGCCTATTGGAAGAGCGTGCTCTGGCCGCAGCAGTCGCTATTCGTCGGCGAGCCGCTGGCCGCACCCTTTGCCCGGCGCTGATCAGCCCAGTCCCAGCGCCGCATCGCGTCCGGCACGCACCGCACCCTCGAGAGTGGCCGGGTACGGACCGGCAACATAGTCTCCCGCAGCCCGCAGCCCGGGCGCGATGTCCGGCGGCGGCCGCAGCAGCCCTGGCGTGCAGCGGAAGGTGGCCCGCTTTTCCGCGGCCACGTGCAGCAGCGCCGGCGCCGACGGCCAGGTGCCTTCGGGGAAGGCAGACAGTGCCTGGGCGAGCGTGGCCGCCGCCGTCGCGTGCAGGCCGCGATCGACCCATTCGCGCGCTCCGCTGATCACGAAGGCGAACACCCCGCGCGGGCCGTCGAGCGCCCCCAGGTCGAAGGCAAACTGCGCCGGCAGCTCCGCGCCGGCATGCAACGCCACCATGGGCCATGCCAGGCGCGCGCCCGCACATTGCAGGTAGACGGTGACGATCGGTTCGTAGCGCAGCGCTGCGGCCAGCAGCGCCCAGTCAGGGGCGATCGGCGAAGCCAGCCGGGCGGCTTCCGCTGCGCTGCAGGCCAGCACCACGGCATCGAAACGCTCTCCGTCCAGGCGCCAGGCTTCAGATTCCGGCTGCAGTTCGGTGGCGCGCGCGCCGAGGTGCAGGCCCACGCCATGGCGCTCGAACCAGCGCGCAGCGGGCTGCGGCAGCAGTTTGCCCAGCGGCGCGCAGGGCAGCAGCAGGTCCGAAGAACCCGGGCCGCTGAACAGTGCGTCGCGAAGCACGCGCAGGAACACCGCTGCGCTGGCCTGCGCGGCCGGGGTGTTGAGCGCGGCCACGCACAGCGGCTCGATCAGCTCGCGCTGCACGCCGGCCGGCAGCCCGCGGCACAGTTCGGCCACGCTCATGCCTTGGGGGCAGCGAAAACGCATCGCTGCCCAGCGCGAGGCGGCCGCCAGCAGGGCCAGCCGGTCGCCCCAGCGCCAGCCCCGGCGGCCCAGTACTGCGCGCACGAACGCCGGCACCGGCGCGCCTTGGCGCAGCCGCAGCCCCTGTCCATCCGGGTACTGCAGCGCCAGCGGCATGCGGCGCAGCAATGTCGTGATGTCCGCCCCGAGCTCGCGCATCAGCTCCAGCGTCGCCTGGTACGCGCCGATCAGGATGTGCTGGCCGTTGTCCAGTGCGTGGCCGGCCACCGGCACCGTGCGCGCCCGGCCCCCGGCCTGCGGGGCCATCTCGAAGACTTCGACTTCGCATCCGGCCTTGCGCGCCTGGACCGCCGCGGCAATGCCGGCCCAGCCGGCACCCACCACGGCCACCCGCCGCGCCTTCAACGTCCGCGCCAGTGAGTGCGCCACGCTATCCAGAGCTTGCGCAAGGGCGTCAGCGAGGTGCGCTGGTGCAGCACCCGGAAGCCATCAGCCTCGATCTCACGCAACAGGGTGCGGTAGATGTTGGCCATCATCAGCCCGGGCTTCTGAGCCTGGCGGTCGGCATCTGGAAGCAAGCCGAAGGCTTCGTCGTACAGGCGGTGCGCACGTTCAGCCTGAAAGCGCATCAGCGCCTCGAAGCGATCGCTGTAGCCCCAGGGAGCCTCGCGCTTCAGGATCTCGTAAGCCTTGACATCGAACTGCTGCAGATCCGACATCGGCAGGTAAATGCGATTGCGGCGCGCGTCGTCGCCGACGTCGCGGATGATGTTGGTCAACTGCATCGCCAGGCCAAGCCGGTGAGCGTATTGCACGGTGGCGTCGGCGCTGCGGCCGAAGATGGATGCCGCGACCTCGCCGACCACGCCGGCCACCAGGTGGCAGTAGTGCTGCAGACCGGGATAGTCGAGAAAGCGCGTTTGCTGCAGGTCGATCTGGCAGCCATCGATCACCGCGAGCAGCTGGGCCGGCCTGATGTCGAATTCGCCGGCCAGCGGCATCAGCGCCTTCATGACTGGATGGCTGGGTCTGCCGGTGAAGGCAGCCTGCACCTCCTGGCGCCACCACGCGAGCTTGGCCGCCGCGACGCCGGCGTCGCTGGTCTCGTCGACCACGTCGTCCACTTCGCGGCAGAAGGCATAGAAGGCTGTGATCGCGGCCCGCCGAGGCGGCGGCAGGAACAGGAAGGCGTAATAAAAGGACGAGCCGCTGGATGCGGCCTTGTCCTTCACGTACTGCTGTGGGCTGACGGAGGCCGGACTGGCGGGCGCATTCATCATCGCATGCGCAAGGCGCGCCACAGCAGCACAGGAGCATCCAGGCGCTCCAGCACCGGCCGCGTGCGAACACTGTCGAAACCCATGGCGGCGATTTTCTCAAGAATCCGCAAGCCCCCCTGAACCACCAGACGCAATTCCCAGCCAATGCGCCCCGGCAGCCGCAAGGCCAGCGGCGCCCCTTCGGCCATCAGCGCGCCGGCCCACAGCGCCAGGTCGCGTACCAGCGCACGCATCGCCGCATCGTCTGGCTGCTGCAAAAGCCTGGGCAGATCGAGCCCGTGACGCTGCAGGTCGGCCTCGGGCACGTAGACGCGGTCACGCGGCAGATCCACGCTCAGGTCCTGCCAGAAGTTGATCAACTGCAACGACGTGCAGATGGCGTCGGCCTGGCGCAGCGACAACGCATCGCCAACACGGTACAGGCGTAGCAGCAGCCTGCCCACCGGATTGGCCGAGCGCGCGCAATAGGCCAGCAACTCGGCTCGGTCGGCATAGCGCGGGTTGCGCACGTCCTGCTCGAAGGCGTCGAGCAGGGCATGGAGCCACTGTCCCGGCAGGGCATGATGGCGGATCGCCTGCGCCAGCGGCGGGAACACCGAAGGCCAATGCCCGCTGTCCGGCTGTCCCGCCAGCACCGCCTGCAGGTCGGCGCGATAGGCCACCAGCTGTGCGTGGCGCGTTGCCGCCGGGGCATCGCCTTCGTCAGCCAGGTCATCGGCGCGACGCGCGAACCAGTAAAGCGCCATCACGGACGGGCGCAGGGCGGCGGGGCTCAGCAGCGACGCGACGGGAAAGTTTTCGTAGTGCTGCTCGGCCACCAGAGCATTGTCCACGGCCGGGCGGGCCATCTGTCTGGCTGAGCGTCACTGGCGGTATCCCGGCCTTGCACAGGGCTGTGTAGGGACGCTATATTACTGACCAGTCAGTCAATGTATCGTTATCAGACCGCGTGACTGTGGGCATTGCAGCCCTTGGGTACCGGCGCGGCTTCCACGGATCTCAACATGTTGCGCTGCAAGTACCTGACGATGGGATTGGCGTCGATACTTCTGGCCAGTTGCGGCCGCCCAGTACCCGCGCCGGAACCGCTGCGGGCCGTCCGCACCGTGACACTGAGCGCCTCCGAGGCCGGCGGCAGCTCGGAGTACGCGGCCGAGGTACTGGCCCGCACCGAGACCAAGCTGAGCTTTCGCGTCGGCGGCAAGCTGGTAGAACGCCAAGCGCAGCCCGGGCAGCAGGTCAAGGCAGGGCAGTTGCTGGCCCGGCTCGACCCGCAGGACTTGCGTTTGGGCCAGGATGCGGCACGCGCGGCCTTGGCAGCGGCAGAGTCCAGCCATGCGCTTGCCGTGGCCGAGTTCAGGCGTTACAGGGAACTTTTCGACCAGGGCTTCATCGGTGCGGCTGAGTTCGAGCGGCGCGATGCGGCCATGAAGTCGGCCCTGGCGCAACTCGACCAGGCCCGGGCGCAGGCCGCGGTGCAGGGCAACCAAGCGGCTTATTCCATTCTGGTCGCAGACGTGTCAGGCGTGGTCACCGGCGTGGATGCCGAGCCCGGCATGGTGATGGCCGCGGGTGCGCCGGTGCTGCGCCTGGCCCACGACGGCCCGCGCGACGTGGTCTTCGCCGTGCCGGAAGACCAGGTCGCGGCGATCCAGGCACTGGCTGCGGCGCCGGGCCGTGTGAAGGTGCGGCCTTGGGGCGAGTCGCAGGTGCTTCTGCCGGCGACGATCCGCGAGATTTCCGCGGCCGCCGACCCGATGACTCGGACCTTCCAAGTCAAGGCCGACATCGGCCGTGGCGGCCTGCTGCGCCTGGGGCAGACCGCCACGGTGCTGGTGGACATGCCCCGCGCCGCAGGCGTGACCAAGCTGCCGCTGTCGGCATTGAAGGAGCACCAGGGCGCCAGCCATGTCTGGCTGGTCGATCCGGCGACGATGACCGTGCGCCTGCAGTTGGTCGACGTGCTGGGCGCCGACGGCAACGACGCGGTGATCGGTGCCGGCCTGAGCCCGGGCCAGGTGGTTGTGACCGCGGGTGTGCATGTGCTGACGCCCGGCCAGAAGGTCAAGCTCTACGTCGACCCGGCGCTGGCTTCGGCCGCCTCCGCGCCAGCCGTGTCGCCGGTACGCGTGAAGTGAACGCCGCAAGCATGCCGTCGCAGTCGCAGCGCACCGAAGCGCCGCGCCGGCGCTTCAATATCTCGCGTTGGGCGATCGAGCATGCGGCGCTGACGCGCTACCTGCTGGTGGTGCTGCTGCTGCTGGGCAGCGTCGCCTATTTCCAGCTCGGCCAGGACGAAGACCCGCCCTTTACCTTCAGGGCCATGGCGCTTCGCGTGTACTGGCCAGGCGCCACCGCGCAGCAGTTGGCCGAGCAGGTGACCGACAAGATCGAGCGCACGCTTCAGGAGGTGCCGTACTCGGACAAGATCCGCAGCTACTCCAAGCCGGGCGAGGCGCTGATCATCTTCCAGGTAAAGGACTCGTCGCCGCCGGAGGAGATGGCGCAGGTCTGGTACACAGTGCGCAAGAAGGTCGGCGACATCCGCGTCACGCTGCCGGCCGGCGTGGTCGGGCCGTTCTTCAACGACGAGTTCGGCGACGTCTACGGCTCGATCTACACGCTGTCGGCCGACGGCTTCAGCTACCAGGAGTTGAAGGACCACGCAGACCGCGTGCGCCAGCAGCTGCTGAAGGTATCCGATGTCAGCAAGGTGGCGCTGTTCGGCGCGCAGGAAGAAAAGCTGTTCATCGAGGTCTCGCAAAAGCGCCTGGCACAGCTTGGGCTGGACTTCAACCAGGTGCTGGCGCAGCTTGGCCAGCAGAACGCGGTGGAGTCGGCCGGCGTCGTCAATGCCGGCACCGACTTCGTGCAGGTGCGCGTGGCCGGACAGTTCAGGAAGATCGAGGACCTGGAGCAGTTTTCCATCCGCGCCGGTAGCAGCAGCTTCAGGCTGGGCGACATCGCCACCGTCCGCCGCGCCTATGTCGACCCGCCGCAGGTCAAGGTGCGGCATCAGGGCAAGGAGGTCATCGCGTTGGGCGTCTCGATGGCAAAGGGCGGCGACATCATTGCCATGGGCCGCTCGCTGCAGCATGCCACCGAGGCGATCCGCGCCGAGCTTCCGGCCGGCATCGAGGTGAGCCAGTTCCAGGACCAGTCGAAGGTGGTGGCCCGCTCGGTGAACGAGTTCGTCCGCGTGTTGATCGAGGCGGTGCTGATTGTTCTGGGCGTCAGCTTCCTCAGCCTGGGGCTGCACCGCAAGCCCGGTGCATGGCGCTTCACGCTCGACTGGCGGCCTGGGCTGGTGGTGGGCATCACCATCCCGCTGGTGCTGGCCATCACCTTCGTGGTGATGTACTACTGGGGCGTGGGTCTGCACAAGATCTCGCTGGGCTCGCTGATCATCGCGTTGGGCCTGTTGGTGGACGACGCCATCATCGCGGTGGAGATGATGGTGCGCAAGCTCGAGGAGGGCTACGACAAGCTGCGCGCAGCGACCTTCGCCTACGAGGCGACGGCCATGCCGATGCTCACCGGCACGCTGATCACGGCCGCCGGCTTCCTGCCCATCGGCCTGGCCAAGTCGACCGTGGGCGAATACACCTTCGCCATCTTTGCCGTCACCGCCGCGGCGCTGGTCATCTCCTGGCTGGTGTCGGTGTTCTTCGTGCCCTATCTGGGCACGGTGTTGCTGAAGAGACCGCCACACGCGCTGGCTGAGGGCGAGCCGCACGAGCTCTTCGATACGCCTTTCTACACACGCTTTCGCGCGCTGGTGGACTGGTGCGTTCGCCATCGCTGGATCACCATCGCGCTGACCGTGGCCACGCTGCTGCTCGGCCTGTTCGGCATGGGCCGTGTGCAAAACCAGTTCTTCCCCGATTCCAGCCGGCCGGAGATCTTGGTCGACCTGTGGTATCCCGAGGGCACGTCCTTCGCGGCCAACGAAGCGGTGACCCGGCGCGCCGAGGCGCGGCTGATGAACCTAGAAGGCATCGAGCACGTCACCGCCTGGGTGGGCAGCGGTGCGGAGCGCTTCGTCTTGGTGCTGGACCAGATCTTTCCGCAGAGCAACGTCAGCCAGCTGGTGCTGATGCCGCGCGACCAGGCCGCGCGCGATCGCGTACTGGCGGCCTTGCCCGAGCTGCTGGCCAGCGAGTTCCCGGAGGCCCGGGCGCGCGCCAAGCTTCTGCCCAACGGCCCACCGGTGCCCTACCCGGTGCAGTTCCGGGTCGTGGGCCCAGAGCCGGCGCAGGTGCGCAAGGTCGCTGACGAGGTCAAGGAGCTGATGCTTGCCAACCCCAACCTGCGCGGTGTCAACGACAACTGGAATGAATCGGTCAAGGTGCTGCGCCTGGAGATCGACCAGGACAAGGCGCGCGCGCTGGGTGTGTCCAGCCAAGCCATCGCGCAGGCGTCGCGCACCCTGAACAACGGCAGCACCATCGGCCAGTTCCGCGACGGCGACAACCTGGTCGACATCGTGCTGCGCCAGCCGCAGGACGAGCGCCGGATGATCACAGATCTTGCCAAGGGCTACGTGCCCAGCGCCAGCGGACGCAGCATCCCGCTGAGCCAGGTGGCAAGGTTGCACGTCACCTGGGAGCCGGGCGTGCTATGGCGCGAAGGCCGGGACTATGCGGCCACGGTTCAGGGCGACATCGTCGCCGGGTTGCAGGGCGCCACCGTCACCGCGCAGCTGGATCCGCTGTTCGAGCCCATCCGCGCCCGGCTGCCGCCCGGCTACCGCATCGAGGTGGCCGGCGCGGTGGAGGAGAGCGCCAAGGGCCAGGGCTCGATTGCCGTCGGTGCACCGCTGATGCTGTTCATCATGTTCACGCTGCTGATGCTGCAGCTGCAAAGCTTCAGCCGCGCGATGCTGGTCTTTCTCACGGCGCCGATGGGCATTGCCGGCGTTGCCGCGGCGCTGCTGCTGCTGGACCGGCCCTTCGGCTTCGTCGCACTGCTCGGCGTCATCGCACTGATGGGCATGATCATGCGCAACTCGGTGATCCTGATCGACCAGATCGAGCAGGACCGCGCCCGGGGCGTGCCGGCCTGGGAGGCGGTGGTCGAGTCGGCGGTACGCCGTTGCCGCCCGATCATCCTGACCGCGGCTGCGGCGGTGCTGGCGATGATCCCGCTGTCGCGCAGCGTGTTCTGGGGGCCGATGGCCGTGGCCATCATGGGCGGGCTGATCGTCGCCACCGTGCTGACGCTGCTGGCGTTGCCGGCGATGTATGCCGCATGGTTCCGGGTCAAGCCGGCTGGGCCTGCAGCGGCCGGCTAGAATCCGCGCTCTTTCGGGTTGCTGAAGGGGGGCCGTCGGGGCCCGCTCGCCGTCTTGCAACTCCAGTGCCGCGCGGGTGGCGAAATTGGTAGACGCACCAGGTTTAGGTCCTGACGCCTTCACCGGCGTGCCGGTTCGAGTCCGGCCCCGCGCACCAGACATCATCAGTGGAAAGAGCCCATCATGGCCGTGAACGTGGAAACCCTTGACAAGCTGGAACGTCGCATCACCCTGACTCTGGCTGCGAAGCAGATCAGCGACGAGGTCGAGTCGCGCCTGAAGAAGCTGTCGCGCACCGTCAAGGCCGCGGGCTTCCGTCCTGGCAAGGTGCCGATGTCGGTGGTGGCGCAGCGTTACGGCTACTCGGTGCAGTACGAGGTGATGAACGACCATGTCGGGCGCGCCTTCAGCGACGCCGCCAGCGAGGCCAAGCTGCGTGTGGCGGGCTCGCCGCGCATCACCCAGAAGGACGCCGCGCCCGAAGGCCAGATCGTCTTCGACGCCACCTTCGAGGTCTACCCCGAGGTGCAGATCGGCGACTTGTCGGCGGCCGAGATCGAATCGGCCAGCGCCGAGGTCACCGAGGAGGCGATTGACCGCACGGTGGAGATCCTGCGCAAGCAGCGCCGCAGCTTCGCGCAACGTGCGGCCAGCGATGGCGCGCTGGAGACCGACCGCGTCACCATCGATTTCGAGGGCAAGATCGACGGCGAGGGTTTCGCCGGCGGCAAGGCCGAGGGTTTCCAGTTCATCATCGGCGAAGGCCAGATGCTGGAGCAGTTCGACAAGGCGGTGCGTGGCATGAAGGTGGGCGAGTCCAAGACCTTTGCGCTGCAGTTCCCGGCCGACTACCACGGCCAGGACGTGGCCGGCAAGGAAGCCGACTTCCGCGTCAGCGTCACGAAGATCGAGGCCCAGAAGCTGCCCGAGGTGGACGAGGCCTTCTCCAAGGCGCTGGGCATCGAGCCGGCCACCGTGCAGGGCCTGCGCGACAGTGTCAAGAAGAACCTTGAGCGCGAGGTGCGAATGCGCGTGCTGGCGCGCAACAAGGCCGCCGTGATGGACGCACTGATGGCGGCGTCGCAACTCGATCTGCCCAAGGCGCTGGTCGACAACGAACTCGACCGGCTGGTGGCCTCGGCCCGCGAAGACCTGAAGAAGCGCGGAATCAAGGACGCCGAGACCGCGCCGCTGCCGCAGGACCTGTTCCATGCGCAGGCCGAGCGTCGCGTGCGCCTGGGCTTGGTCGTGGCCGAACTGGTGCGCAGCAGCGATCTGCAGGCCAAGCCCGAGCAACTGCAGGCGCACCTCGAGGAGATGAGCCAGAGCTATGAGAAGCCTGCAGAGGTGATGCGCTGGTATCTCAGCGACCGCAGCCGCATGGCTGAGGTCGAGGCCCTTGTGATCGAGAAGAACGTCACCGAATTCGTGTTGTCGCGCGCCAGGGTCAAACCCAAGACGTTGGCCTTCGACGAGTTGATGAACGCCTAAATGGAGCCGGCCTTCGGGCTCGGCGCGGCGCTGCCGCTCGGGCTACATAATGTCTTGTCGCTACCGAGCTTTTCCCGAGGATCTGCATGAGCGCACTTGACACCGTCGGCCTGGGCATGGTGCCCATCGTCATTGAGCAATCCGGGCGTGGTGAGCGGGCCTACGACATCTACAGCCGCCTGTTGCGCGAGCGGGTGATCTTCCTGGTCGGCCCCGTCAACGACCAGACGGCCAACTTGGTGGTGGCCCAACTGCTGTTCTTGGAAAGCGAGAACCCCGACAAGGACATCTCGCTGTACATCAACTCGCCGGGCGGCAGCGTCAGTGCCGGGCTGTCGATCTTCGACACCATGCAGTTCATCAAGCCCGATGTGTCGACGCTGTGCATGGGCATGGCCGCCAGCATGGGCGCATTCCTGCTGGCTGCAGGTGCCAAGGGCAAGCGCAATGCGCTGCCCAACTCGCGAATCATGATCCACCAGCCCTCCGGTGGGGCGCAGGGCCAGGCGACCGACATCGAGATCCAGGCGCGCGAGATCCTCAAGCTGCGAGAAAGCCTGAACCAGATCCTTGCCGAGCGCACCGGCCAGAGCTTGGACAAGATCAGGAGCGATAGCGAGCGCGACTACTTCATGTCGGCGGCCGAGGCGCAGACCTATGGGCTGGTCGACAAGGTCATCGAGCGTCGCAGCTGACAGTCCGCCGCAAGTGTGCAGCAACCCGCGGAATGGCCATGTATTTCGTGGGGATGCTTGGTCCCCGCTTGCACTATGATGATTCCAATGATGCAGCGGCACTTCCAGCGTAAGCACATCCATGGCTGAAAAGAAGGGCTCCTCCGGCGAGAAGGTCTTGTATTGCTCCTTTTGCGGGAAGAGCCAGCACGAGGTGAAGAAGCTCATCGCCGGGCCGTCGGTGTTCATCTGCGACGAATGTATCGAGCTGTGCAACGACATCATCCGCGATGAAGTACCGGGCGAAGGCGCGCAGGCCAAGTCGACCAAGTCGGACCTGCCGATCCCCAGCGAGATCAAGCATAGCCTCGATGCCTACGTCATCGGCCAGGAAGTGGCCAAGCGCACCTTGTCGGTGGCGGTCTACAACCATTACAAGCGACTCAAGCACTCGGGTGGCGCCAAAGATGAGGTCGAGCTGACCAAGAGCAACATCCTGCTGATCGGCCCGACCGGCTCGGGAAAGACACTGTTGGCGCAGACCCTGGCCAAGCTGCTGAACGTGCCCTTCGTGATCGCCGACGCCACCACGCTGACCGAAGCGGGCTACGTGGGCGAAGACGTCGAGAACATCATCCAGAAGCTGCTGCAGAACTGCAACTATGAAGTCGATCGGGCGCAGCGGGGCATCGTCTACATCGACGAGATCGACAAGATCTCGCGCAAGTCGGACAACCCCTCCATCACCCGCGACGTATCCGGCGAAGGCGTTCAGCAGGCCTTGTTGAAGCTGATCGAAGGCACGATGGCCAGCGTGCCGCCGCAGGGCGGGCGCAAGCATCCGAACCAGGATTTCCTGCAGATCGACACGACCAACATCCTGTTCATCTGCGGTGGCGCCTTCGACGGTCTTGAGAAGGTGATCCAGAACCGCACCGAGAAGTCGGGCATCGGTTTCGCTGCCACCGTGCACAGCAAAAGCGAGAAGAAGGTCTCCGACCTGTTCCGCGAGGTGGAACCCGAGGACCTGATCAAGTTCGGCCTGATCCCGGAGCTTGTGGGTCGCCTGCCGGTGGTGGCCACGCTGGGCGAGCTCACGGAAGAGGCGATGGTTCAGATCCTCACCGAGCCTCGCAACGCGCTGATCAAGCAGTACCAGAAGCTGTTCCTGATGGATGGCGTCGAACTGGAGATCCGTCCGTCGGCGCTGTCGGCCATCGCCCGCAAGGCGCTGGCGCGCAAGACCGGAGCCCGCGGGCTGCGCTCGATCCTGGAGTTCGCGCTGATCGACACCATGTTCGACCTGCCCAACCTGGAGGGCGTGGCCAAGGTCGTGGTCGACGAGCACATCGTCGAAGAGGGCAGCAAGCCCCTGCTGGTCTATCGTGAGCCGGCCAAGACCAAGGCCAGCGCCTGAACGAACCTTTCGCCATTGTTCCGGCCCCAGAGAGCGGGGCGCATCTTGTGTTTTTCTCCTCGGGCCCCAAGTCAGCCTGAGAAAGAGAGGTTCCAATGTCCGGACATCCGATACTCCCCCCCGATCCGATCACGCTGCCGCTTTTGCCGCTTCGCGACGTGGTGGTGTTCCCGCACATGGTCATCCCGCTGTTCGTGGGACGGCCCAAGTCGATCAAGGCGCTCGAGGCTGCCATGGAAGCCGGCCGCCAGATCATGCTCGTGGCGCAGAAGGCCGCCGGCAAGGACGAGCCCAAAGCCGATGACATGTTCGATGTGGGCTGCGTCTCAAGCATCCTGCAAATGCTCAAGCTGCCCGATGGCACGGTCAAGGTGCTGGTCGAAGGCATCCAGCGTGCCAACACCAAGCAAATCTCCGACAACGGCGAGCATTTCGTGTCCGAGGTTGAGCCCATTCCGCTGGCTACCGAGGCCTCGCCCGAGATCGAGGCTTTGCGCCGGGCGGTGACCCAGCAGTTCGACCAGTACGTCAAGCTGAACAAGAAGATCCCTCCGGAGATCCTGACCAGCATCGCCGGTATCGACGACCCGGGCCGGCTGGGCGATACCATTGCAGCGCACCTGCCGCTGAAGCTGGAGGCAAAGCAATCGGTACTGGACCTGTTCCTGGTGTCCAAGCGGCTTGAGCGGCTGCTCGAGTTGCTGGAGCACGAAGTCGACATCCTGCAGGTTGAAAAGCGCATCCGCGGCCGTGTCAAGCGGCAGATGGAAAAGAGCCAGCGCGAGTACTACCTGAACGAGCAGGTGAAGGCCATCCAAAAGGAGCTCGGTGACGGCGAGGAGGGCGCTGACCTCGAGGAACTGGAAAAGAAGATCGCCGCAGCGCGCATGAGCAAGGAAGCGCGCAAGAAGGCCGAGGGCGAACTGAAGAAGCTCAAGCTGATGTCGCCGATGTCGGCCGAGGCCACCGTGGTGCGCAACTTCATCGACACGTTGGTCAACCTGCCGTGGGCGAAGAAGACCAAGATCAAGCACGACCTCGGCCATGCCGAGGAGGTGCTCAATGAGGACCACTACGGGCTGGAGAAGGTCAAGGACCGCATCCTCGAGTACCTTGCGGTGCAGCAGCGCGTCGACAAGGTCAAGGCGCCGATCCTGTGCCTGGTCGGGCCGCCGGGCGTGGGAAAGACCTCGCTCGGCCAGAGCGTGGCGCGGGCGACTGGCCGCAAGTTCGTGCGCATGGCGCTCGGCGGGGTACGCGACGAGGCCGAAATCCGTGGCCACCGCCGCACCTACATCGGTAGCATGCCGGGCAAGGTTCTGCAAAGCCTGACGAAGGTGGGCACGCGCAACCCGCTGTTCCTGCTGGACGAGATCGACAAGCTGGGCATGGATTTCCGCGGTGACCCGTCGAGCGCGCTGCTCGAGGTGCTCGACCCTGAGCAGAACCATCGTTTCAGCGACCACTATGTCGAGGTCGACTTCGACCTGTCCGACGTGATGTTCGTCGCCACCAGCAACAGCATGAACATTCCCCCGGCGCTGCTCGACCGGATGGAAGTGATCCGCCTGGCTGGCTACACCGAGGACGAGAAGCTCAACATCGCCCGCCGTTACCTGCTGCCCAAGCAACAGAAGAACAACGGGGTCAAGGACGAGGAACTCGAGATCACCGACGAAGGCCTTCGCGGCATCATCCGCTACTTCACTCGCGAGGCCGGCGTGCGCTCGCTCGAGCGGGAGATCTCCAAGATCTGCCGCAAGGTGGTCAAGGGTCTGCAGCTCAAGCAGTATCAGGGCAAGGTGGTCGTGGCCGAAGACAACCTGAACGAGTTTCTGGGTGTGCGCAAGTTCGATTTCGGCCGTGCCGAGATGAAGAACCAGGTCGGCCAGGTGGTGGGCCTTGCCTGGACCGAGGTCGGAGGCGACCTGCTGACGATCGAAGCGGCGGTGATGCCCGGCAAGGGCAACATCATCCGCACGGGATCGTTGGGCGACGTGATGAAGGAGTCGGTCGAGGCGGCGCGCTCGGTGGTGCGCGCGCGGGCCTCGCGGCTGGGCATCAAGGATGACCTGTTTGAGAAGCGCGACATCCACATCCACGTGCCTGACGGCGCCACGCCGAAGGATGGGCCGAGCGCCGGCGCTGCCATGACCACAGCCTTCGTTTCTGCGCTGACTGGCATCCCGGTGCGGGCCGATGTGGCGATGACGGGGGAGATCACGCTGCGCGGCGAGGTTACCGGCATTGGCGGCCTGAAGGAAAAGCTGCTGGCCGCGCATCGAGGCGGTGTGCGCACCGTGCTGATCCCCGAGGAGAACGTCAAGGACCTTCAGGACATCCCGGAGAATGCCAAGAACAACCTAGAGATCGTGCCTGTGCGATGGATCGACAAAGTGCTCGAGGTCGCGCTGGAACGGCTGCCCCAGGCCTTGCCCGAGGACGAGCCGGCCAAGGACGTGCCGAAGGCGACGGAAGGCGCGCCTGTGGCCGGTACCGAGGTGCTGCCGCATTGAGCCGCGCTGCCCCGCGTGCCCGGCGTGCCGGGTTTGCATGGCAGTTCGCAGCCGATCTATAATGCGAACTTCGCTCGAAGGGGCGGCAGTGTGAAAGACACTGCGGGAGTAGCTCAGTTGGTAGAGCGCAACCTTGCCAAGGTTGAGGTCGAGAGTTCGAGACTCTTCTCCCGCTCCAGTTCATGAAAGGGAAGCCCAGGCTTCCCTTTTTTCCAGGGCAGAAGGTTTCCTGAATACGGCGCGGTAGCAAAGCGGTTATGCACCGGATTGCAAATCCGTTCAGCCCGGTTCGACTCCGGGCCGCGCCTCCAGTGATCAACAGCCCCCATTGCGCTGTGTTGTAGCACCTGGCTGTTACCGGGCTTCTGGGCTTGCACGCGTTGGTTTAAGCGGTGGAAGTCGTCGGCGGCGCCCGCGACCTCCTGCAAGAACTGGGCATGTCTGCCCGGCGCATCGCGGTGATTGCCGTCAGTGCGGCGGCCGATATGCGCGAAGGCATCGATGTCACCCAGTTGCAGCCGACGATCGAGCACACGCTCAATGCCGTCACCGGCACCCAGCTGTACCGCAACGACCCCGACACCTTGCGTGAGATGCAGCTCAGCATCGCGCGCTGGACGAAGGGGCTGTCCACCTCGGGACGGCCGGTGCAGTCGTGCTTCATCCGCCTGAGCTTCCAGGACTTGGCCGATCTGCCGCTGCGCCGCTTCCTCCACGAGATTCCCATCAGCCTGGCGCCCAGCGGCGAGCAACTCGACCAGTTGATTGCCTCAGGGCGCTCACTGTTGCGCGCGAATGCCCAGTTGCGCAGTTTGGTGCAAAGTCTGGACGGCGAACTGGCGGCGCCGCCTGCGCCGCCGCCCAGCATTGAAGCCACGCTTTAGGCGCTCGTGGCAGGCAAGGCGGGGCGGGCGACACTGGCTTGCGGGCACCCGCAGGCCAGGCACGCTGCCGCGGCGGATTCTCGTGGCCCGGCCACTGTCGCCGCGCATAATCCCCCGGCTTGCCCGGGTGGCGAAACTGGTAGACGCAGCGGACTTAAAATCCGCCGGACCCGCGAGGGGCCGTACGGGTTCGATCCCCGTCCTGGGCACCACCAACCGAGGATGCCGCATGGCCCTGTTCGACACCTCTTCCCTGAACCCGGGCGTGCGCAAGCGCGAGGTGTTTGGTTGGGCGATGTACGACTTCGCCAACTCGGGCTACACCACGGTGGTGATGACGGCGGTGTTCAACGCCTACTTCGTCGGCGTCGTGGCCGGCAACGCATCCTGGGCCACGCTGGCCTGGACCAGCGCGCTCGCGCTGTCCAGCGCCGTGGTCATGCTGACCATGCCCTCGCTGGGCGCCCTGGCCGACCTGCGTGCCATCAAGAAGCGGCTGCTCGCGTTCAGCACCGCTGGCTGCGTGCTCTTCACTGCGCTGCTGGCACTGGCCGGGCCGGGCGACTTGTGGCTGGCGATCGGCGCCATCGTGTTGTCGAACATTTTCTACAGTTACGGTGAATCGCTGATGTCCGCCTTCCTGCCCGAGCTGGCGCGGCGCGACGCGCTGGGACGGGTGTCCGGCTGGGGTTGGAGCTTCGGCTACTTCGGCGGCATGCTCACGCTGGGCCTGTCGCTGGGCTACGTGCTGTGGGCTCAGGGGCACGGCATACCTGCAGCCCAGTTCGTGCCGGTGACCATGCTCATCACCGCGACGGTGTATGCGCTGGCCTCGTTGCTGACCTTCGCGCTGCTGAAGGAGCGGGCCGTGCCTCAGGCCGCGACGCGCCAGTCAAGCGGCCTGCGCGCCTCGCTGGCGCGGCTGGCGCAGACCTGGCGCCATGCGCAGGACTACCGCGACTTCGTCTGGCTGCTGGTTTGCGCCGTGGCCTACCAGGCCGGCATCGCCGTGGTCGTTGCGCTGGCAGCGGTGTATGCCGAGCAAGTGCTTGGCTTCCAGCAGACACAGACCATGATGCTGATCTTCCTGGTCAACATCGCCTCGGCGGTGGGTGCCTTCGCCTTCGGCTACTGGCAGGATCGGATTGGCCACCGCGTCGCGCTGGCGGTCACCTTGGTCGGCTGGATCGTGATGACGGTGCTGGCCGTGGCAGCCACGGGGCCGGGACTGTTCTGGGTGGCGGCAGTGGTGGCGGGCCTGTGCATGGGTTCCAGCCAGTCGGCCGGCCGGGCCATGGCCGGCGCCTTCGCGCCGGAGCAGCGCCTGGCCGAATTCTTCGGGCTGTGGACCTTAGCGGTCCGCCTGGCCGCGATCCTCGGGCCCATGACCTACGGGCTGGTCACGCTGCTGACGGCAGGCAACCACCGCATCGCCATCCTGTCCACCGGTCTGTTCTTCGTGATCGGCCTGCTGTTGCTGGCCAAGGTGAACGTGGCGCGCGGCGTGGCTGCGGCTCGCGCGGCAGCCTGATGCGGATTCGCCTTCAGCGGCAATGAAGCGATTGGCGCTCTGGGCGGCTTGCTGTCGTTGCGATTGACTCCCTGAGTTCGTGCTGGCCGGCGTGCCGCGTCGGCGGCGGTAGTGCGCTGGTGTCACCCAATTTCTCCGGTACACGCTCGCGGGCGACTGGGTCCAGCAGGCCGCTATTGCCTCATCGACGCCGGCCGGTCGGGTCACATGCCAGCGTAGCGCGACGGGTGCCTGCGCCCGCGGTTGGCCACCAGCGTAGGGCAACGACCGCGCGTTCTGTTCCGCGCTGAACCCAGGGACGCGTCCCTTCGCGCGGTGTAACACCACGGCGCTGCCCGGCGGGGCAACCCGCCTAGAATTCGCGCTCAGAGATCCATGGCACAGGAGCAAGCAGCATGAAGGTTCTGGTACCCGTCAAGCGGGTCGTCGACTACAACGTCAAGGTGCGCGTCAAGAGCGACGGCAGCGGCGTCGACATCGCCAATGTCAAGATGAGCATGAACCCCTTCGACGAGATCGCCGTCGAGGAGGCGGTGAGGCTGAAGGAGAAGGGCGTGGCCACCGAGGTCATCGCCGTGTCCTGCGGCGTCACCCAATGCCAGGAGACGCTGCGCACCGCGATGGCCATCGGCGCCGACCGGGCCATCCTGGTGGAAAGTACCGACGAGCTGCAGCCGCTGGCCGTGGCCAAGCTGCTGAAGGCGCTGGTCGACAAGGAGCAGCCGGGCCTGGTGATCCTGGGCAAGCAGGCCATCGACGACGACTGCAACCAGACCGGCCAGATGCTGGCCGCGCTGGCCGACCTGCCGCAGGGCACCTTCGCCAGCAAGGTCGAGGTGGCCGACGGCCACGCTAACGTCACCCGCGAGGTCGACGGCGGCCTGGAGACCGTCAAGCTCAAGCTGCCGGCCATCGTCACCACCGACCTGCGGCTGAACGAGCCTCGCTACGTGACGCTGCCCAACATCATGAAGGCCAAGAAGAAGACTCTCGACGTGGTCAAGCCCTCCGACCTGGGCGTGGACGTGGCTTCCAAGATCAAGACGCTGAAGGTGGCCGAGCCGCCGAAGCGCGGTGCCGGCATCAAGGTGCCCGACGTGGCCACGCTGGTGGACAAGCTCAAAAACGTTTCGAAGGTGATCTGACATGGCCGCACTCGTCATTGCCGAACACGACAACGCGTCGATCAAAGGCGCCACGCTCAACACCGTCACCGCGGCCCTGGCCTGCGGCGGCGAAGTGCACGTGCTGGTGGCCGGCCACAACGCCGCCGCCGCCGCGCAGGCCGCCGGGCAGATCGCCGGCGTTGCCAAGGTGCTGCATGCCGAAGGCGAGCACTTCGCCCACGGCCTGGCCGAGAACGTGGCCGCGCAGGTGCTGGCGCTGGCCTCCGGCTACAGCCACCTGCTGTTCCCGGCCACCGCCTCGGGGAAGAACATCGCCCCGCGCGTGGCTGCCAGGCTGGACGTCGGGCAGGTCTCGGACGTCACCAAGGTGGTCTCGGCCGACACCTTCGAGCGGCCCATCTACGCAGGCAACGCCATCGCCACCGTGCAGAGCGGCGATGCGACCAAGGTGCTGACGGTGCGCACCACCGGCTTCGATGCCGCCGCGGCCAGCGGCGGCAGCGCCGCGGTGGACAGCGTGGCCGCGGTGCCGGCCTACGGCAGCGCCACTTTCGTGGGCAGCGAGATCGCCAAGAACGACCGCCCCGAACTCACGGCCGCCAAGATCATCGTTAGCGGCGGCCGCGCGATGGGCAGCAGCGAGAAGTTCGCCGAGGTGCTGACGCCGCTGGCCGACAAGCTCGGCGCCGCGCTCGGTGCCAGCCGCGCCGCGGTGGATGCCGGCTACGCGCCGAACGACTGGCAGGTCGGCCAGACCGGTAAGATCGTCGCGCCGCAGCTGTACGTGGCCTGCGGCATCAGCGGCGCCATCCAGCACCTGGCCGGCATGAAGGACAGCAAGGTCATCGTCGCCATCAACAAGGATCCCGAGGCGCCGATCTTCAGCGTGGCCGACTACGGCCTGGAGGCCGATCTGTTCACTGCCGTGCCCGAGCTGACCAAGAGCCTGTAGTCGCACCGCCATTTCAAGAAAATGGGCTCCGTTCGCGGAGCCCGCTTTGTCCGTGGAGACCCCCATGACATACCGCGCCCCAGTCAAGGACATGCTGTTCGCGATCAAGGAACTGGCCGACATCGATGCCGTGGCCTCGCTGCCCGGCTTCGAGGAGGCCGGTTACGACACCGCGGCTGCGGTGCTGGAGGAAGCGGCCAAGTTCACCGAGGGCGTGCTTGCGCCGCTGAACTGGGAGGGCGACAAGAACCCCTCGTCGTGGAAGGACGGAGTCGTCACCACCACCCCGGGCTTCAAGCAAGCCTTCCAGGAGTTTGCGGCTGGCGGCTGGCAGGGCCTGCAGCACCCGGTGGATTTCGGCGGCCAGGGCCTGCCCAAGACCATCGGCGCGGCCTGCATCGAGATGCTGAACAGCGCCAACATGAGCTTTGCGCTGTGCCCGCTGCTGACCGACGGCGCCATCGAGGCGCTGCTGACCGCCGGCTCGCCCGAGCAGCAGCAGACCTACATCCCCAACATGGTGTCGGGCCAATGGACCGGCACGATGAACCTGACCGAGCCGCAGGCCGGCAGCGACCTGGCGGCGGTGCGCACCCGCGCCGAGCCGCAGCCCGACAGTACCTATCGCATCTTCGGCACAAAGATCTACATCACCTATGGCGAGCACGATATGGCCGAGAACATCGTGCATCTGGTGCTTGCCCGGGTGACCGGCGCGCCCGAGGGCGTCAAGGGCATCAGCCTGTTCGTGGTGCCGAAGTTCCTGGTCAATGCCGACGGCTCGCTGGGCGCGCGCAACGACGTGCACTGCGTCAGCATCGAGCACAAGCTGGGCATCAAGGCCAGCCCGACGGCGGTGCTGCAGTTCGGCGACAAGGGCGGGGCCATCGGCACCCTGGTCGGCCAGGAGAACCAGGGCCTGGCCTACATGTTCGTGATGATGAACGCCGCGCGCTACGCGGTGGGCATGCAGGGCGTGGCGGTGGCCGAGCGGGCCTACCAGAAGGCGGTGGCCTTCGCCCGCGACCGGGTGCAGAGTCGCCCGGTCGATGGCTCCACGCCGGGCGCAGCCGCGATCATCCACCACCCGGACGTGAAGCGCATGCTGATGACGATGCGCGCCTATACCGAAGGCTGCCGTGCCATGGCCACCGTGGCCGCTGCTGCCTACGATGCCGCACATGCGCACCCCGACGCCGAGACGCGCAACCAGAACCGGGCCTTCTACGAGTTCATGGTGCCGCTGGTCAAGGGCTACAGCACCGAGATGAGCCTCGAGGTCACCAGCCTCGGCGTGCAGGTGCACGGCGGCAAGGGTTTCATCGAGGAGACCGGTGCCGCGCAGTACTACCGCGACGCGCGCATCCTGCCGATCTACGAAGGCACCACGGCGATCCAGGCCAACGATCTGGTCGGCCGCAAGACGGCACGCGACGGCGGCGCGGTGGCACGGGCCATCGCCGCGCGTATCGAGGCCACCGAAGGCGATCTGCAGAAGAGCGGCAGCGGTGCCGCCAAGGCCATGCTGCGCAACCTGAAGGCAGCGCGCCAGGCCTATGTGGAGGTGGTGGACTTCGTTGCCGGCCGCACCAAGGCGCAGCCGAACGAGGTCTTCGCCGGCAGCGTGCCCTACCTGATGCTGGCCGGCAACTTGGTGGCCGGCTGGCAGTTGGCGCGTGCGCTTCTGGCGGCGGAGAAGCACCTGGCCGCGGGCGAGGACCCGACCTTCATGCGCGCGAAGATCGCCACCGCCCGCTTCTACGGCGACCACCTCCTGAGCAGGGTGCCGGGCATTGGCCACAGCATCGTGGCCGGGGCGGCCGGGCTGACTGAGATGCCTCTGGAGTCGCTTTGAACGGGCTCTTGTCGCCGCCGTGACAGGCGCGGTCCGGCTGCGCCGCGCACACTGCGGCGGCCCTTGATCCAACCAATGGAGTCTCCCTTGCCGCTGCCCCCGATCCTTGCGAAGCTGCCGCTGCCGATCATTGGCGCACCGCTGTTCATCATCAGCCACCCGAAGCTCGTCATCGAGCAGTGCCAGGCCGGCGTGGTCGGCTCGATGCCGGCGCTGAACGCGCGCCCGGCCTCGCAACTGGACGAGTGGCTGGCCGAAATCACCGAGACGCTGGCCGCATACAACCGCACCCACCCGGACAAGCCGGCCGCGCCCTTCGCCATCAACCAGATCGTGCACAAGAGCAATGACCGGCTCGACCACGACATGCAGATGTGCGAGAAGTACAAGGTGCCGATCATCATCAGCTCGCTCGGTGCGCGCCCCGAGATCAACCAGGCTGCGCATGCCTGGGGCGGCGTGGTGCTGCACGACATCATCAACAACACCTTCGCCCACAAGGCCATTGAGAAGGGCGCCGACGGGCTGATCCTGGTGGCCGCGGGCGCCGGCGGCCATGCCGGGGTGAAGAGCCCCTTCGCGCTGGTGGCCGAGATCCGCGAATGGTTCGATGGCCCGATCGCGCTGTCGGGCGCCATCGGCACCGGCGCCGGGGTGCTGGCCGCGCAGGCCTGCGGTGCGGACTTCGCCTACATCGGCTCGGCCTTCATCGCCACCGAAGAGGCGCGCGCCGCCGAGGGCTACAAGCAGATGATCGTCGAGTCCACCAGCGACGACATCGTCTACAGCAGCCTGTTCACCGGCGTGCATGGCAACTACCTGAAGCCATCGATCCGAAATGCCGGGCTGGACCCGGAGAAGCTGCCCGAAGGCGACATCAGCACCATGCAGTTCGGCAGCGCTGGCGGGCCGAAGAAGGCCTGGAAGGACATCTGGGGCTGCGGCCAGGGCATCGGCTCGGTCAAGGCCGTGGTGCCGGTGGCCGAGATGGTGGCGCGGCTGAAGCGCGAGTACGACGAGGCGCGCCAGCGCATCTGCAAGGCCTGAGCGGCAGGCACATGCGCCAGCTGATCCGCAACGCGACTGTGTTCGACAGCGCCGCAGGCCGGCTGCGCCCGGGCTGCCAGATCGTCATCGAAGGCGAGCGCATTGACTGCGTCAGCGAGCAGGCGTGTCCGGTCGACGATGTGGGGCGAAGCATCGACGCCGGCGGTCGTGTGGTGCTGCCCGGGCTGATCGACGCGCACGTGCACGTGGTGGCGTCATCGCACGATCTTTCTGGCCTGGCCCTGCAGCCACCGTCGCTGGTGACAGCGCACAGCAGCACCATCCTTCGCGGCATGTTGCAGCGCGGCTTCACCACCGTGCGCGACGCCGCGGGCGCGGATTTCGGGCTTCAGGAAGCCGTCGAGCGCGGCATCTTCGTGGGCCCGCGGCTGTTCATCGCTGGCTTTCCCATCAGCCAGACCGGTGGCCATGCGGACATGCGCCCCAAGGGCGTGCGCCAGCGCGAGTTCTATTGCACCTGCGCTGGCCTCGGCCTGATTGGCGCCATCGCCGACGGCGTGGGCGAGGTGCGCCGTGCGGTCCGTGAACAGGTTCGTAACGGCGCCAACCAGATCAAGATCATGGCCGGCGGCGGCGTATCCAGCCCGACCGACCCGCTCGAGGGCACGCAGTTTTCTGTCGAGGAGCTGTGCGCCGCCTGCGAGGAGGCCGAGGCTGCCAACCTGTATGCCATGGCGCACGCCTATTCGCCACGCGCCGTGACACGGGCGGTGCAGGCCGGCGTTCGCTCGATAGAACACGGCAACCTCATTGACGAGGCCAGCGCCCGGGTGATGAAGGCCCATGGCGCCTACCTGGTTCCCACGCTGGCCACCTACGTCGCCCTGGCCGACGAGGGCGAAAGGCTGGGCTGGTCGCCGGCCATGCTGGACAAGCTGGCCATGGTGCGAAAGCGCGGCATCGAATCGCTGAAGATCGCCCGCGCCGAAGGCGTGCCGGTGGTCTTCGGCACTGATTTGCTGGGCCATATGCACGCGCGCCAGTGCATTGAGTTCGAATTGCGCCTGGACGCGATGTCGGCGGTGGAGGTGCTGCAAAGCGCCACCATCGAGGCCGCGCGCCTGATGCGCCAGCAAGGCCGCATCGGCGAGATCGTGCCGGGCGCCTGGGCCGACCTGCTGGTGGTCGACGGCGATCCCACGCAGGAGCTGGCGATGCTGTCCGACCCGCAGCGCGGGCCGCTGCTGGTGATGAAGGCCGGCCGCATCCACCGCGACGAGCTGGCCACGCAGCCATGAAAAAGGGCCCGCGTTAGCGGGCCCATTGCAGGCTGCCCCGCGCTGAAGGCTCAGGATCCGCCTGGGTTTACCGAGGTGAAGCGCGCTTCCGGCCGGTCATCGGCGCGGTGCGTGGTCGTCACCCCCTTCTTCATCGACCAGGGCCGCAGCTGGTGGTGCAGCGGGATGTTCAGCACTTCATCGCGCGTCAACACCAGCGCGTCGCGGATCAGCGCGTTGCGCTTGGCCACGTCGGTCTCGGTCTTCATCGCGTCGACCAGTGCATCCAGCTTCGGATCGCTGATGCGGTTGAAGTTGAAGTTGCCATCGGCGCCGCTGGTGCGGGTGCGGATCAGCGACTGCAGCGTGTACTGTGCGTCGAAGGTGGCCACGCCCCAGCCCAGCAGGTAGGCCGAGGTGTCGAAGTTCTGCACCTTCTGGATGAAGGTGGCCATCGACTCCGCGACGAGCTTGGTCTTCACGCCGACTCGCGCCCACATGCCCACCAGGTTCTGGCAGATCTCCTCGTCGTTGACGTAGCGGTTGTTCGGGCAGTTCAGCTGGAACTCGAAGCCGTTCGGGTAGCCGGCCTCTGCCAACAGCCTCTTGGCGCGCTCAGCGTCGACCTTGGCGGGCACGTCGATGTCCGGCGAGTTGCCGTTGACACCCGGAGCCACCATGATGCCGGCAGGAATGGACAGGCCGCGCATGGTGTTGCGCTTGATCGCTTCGCGGTCGATGGCGATCGACAGTGCTTCGCGCACGCGCTTGTCCTTGAACGGGTTCTTGCCTTTGACGTCCGAATACTTCAGCTCGTCGCTGAACTGGTCGAGCGCAATGTAGATGGTGCGCACCTCGTGGCCGTCAAGGACCTTCAGTTTCGGATCCTGGCGCAGCCGGGCGACGTCCTGCACGGGCAGGTCTGTGAGCATGTCCACACCGCCTGACAGCAGCGCCGCGACGCGGGTGGGGTCGGACTTGACCGGCGTGTAAATCACCTCGGTCACGTTGTTCGTCGCCTTGTCCCACCAATCCTTGTTCTGCACCATGGTGACCCGCTGGTCGGGCGTCCAGCCGGTGACCTTGTACGACCCGGTGCCGTTGACGTTGCGCGAGGCGAAGTTGTCTTCCTTGGCCTTGTAGTCCTGCACGTTGGTGGTGCGGTTCTTCTCGGACCATGACTTGCTCATGATGCGGAAGTCGATGATGTTGCGCAGCAGCAGCGGAGTCGGACCGCTGAGCATGAAGTCCACCGTGTGGTCGTCGACCTTCTTGATGTCGGCGATGCCGGCCACGTAGATGCCCATCGTGCCCTGCGGCTGCTTGATGCGGGCGAAGGAGAAGACCACGTCGTCGGCGGTGAAGGGGCTGCCGTCGGCGAACTTCACACCCTTGCGCAGTTCGAAGCGCACCTGCGTCGGACTGATCATCGTCCACTTGGTGGCCAGTGCCGGCTCGACCTCGAACTTGGTGTTGTAGCGTGTCAGGCCTTCGTACGAATGCATCAGGATGGCATTCGTGGTGGCATGGTTCTGCGAATGCGGGTCCAGCGTCAGGATGTCGTTCTGCGCCGCCCAGCGCAGGACTTCTGCCTGTGTCGTGCCGGTAGCGGCTGCGCCGGCAACGAGCGCGGCGGTCAAGAGTGAACTGAGCTTCATGGGCTACTCCGGGGATGCGAAGCCCTTGATCTTATGGGAAGTGGCCGCCCCGACGAGGCCGGGAAAGCCCGTGTCATCCTGCCCGGGCCCGGTCCGGCCTTGAACCTCTGGCCTTGTCAGGTTGCGGAAGGGCAGCCGCAGTCCAATTCCGTCCGAGGGGAGCCGCCGCCCCGGTGCTAAAGTGCCGGGGGGAAGTGAGTCTTGGTGTACTCGTTCCCGAGCGGGTCACGCAGCAACGCAGGTTACCCGCGTCGCAATCCGCCAGCCGGTGCAGCCGGTGGACGCGGAAGGTTGTCAACCCATCAAAGCCGGCGGAAACCGTGGGCGAAAGGTGAGCGCAAGATGATGCAGCAATACAGGGGCAACTCGTACCTGTTCGGTGGCAATGCCCCCTACGTCGAGGAACTCTACGAGGCCTACCTCGACAACCCGGGCAGCGTGCCCGACAACTGGCGCGCCTACTTCGACCGGCTGCAAAACGTTGCGGCGGTCGACGGCTCCGAGGCCCGCGACGTAGCCCATGCGCCAGTGGTCGAATCTTTCGCACAGCGCGCCAAGGCCAATGCCTTCGCGCTCAAGGCCAGCGAGGCCGACCTGGCGGTGGCACGCAAGCAGGTGCACGTGCAGTCATTGGTGGCAGCCTACCGCTTCCTGGGCAGCCGCTGGGCGGACCTGGACCCGCTGAAGCGCACCGAGCGCCCGAAGATCCCGGAACTGGAGCCGGCGTTCTACGACCTGTCCGAGTCCGACATGGACATCACCTTCTCCGCGGTGAACACCTATTTCACCAAGGCCGAGAACATGACGCTGCGCGAGATCATGCAGGCGTTGCGCGAGACCTACTGCGGCACCATCGGCGCCGAGTTCATGCACTGCGTTGATCCGGCCGAGAAGCGCTGGTGGCAGGAGCGGCTGGAAAGCATCCGCAGCAAGCCCAACTTCACGTCCGCCGAGAAGGTGCATATCCTCGACCGTCTCACCGCCGCCGAAGGCCTGGAGCGCTACCTGCACACCAAGTACGTCGGCCAGAAGCGCTTCAGCCTGGAAGGCGGCGAGAGCTTCATCGCCAGCATGGACGAGGTGATCCAGCGCGCCGGCGAGCGCGGCGTGCAGGAAATCGTCATCGGCATGGCACACCGCGGGCGGCTCAACGTGCTGGTCAACATCCTCGGCAAGCAGCCCCGGGACATGTTCGCCGAGTTCGACCACACCGCGCCCGAAGACCTGCCGTCGGGCGACGTTAAGTACCACCAGGGTTTCAGTTCCGACGTCAGCACGCCGGGCGGCCCGGTGCACCTGAGCCTGGCCTTCAACCCCAGCCACCTGGAGATCGTCAATCCCGTCGTCGAGGGCTCGGTCAAGGCGCGCATGGATCGGCGCGGCGACAGGGAGGGCGACCAGGTGCTGCCGGTGCTGGTGCACGGCGACGCTGCGTTCGCCGGCCAGGGCGTCGTGATGGAGACGCTGGCGCTGGCGCAGACGCGCGGCTACTACACCGGCGGCACGGTGCACATCGTCATCAACAACCAAATCGGCTTCACCACCAGCGATCCGCGCGACAGCCGCTCCACCCTGTATTGCACCGACGTCGTCAAGATGATCGAAGCGCCCGTGCTGCACGTCAACGGCGACGATCCCGAGGCGGTGGTGCTGTGCACGCAGCTGGCGTTGGACTACCGGCAGCTGTTCAACAAGGACGTGGTGGTCGACATCGTCTGCTTCCGCAAGCTGGGCCACAACGAGCAGGACACCCCGAGCCTGACCCAGCCGCTGATGTACAAGAAGATCGGCCAGCACCCGGGCACGCGCAAGCTCTACGGCGAGAAGCTGATCGCCCAGGGCGTGCTGCCCGAGGACGGGCCGGACCGCATGGTGAAGGAGTTGCGAGCGGCCTTCGACGAAGGCCGGCATACCGCCGATCCGGTGCTGACCAACTTCAAGAGCAAGTACGCGGTCGACTGGGCGCCTTTCCTCAACCGCAAGTGGACTGATTCGGCCGACACGGCGCTGCCGCTGGCCGAGATCAGGCGCCTGGCTGAGCGCATCACGACCGTGCCGGGCAACTTCAAGGTGCACCCGCTGGTCGAAAAGGTGCTGGCCGACCGCGCGGCGATGGGCCGCGGCGAGGTCAACGTCGACTGGGGCATGGGCGAGCACCTGGCCTTCGCCTCGCTGGTGGCGAGCGGTTACGCGGTGCGCCTGTCCGGCGAGGACTGCGGCCGCGGCACCTTCACCCACAGGCATGCGGTGCTGCACGACCAGAATCGCGAGAAGTGGGACACCGGTACCTACGTGCCGCTGCAGAACGTGGCCGACAACCAGGCCCCGTTCGTCGTTATCGACTCGCTGCTGTCCGAAGAAGCAGTGCTGGCCTTTGAGTACGGCTACGCCTCGGCCGAGCCGAACACGCTGGTCATCTGGGAGGCGCAGTTCGGCGATTTCGTGAACGGCGCGCAGGTGGTCATCGACCAGTTCATCGCCTCGGGCGAGGTCAAGTGGGGCCGCGTCAACGGCTTGACGCTGATGCTGCCGCACGGCTACGAAGGGCAGGGGCCGGAGCACTCTTCGGCGCGCCTGGAGCGCTTCATGCAGCTGGCGGCCGACAACAACATGCAGGTGGTACAGCCGACCTCGGCCAGCCAGATCTTCCACCTGCTGCGCCGGCAGATGGTGCGGCAGTTCCGCAAGCCGCTGATCATCCTGACGCCGAAGTCGCTGCTGCGCGCCAAGGATGCCACCTCGCCATTGTCGGAATTCACCAAGGGTGATTTCCGCACCGTCATCGGCACCAGCCGCAGCGAAGTCGAGCCCGACAAGGTCAAGCGCGTCATCGCCTGCTCGGGCAAGGTGGCCTACGACCTGATCCGACGCCGCGACGAGAAGAAGGCCTGGGACGTCGCCATCGTGCGCGTCGAGCAGCTGTACCCGTTCCCGCACAAGGCCTTCGGCGCCGAGCTCAAGCGCTATCCCAACGCTACAGAGGTGATCTGGTGCCAGGACGAGCCGCAGAACCAGGGCGCCTGGTTCTACGTGCAGCACTATGTGCACGAGAACATGCTCGACGGGCAGAAGCTCGCCTATGCCGGTCGTCCGGCCTCTGCCTCGCCCGCAGTGGGCTATGCCCACTTGCACCAGGAGCAGCAGAAGGCGTTGCTCGACCAGGCCTTCGGCAAGCTCAAGGGCTTCGTGCTTTCCAAGTAGGCCGGCTGCTGGCGCCGCCGCGTCGGCGCTGTCCCGCTCGCTTCGGCCGCGCGCTCGTCGTGCCGGCACGCTTGCGCAAACAAGTTCAAACACACGAGATCGTCATGTCAATCGTTGAAGTCAAGGTACCGCAGCTGTCCGAATCCGTGGCCGAAGCCACCTTGCTGCAGTGGAAGAAGAAGGCCGGCGAAACCGTCCTGATGGACGAGATCTTGATCGAGATCGAGACCGACAAGGTCGTACTCGAAGTGCCCGCGCCCGCCGGCGGCGTGCTGACCGAGCATTTGGCCGCCGATGGCGCCACCGTTGTCGCCGAGCAGGTGATTGCGCGCATCGACACCGAAGCCAAGGCCGGTGCCGCCGCCCCCCCCGCTGCAGTCGCGCCGGCTCCTGCCGCGATGGCGGCAGCTGCTGCGCCGGGCAAGGGCGACGTGGCCATGCCGGCTGCCGCCAAGCTGCTGGCCGAGAACAACATGGCGGCGGCCGATGTCGCGGGCAGCGGCCGCGATGGCCGCGTCACCAAGGGCGATGTGCTCGGCGCGTTGGCCGCACCCAAAGCCGCACCTGCGGCGGCACCGGCCGCGCCGCCGCGGGCCTTGCCGCTGCCGCCGGTGTCCGCGCCGGCCGTGGCGATGTTGGGCGACCGGCCCGAACAGCGCGTGCCGATGTCGCGGCTGCGTGCCCGCGTGGCCGAGCGGCTGCTGCAGTCGCAGTCCACCAATGCCATCCTGACCACCTTCAACGAGGTGAACATGGCCCCGGTGATGGACATGCGCAAGCGCTTCCAGGAGCGCTTCGAGAAGGAGCACGGCGTCAAGATCGGCTTCATGAGCTTCTTCGTCAAGGCCGCGGTGGCCGCCTTGAAGAAGTTCCCGCTGCTCAATGCCAGCGTCGACGGCACCGACATCGTCTACCACGGATATTTCGACATCGGCATCGCGGTGGGTTCGCCGCGCGGCCTGGTGGTGCCGATCCTGCGCGATGCCGACCAGATGAGCTTTGCCGACATCGAGAAGAAGATCGCCGAGTTCGGCAGCAAGGCCCGAGACGGCAAGCTGTCGATCGACGAGCTCACCGGCGGCACCTTCTCGATCAGCAACGGCGGTGTCTTCGGTTCGATGCTGAGCACGCCGATCATCAACCCGCCGCAGAGCGCCATCCTTGGCGTGCATGCCACCAAGGACCGTGCCGTGGTCGAGAATGGCCAGATCGTGATCCGGCCTGTGAACTACCTGGCGATGAGCTACGACCACCGCATCATCGACGGGCCCGAGGCCGTGCTCGGTCTGGTGACGATGAAGGAGGCGCTGGAAGACCCGGCCCGCCTGCTGTTCGACATCTGACACCCCAACTTCGCCGGGAGACCTCCATGAGCCTGGTCGACGAGCTTGCCCGCCTGGAGGAGATGCGTGCCCGCGGCACGCTCTCGGAGGACGAGTTCCAGCGTGCCAAGGCACGGCTGCTCGATAGCCAGGCCGCCGCGTCGGCGCCGGCGGCCGCCATCAGCCGGCTGCGCCGCAGCCGCAGCGACAAGTGGCTCGGTGGCGTCTGCGCCGGCATCGGCCAGGCCAGCGGCATCGAGCCGTGGATCTGGCGCCTGATGTTCGCGCTGCTCTTCATGTTGGGCGGCACCGGCCTGGTGGTGTATCTGCTGCTGTGGATCTTCGTGCCGCTCGAGTGAGCGGCCTCACCCTGGAAAGACCATGTCCAAGAACTTCGATGTCGTCGTCATTGGCGGCGGCCCCGGCGGCTACATCGCTGCCATCCGCGCGGCCCAACTCGGCCTGAACACCGCCTGCATCGACGAGTGGAAGAACGGCAAGGGCGGCCCGGCGCCCGGCGGCACCTGCACCAACGTCGGCTGCATTCCCAGCAAGGCGCTGTTGCAGAGCAGCGAGCATTTCGAGCATGCCGGCCATGCCTTTGCAGATCACGGCATCGGCCTGGACAACCTGAGCATCGACGTGCCGAAGATGCTGGCCCGCAAGGACCTGGTGGTCAAGCAGAACAACGACGGCATCCTGTACCTGTTCAAGAAGAACAAGGTCAGCTTCTTCCACGGCCGCGGCTCCTTCGTCAAGGCGGCGGACGGCGGCTACGAGATTGCGGTGGGCGGCGACAAACCCGAGACGCTGCTGGCCCGGCAGGTGATCGTGGCCACGGGCTCCAACGCCCGCACGCTGCCGGGCGCGGCCTTCGACGAGGAGCGCATCCTGTCCAACGACGGCGCACTGCGCATCGGCGGGGTGCCGAAGACGCTGGGTGTCATCGGCTCGGGTGTCATTGGCCTGGAGATGGGTTCGGTGTGGCGCCGGCTGGGAGCACAGGTCACCGTGCTCGAAGCGCTGCCGGTCTTCCTGGGTGCGGTGGACGAGCAGATCGCCAAGGAGGCGCACAAGGTCTTCACCAAGCAGGGCCTGAAAATCCAGCTGGGTGTGAAGATCGACGAGGTCAACGCCGGGAAGAAGGGCATCAGCGTGGCTTACACCGACGCTGCCGGCGCGGCTCAGAGGCTGGACTGCGAGCGGCTGATCGTCTCCATTGGCCGGGTGCCCAACACCACCGGCCTGAATGCCGAGGGCGTGGGCTTGAAGCTCGACGAGCGTGGTTTCATCGTGGTCGACGACGACTGCCGCAGCAACCTGCCGGGCGTGTGGGCGGTGGGTGACGTGGTGCGCGGCCCGATGCTGGCGCACAAGGCGGAGGAAGAGGGCGTCGCGGTGGCCGAGCGCATTGCCGGCCAACACGGGCATGTCAACTTCAACACCATCCCGTGGGTCATCTACACCAGCCCGGAGATCGCCTGGGTCGGTCAGACCGAGCAGCAGCTCAAGGCTGCGGGCCGCGCCTACAAGGCCGGCAGCTTCCCGTTCATGGCCAACGGGCGTGCGCGGGCGCTGGGCGACACCACCGGCATGGTGAAGATGCTGGCCGATGCCGCCACCGACGAGATCCTGGGCGTGCATATCATCGGCCCGATGGCCAGCGAGCTGATCGCCGAGGCGGTGGTGGCGATGGAATTCAAGGCCAGCAGCGAGGACATCGCGCGCATCTGTCATGCGCACCCGTCCTTGAGCGAGGCCACCAAGGAAGCGGCGCTGGCCGTGGACCGGCGCACGCTGAACTTCTGATGCCCGGATGACCGTCCGCGAGCTGTACGAACGCACGCTGAAGGAGCGCGGCTACAGCGCCGACGCAGCCCAGCTGCGTGCTATCGACGCGCTCGAACGCTGCGAGAACGACTGGTTGTCCTACCTGCGCCGCCGCGGCAACGCGCTGGCGAAGATGATCAACCGGCCGCCGATTCCGCGCGGCGTCTACATGTACGGCGGGGTCGGCCGTGGCAAGAGCTTCCTGATGGATTGCTTCTACCAGTCGGTGCCGCTGAAGCGCAAGACACGGCTGCATTTTCACGAATTCATGCGCGAGGTGCATCGCGAGCTGCACGAACTGCGCGGCACGGCCAACCCGCTTGAGGAACTGGGCCGGCGCATCGCGCGGCGGTTCCGGCTGATCTGTTTCGACGAGTTCCATATCGCCGACGTGACCGACGCCATGATCCTGCACCGGCTGCTGGAATCGATGTTCGCCAACCGGGTCAGCATCGTCACCACCTCCAACTTCCATCCCGACGGGCTGTACCCCAATGGCCTGCATCGCGACCGCATCCTGCCGGCCATCGAACTGCTGAAGCAGCACCTCGAGGTGATGAACGTCGACGCCGGCACCGACTACCGACAGCTGGCGCTGGGCCAGGTCAAGGTCTACCACACGCCTTTGGATGCCCGTGCCGGCGTGCAGATGCAGGCGGCCTTCGAGCAGTTGGCCGAGGCCGCCGACGAGAACCCGCTGCTGCGCATAGAGCACCGCGAGCTGCGCGCGCGGCGCCGCGCAGGCGGCGTCGTCTGGTTCGACTTCGACCAGCTTTGCGGCGGGCCGCGATCGCAGAACGACTACCTCGAGCTGGCCTCTCGATTCCACACCTTGCTGCTGTCCGGCGTACCGGCAATGTCGCCTCGGCTGGCCAGCGAGGCCAGGCGCTTCACCTGGCTGGTCGACGTGCTCTACGACCGGCGGGTGAAACTGATCCTCTCCGCCGAGGTCGAACCGGAGTCTCTTTACACCGAAGGACCACTTTGCCACGAGTTTCCAAGAACGGCTTCGCGCCTGCAGGAGATGCAGACCGCGGCCTACCTGTCGCAGACGCGGCGCAATGTCGATACCGCGTTGACATGAGGCCATCCCGGCCCGTCAGGACCGCGGGTCTCGGCTTGGTGCTGGCGCTGGGCTTTGCCTCGCAGGCTGCGGAGCCTGCCGCGGCGCCGGTCGAGCGCGAACAGATCCAGCGCGAGCGCGCGGCGGTCGAATCGAGGTACATCCAGTCGGAAGCCGAATGCCAGCGCCGCTTTGCCGTCTCTGGCTGCGTGGCGCAGGCGCAGGCGCAGCGGCGTGAAGCACTGGCGGTGCTGCGCCAGCGCGAACTGACGCTTGACGAGGCGCGACGCAAGGCCGAAGCCGAGGAGAACGAGCACCGCCTTGCCGCCAAGCGGGCCGAAGCGCTGGCCAGGCCCGTGCCGGTGCCTCGCGCGTCATCGGCGCCTCAGGCCGCGGCGTCTGCAGCCCCTGGCTCGGCGAACGGCGAACGCTCTCGGCGTCTGTCCAAGACTGCTGACGATGCGGCCGAGGCTGCGGCGCGGGTCGTGGCGCAGCAGCGCCGCGCCAGCGAGGCCGCCACCCGGCGGCAGGAAGTGGAGCAACGCAACGCGGAACGGGCGGCGCGGGGCAAACAGTCGACGCCTCTGCCGGTGCCCTCGGCAGCCAGCGTGGCGGCGATCGCGAGCGCACCTGGGCGCTGAGCCGCCTCCTGCAGGCTTGCCATCCGGGATAGAGAGGCAGGCGACTGCCGGCGCATTGCCGACCCTCGCGACAGGCTGTCTTCTTGCCTGCTCAGCGCATCGCGCAGGGGCTGTTCGCCAGCGAACACCGTGAGCATTGTCGCGAAGCCGGTACTCGGCAGGGTGTGCTGCGACGAGTCCGACGCTTCAGCGCCGCGTGCCGTGGTTCAACTCGGCACACAGAGATAGGTTGCTGCAGTGCGCGGGTGAGGCCAGCCCGCTACCGCGGGCGATGCGGCACGGCGGGGCCAACGAACGACAAACGCCCATCGCAAACGCAGCGTTTCGCCGCAAGCTGGGATCGCCTCAAGGTGGTTGAAGGCCATTGCGCATCAGGCCAGCGGGTCGATGCGCAGGATGGCCAGGGACAGATTGTCGCCGCCGCCGCGGGCGCGTTGCCGGGCCTTGTTGACCATCATCTCGCTGGCTTCTCGTGGCGGCAGCGCATGCAGGATCGCGCCCAGCTCCTTCGGCGTGAAGTAGTGCCACAGCCCGTCGCTGCAGGCCAGCAACGAATCCCCGAACTCGAGGCGCGCGATGTGCGACAGCGAGATCGGGGGGTCCTGGTGCGTGCCCAGGCATCCGGTGAGCAGGTTACCCTGCGGATGCGTCAGCGCCTCCTCTTCGGTCAGCCGGCCCTCGTCGATCAGGCGCTGCACGAAGGAATGGTCGCTGGTGCGAGACACCAGCTCGGGCCCGCGGAAGTGATAAACGCGCGAATCTCCGGCATGCGCGATGACACATTCCAGCGTCGGGTCCACCAGGAAGGCCGCCAGAGTGCTGTGCGGCTCCTCTTCGGAGGTGATCGCCGTCAGCTTGATCATCAGGTGGGATTCCATCATCACCTGGCGCAGCGTCGCGCCGCCATCGTCCTTCGACGGCACGTAGCGCTCGAAGATCTGGCGCGCGGTCAGCATCACCTGATCGGCCGCCTTGCGCCCTCCGCTCTTGCCGCCCATGCCGTCGGCCACGATGCCAAGCGCGCAACCCGGCACCCTGGCGTGTGCCATGAGTTCGACCTGGTCCTGCTGATAGGCACGGTCGCCCCGGTGCATGCCGGTAGCCGCCGAAATACGGAATGCCTGCTCTGGTGCGCTCATCTGCAGAAATATAAACTCACCACTATGGCGCAAAGTCTGCAAATCAATGACAACTTGCACTCTGTCCAGCGGCAATTGATCGAACTTCGCATCGAACATGCGGACATGGACGACATGGTCGATCGCATGGCCTTGAGCCTGCCGCCCGATGACCTGGCCCTGCGGCGCCTCAAGAAGCGGCGCTTGCTGCTGCGCGACCGGATCTCGCGGCTGGAACTGGAGCTCGACCCTCCGAAGCCAGCTTGAGCGCAGCGACCGCCACTGGGGCGGGTGTGTCCGCCGGGATGCGGGGCCGACTTGCGCGGGACGTCGCACTCGCCTTCTCGAGCCAAGGCGACCTGCTATGCCACGATCCAACGCTCGCTCAGCGCGAGGTGCAGCAGCAGCTGGCCGAGCAGGTGGCGCTGGCCATCGAGCAGCGTCATGCGCTGGTAGCCGAGGCTGGGACTGGCGTTGGCAAGACCTTCGCCTACCTGGTGCCGATGCTCTTGTCGGGCCGCCGTGCGCTTGTCAGCACCGCGACGAAGAGCCTGCAGGACCAGCTGTTCCTGCGCGACCTGCCGTGGCTGTGCGAAGCGCTCGGCTTGCCGGTCACGCTGGCTTTGCTGAAGGGCCGCTCGAGCTACCTGTGCCTGCAGCGCTTGCAGGCGGCGAGGCATGGCCTCGACCTGCAAGACCGCTGGGCGCTGCGCATGCTGGCGCGTGTCGAGGCCTGGGCGCAGGGCACGCGCAGCGGCGACCTGGCCGAAATCGAGGGCCTGGACGATCGCTCCCCGGTCATCCCGCTGGTCAGCTCGACACGCGACAACTGCCTTGGCAGTGAATGCCCGCAGTTCAAGTCCTGCCACGTGATGCAGGCAAGGCGCGAGGCCATGGCCGCCGACGTGGTGGTCGTGAACCACCATCTGTTCTTTGCCGACATGGCCTTGCGCGACAGCGGCGTGGCCGAGCTGTTGCCGACCGTGGACGTTGCGGTGTTCGACGAGGCGCACCAGCTGGTCGAAGCCGGCGTTCAATTCCTGGGGGTCACGCTCGGTACGGCGCAGCTCATCGACTTCGCGCGCGACCTGCTGGCCACCGGAGTGCAGCAGGCCCGCGGACTGCGCGACTGGAACCTGCTGGCCGGCACGCTGGAACAGGCTGCGCGTCAGCTGCGCTTGCTGTGTGCCGGCCCGCTGCGAGAGCTGCGCGGGGTGCTCAAGCTGCGCTGGGAAGATCGTGCGCGCGGCGCAGGCTGGGCGGGAGGCCTGCAGGCCGTGGCCGACGCCGCCGGAGCGGTGGCCGAATCGCTGCGCGAACTCGGAGCCATCGGCCCGGACTTCGACAAGCTGGAGCAGCGGGCGCAGGCGGTGACACAGATGGCGGCGCTTTTTGTCCAGCCGGCGGGCGCCGACAAGGTGCGCTGGATCGACCTGTCGCCGCAGCAGGCGCGGCTGGTCGAATCGCCGCTGGACATCCGCGAGATGCTGACCGAGCAGCGCCGCGCCGCGCCCAAGGCCTGGGTTTTCACCTCGGCGACCCTTGGCGACGACGACAAGCTCAGCTGGTTCACCGCAGCCACCGGATTGGAGGACGCGGTGACGCTGCGCGTGGGCAGTCCTTTCGACTACGCGCGCAACGCGCGCTTGTGGGTGCCTGCGGGCTTGCCGAAGCCGAACGACAGTTCCCATCCGATGGCGGTTGGCGCATTGGCCGCGCGCTGCGCGCAGTTGCTAAGCGGGCGCACCTTTGTGCTCACGACCACCTTGCGGGTGTTGCCGCTGATCGCGGAGGCGTTGCGCCAGGCACTGGCCCGCGAGGCCGTGGCCATGGAGGTACTGGTGCAGGGCAGCCAGCCCAAGCGCGCGCTTTTGCAGCGTTTCGCCAGCGGGCGCGACTGCGTGCTCATCGGATCCCAGAGCTTCTGGGAGGGCATCGACGTGCCGGGAGACGCGCTGCAGTGCGTGTTGATCGACAAACTGCCTTTTCCCCCGCCGAACGACCCGCTGGTGCAGGCCAGGGTGAAGAAGATCGAGGCGCGGGGCGGCAATGCCTTCGGAGAGTACTTCGTGGCCGAGGCGGCGGTGTCGCTGAAGCAGGGCGCTGGGCGGCTCATTCGAAGTGAGACCGACCGCGGCCTGCTGGTCGTCTGCGACCCCAGGTTGCGCCAGATGAACTATGGCTTGCGCCTGCGAGCCGCTCTGCCGCCGATGGGCGAGCTCTCCGGCGAGGACGAGGCCTTCGCCTGGCTGGCCCGGTTGGCGGCCGAGCATTGAAGGGCCCGCGGTGGCTGGCCACGCCCCGTGCAGGCCGCGTTCAGTTCCAGAAGTGCCACCAGGCCTTGCCCGGCCTGCGCAGGCCCTGGCTGGGGAAGGTGCTCTCGGGGAAGTTCTTCTGGAAGATGCGATTGGCATCGTCGCGCAAGGTCTGCAGGCCAAGCTGGTCATAGCCCTGGACTATGATATGTAGAGCTTCCTCGGTGGCCGGCGTGCCCTGGAACTCCACCACCACCTGCTGCGCGCGGTTGACGGCAGCGACATAGGCGCCGCGGCGGAAGTAGTAGCGCGCAACATGCAGCTCGTATTCGGCCAGCGTGTTGACGATGTAATCCATGCGCACGCGCGCATCCTCGGCGTAGGCCGAGTCCGGGAACTGATCGACCAGTTGCTTGAAAGCCAGGTAGGAATCGCGCGAAGCCCGCGGGTCGCGTTCGGACAGGTCCTGGCCGGCCAGGCTGCCCATGACGCCAATGTCGTCATTGAAATTGATCACGCCGCGCAGGTACAGCGCATAGTCGAGCGCAGGGCTGGATGGGTTGAGCTTGATGAAGCGCTCGACCGTCGCCAGTGCCTGCGCACGCTCGCCGCTGCGCCAGTAGACATAGGCCAAGTCCAGTTGCGCCTGCTGCGCCAGCAGCGTGCCGGCAGCGCGGCCCTCGACGCGCTCGAGCGTCTTGACGGCGCTGTCCCAGGCGCCCGAAGCCATGTCGGACTTGGCATCTGCATACAATCGCTCGACCCCTTCAGGCAGGCCCGAAGCTCTGCCAGGGGCACCAGGTGGCTGCTGCGGCTTGGAACTGCAACCCGCGAAGGTCAGGCCCAGCACGAGGAGCAGCGCCGCGGACGAACGCGCTACATGAAAGACCGTCATTGACATGGTGGCAGCAGCAGCGCCCGATTCGACAGCGGATGAACTGGGCTGGGATTATAGGGATCGCCCCTGGGCGGCGCTGGCTGAAGGCGTCGATGAGCCGGCCGACGGCGCCGACGCGGCGGCGGCCTTCGAACTGCGCGAGCTCATCGTCGATGCGGCGCTGCATGGCCAGCGTCTCGACAAGGCGCTGGTCGGGCTGGCGCCGGAGTTTTCGCGTAACCACCTGCAGTCGCTGGTAGAGCGTGGCCATGTGCGGGTCGACGGCCGCGTGGCCGAGGTCGTGGCGCGCAAGCTGCGCGCCGGCCAGCGGCTGCAACTCGAGCTGGTGCCCACCGACGAGAGCCTCGCCTTCAGGCCGCAGCCGATACGGCTGGACATCGTCTTCGAAGACGAGCACCTGCTCGTGTTGAACAAGCCCGCGGGCCTGGTGGTGCACCCGGCGCCCGGCAACTGGTCCGGAACCCTGTTGAACGGCCTGCTGGCGCACCATGCTGGCGCGGTCGTGCTGCCGCGTGCTGGTATCGTGCACCGGCTCGACAAGGACACCTCCGGCTTGATGGTGGCCGGCAAGACCCTGCTGGCGGTGACCGCGCTGTCGCGCGCCATCGCGGCGCGCGAGGTGCATCGCCACTATCTGGCGCTGGCTCATGGCCGTGCAGCCTGGGACCACAAGACCGTGGAGGCGGCCATCGGCCGCGATCCGCTGTCACGCGTGCGCATGGCGGTGCTTGCCACCGGCAAGGCGGCGCGCAGTGACCTGCACTGCGTTGCCCGGAACGAGGGCTTCAGCGCGCTGGCCGTCAAGCTGCACACTGGGCGCACCCACCAGATCCGAGTGCACCTGGCCTGGCTGGGCCACCCGCTGGTGTCCGACGCCCTGTATGGCGGCGCGCCGGCGCTGGGCATGCTGCGCCAGGCCTTGCATGCCATGCGCTTGCGGCTGCAGCACCCGGTTGCCGGAAGCTGGCTCGACTTCGAGCGCGAGCCGCCAGCTGACTTTGCCAACGCGTGGGCACGTGTCACGGGCGGTTAAAGCGGCAGGTCTGGCGGCGGCGATACAATACGGTCGAATTGGCGCAGCGGAGCAAACCTGACAAGCAGCTGTCGGGCCGCCAACTCCGCCGTCAATGCGCCACCAAGGCGCTTGGCTTTCGAGTATCGAGCAGCCCGAGGGCAGGCCGATCGCAGGGCGACCCTGCAGACGTGAGCTTCGAACCACCGCCGGTGCCCATTGCGCCGACCATCCCGGGTGAACCCACGGCCTTCGGGCCTCGATCCAACCACAGGCACGTTGTCGATGAATACACAGGATGCGAAACGCGTCCTCGAAGCCGCGCTGATCTGTGCCCAGGCACCGCTACCTCTGCGCGAACTGCAGGCGCTTCTTGACGAGCAGGTCGGCCCCGACACGCTGCGCAGCCTGCTCGATGAGCTGGCTGCCGACTGGCAGGGTCGAGGCTGTGAGCTGGTTACGCTGGCTTCGGGCTGGCGCTTCCAGAGCCGTCCCGAGATGCGCGAGTATCTCGAACGGCTGAATCCGGAAAAGCCGCCCCGCTATTCGCGTGCAGCGATGGAGACCCTGGCCATCATTGCCTACCGCCAGCCGGTGACGCGCGGCGATATCGAAGACATCCGCGGTGTCGGCGTTAGCACGCAGATCATCAAGGCTCTGGAAGACCGGGGTTGGATCGAGACCATCGGTTACCGCGAGACCGCGGGTCGCCCTGCGCTGTATGCCACGACGCGGCATTTTCTCGACGATCTGGGCTTGGGCAGCCTGGACCAGTTGCCCACGGTGATGGGCGTCGACGCCGGCGGCTTGACGGCGCAACAGCCTTCGCTGCTGGACGTGCCGGTCAGCGCCGACGAGCTCGAGACCGCTCCCGCGGCGCGCTCTGCCGAACTGCGTGCCAACGCCCCAGCTTCCATCGAGCCGACACCCGACACCCAGTCCGCGAACGCATGAATCCACAAGATCCCGATTTGCCTGGCGCGGTTGCGCCGCCGGTCGACACGACCAACGGTCCTGCAGCGGACGAGGCTGCAGCGCAGGAGATGACGGCCGCGGTCGAGAAACGAGGTCGGGCGCCCCGCAAGAAGCCCGCGACGGCCGCAGCCGATGCGGCGGCGGCAGCAGCGCCTGCCGATTGGCCGGCAGCAGTGGCCAGCGAGCCTGGTGCCGAGCCGGCCTGGGCCGGAAGCGAAACCCTGCCGCAACCCGACGCGCCCGGCCAGGACGGCACAGCTGCAGGTGATCGGCCGGCCGAAGCCGAGTTGGGCGCCGCCCCGACCCGCGAAGGAGGTCGGCGCAATCGAAACCGTCGGCGCGGCCGGCGAGGCGGCGACGCCGGCCGAGAGCCGGCAGGCACGGGCATGCCGCCGGGCATGGCCGCCGCCGAAGACAAGGACGCCCCGGGCGACGCGGCCGCCGCAGCGCCCGAGCCGCGCATGCACCTGCCGCAGCCCGAGGTCGGCGAGGTATTCGCCAACGTCTTGTCCGGGGCGTACGACGTCGAGACCCCACCGGCCGACGGCGAGGTCCTGCCGCTGCTGCCGCCGAAGCGCGTCCTGGCGCCGGAACCCGATGCGCCCAAGCTGCAAAAGGTGCTGGCGCAAGCCGGCATCGGCTCGCGCCGCGATATGGAACAGCTGATCACCGAAGGCCGCATCACCGTCAACGGCGAGCCGGCCCATGTCGGACAGCGCATATCTTATGGCGACAAGTTGCGCATCGACGGCAAGCTGGTCAAGGCACGCATTGCGCCGCCGCCGCCGCGGGTGCTGGCCTATCACAAGCCGGCTGGCGAGGTGGTCACCCATGACGACCCGCAGCATCGGCCCACGGTGTTTCGCCGCCTGCCGCGGCTGCCGCAAGGCAAGTGGCAGTCGGTCGGGCGGCTGGACATCAATACGGAGGGGCTGCTGCTGTTCACCAACTCGGGCGAACTGGCCAACCAGCTGATGCACCCGCGTTTTGGAGTCGAGCGCGAGTATGCGGTGCGCGTGCTCGGCGTGGTCGACGAGGCCGAACGCGAGCGGCTGCTTCAAGGCGTCGAAATCGACGGCCAGACCTGTGCCTTCAAGAGCATCGAGGACGGCGGCGGCGAGGGCGCGAACCGGTGGTACCGGGTGGTCATCACCGAGGGCCGCAACCGCGAGGTGCGCCGGCTGTTCGAAGCTGTAGGCCACGCGGTCAGCCGGCTGATCCGCGTGCGCTACGGCTCGGTGGTGCTACCGCGCGGCTTGCGCCGCGGCCTGTGGGTCGACCTGGACGAGGTCGATGTCTGGACGCTGCGCCGCATGGCCCGTCCCGGCCCGCGGCCGCCGGAGCCCCAGGGTGAGGCCGCTGAAGCCTCACCTGCGCAGCCTCGTGCCGACGGCGAGCGGCGCGGCCGGCGGGGCGGCCGCAAGGGCCGCAGCGACCGCCGTCGCGAAGCTGGTGACCGGCCGCCGCGCATCGATGCCGGCTTGCCCTTCGAACGCGGCCCGCGGCCCGAGCGTGCCGAGCGCGGCGAAGGCGGACCGATCCCCAACCCGTTGCAACAGAACTTCGACAAGCGCGCCATCCAGCAGGAGCGCGCGCGCCGCGTCGAGATCAGCGAGGACGGACCGATCCCCAACCCGCTGCAGCAAACCTTCGACAAGCGCGCAATCCAGCAAGAGCGCGCGCGCCGTGTCGAGATCAGCGAGGACGGCCCCATCCCCAACCCGCTGCAGCAGACCTACGACAAGCGATTCATGCAGAAGGGCTCGGGGTTGAGCCTGGGCCGAGGCGGCGGTGGTGGTAGCGGCGGCAAGAAGAAGCCGACCGCTGCGCGCCAGCCCGACCCGATGCAGACCGCGGTAGGTTACATCGGGGCCGATGCCTTCACGCGCAAGTCGGCCGCAGGCCGCGGCGAACGGACGGGCCGCGGCAAGCCCGGCGGGCGCAGCGGCGGAGGCCGTGGCCGATAGGGCGTCGCGTCACCTTGCCGGGTTAAAATACAAAGCTTTGCCAAGTCCTTGATTCAGGAGAGATTTTCATGGCCACCGAACGTACCTTGTCGATCATCAAGCCCGACGCCGTGGCAAAGAACGTGATCGGCCAGATCTACGCCCGCTTCGAATCCGCCGGTCTGAAGATCGCCGCTGCGCGCATGGCGCATCTGTCTCGCGCCGAGGCCGAGGCCTTCTATGCGGTGCACAAGGCGCGGCCCTTCTTCAACGACCTGGTCAATTTCATGATCTCCGGCCCGGTGATGATCCAGGTGCTGGAAGGCGAGGGCGCAATTGCGCGCAACCGGGAGCTGATGGGCGCCACCGACCCGAAGAAGGCCGAGAAGGGGACGATCCGCGCCGACTTCGCCGACAGCATCGATGCCAACGCGGTGCATGGCTCCGACGCGGCCGAGACGGCCGCCGTGGAGATCGCCTTCTTCTTCCCTGGCATGAGAATCTACAGCCGCTGACGGGCCTTCCGGCGGCAGTTCGCAGCAGCGCATGGGCGCGGTCAACCTTCTCGATTTCGATCTCGACGGCCTGGCCGCCTACTGTGACGGCCTCGGGGAGAAGCGCTTTCGCGCGCAGCAGCTGTTCCGCTGGCTGCACCAGAAGGGCGAGGCGGATTTCTCGCGCATGTCCGATCTGGCGCGCTCGCTGCGCGACAAACTGGCGGGCGCGGCCGTGGCGCAGGCGCCTGCCTTGATCAGCGAGCAGTCCTCGGCCGACGGCACCCTGAAGTGGCTGTTCGATGTCGGCCAGGGCAATGCGGTCGAGACGGTGTTCATCCCCGAGCACGACCGCGGCACCTTGTGCGTGTCCTCCCAGGCCGGTTGCGCGGTGGGCTGCCGCTTCTGTTCCACCGGTCACCAGGGTTTCAGTCGCAACCTGAGCACGGCCGAGATCACCGGCCAGCTGTGGTTCGCCGAGCGGCGCCTGCGCGAGCGGCTGCAGCTGCCCGACGGCGAGCGCGCGATCAGCAACGTGGTGATGATGGGCATGGGCGAGCCGCTGCAGAACTACGCGGCGTTGCTGCCGGCGTTGCGCGTCATGCTCGACGACAATGCCTATGGCCTGTCGCGACGCCGGGTCACCGTGTCGACCTCGGGCGTGGTGCCGATGATCGACCGGCTGCGCGACGATTGCCCGGTGGCGCTGGCGGTGTCGCTGCATGCGCCGAACGACGCACTGCGCAACGAACTGGTGCCGCTGAACCGCAAGTACCCGCTGGCCGAGCTGCTGCAGGCCTGCACGCGCTACCTGGAGGCGGCGCCGCGCGACTTCATCACGCTGGAGTACTGCATGTTGCACGAGGTGAACGACACGCCCGAACTGGCGCGGCAACTCGTGCGCCTGGTGCGCGGACTGGAAGGCGACGTGCCGGCGCTGCGCTGCAAGCTGAACCTGATACCTTTCAATCCCTTTCCCGACTCCGGCTTGGTGCGCTCGACGCCGCAGCGTGTCGCGGCCTTTGCCGAAACGTTGCGCGAGTCAGGCGTTGTCACCACTGTGCGCAAGACCCGCGGCGACGACATTGCGGCCGCCTGCGGCCAGCTTGCCGGCGAAGTCCAGGACCGCACGCAGGCGAGGCAGCGGATGCGTCGCGAGCCCATCCGCATCCATGCGGCTGCTGGGAGCTTGGGATGACCCGTCCCGGCGCCTCAGGGGCTTGGCTGCTGGCGGCCTGCGCGCTGGCGGTGCTGAACGGCTGCACCAGCACCGTCACCCGCACCGAGGCCAAGGCTGATGCCAGGTCGGTGCCGTCGCCGCCGGATGCAGAGGCGCTCAAGCGCGGTGCTGGCGTCCGGCTCGAACTGGCCAGTCTGTACTTCAGCCGCGGGCAGTTCAACACCGCGCTGGACGAGGTCAAGCTGGCTATTCAGGCAGATCCGCGCAACGGCGCCGCGTACAACCTCAGCGGCCTGATCTATGCCGCGCTCGGCAACACGGCGCAGTCCGATGCCAGCTTCCAGCGGGCGCTGCAGATCAATCCGCGCGACGCCGACACGATGAATAACTACGGCTGGGTGCTGTGCGAGAACAAGCGCTACAAGGAGTCGGTGGAGATGTTCCAGCGTGCGCTGGCGCAACCGAACTACCGCGGCGCCGCGAGCACGCTGCGGGCCATGGGAGTCTGCCAGTCGCGAGACGGACAGCTGCAGGAGGCCGAGGCCTCATTGATGCGTTCATACCAGATCGATCCTAGCAGCGCGCAGAGCGCGGTCGCTTTGGCGGAAGTGCTGTATCGGCGTGGTGAGTACGAACGCGCGCGCTTCTATATCGACCGCGTCAACAAGTCTGCCGAGCAGTCCAATGCCCAGACGCTATGGTTGGGTGCGCGCATCGAATACAGGCTGGGCAATCGTCCTGTCGCCATGGGTCTGGGCGATCAGCTGCGCAAGCGCTTCCCCCAATCGCCGGAGGCGCTTGCCTTCGAGCAGGGCCGCTTCGATGAATGAGGCCCAGGGCGTGGCGGGCACCGCTGCGGGGCCGAGCGCGGGTGCACAGCTGCGCGTGGCGCGCGAGCGGCGGGGCCTGCACATCGCGGCGCTGGCAGCGGCCATCAAGATTCCGCAGCGAAAGCTCGAGGCGCTGGAGGCCGACCGTTTCGACGAGCTGCCCGACGTCACCTTCACCCGCGCGCTGGCCATGACCGTCTGCCGCGCACTGAAGATCGACGCAGCTCCGGTGCTGGCACAGCTGCCGTTGGCGGGCGGCAATGGCCTGGCCGCCGTCACCGGCGGCCTGAACGCCCCGTTCCGCGAACGTCCGGGCCATGCCGACCCGGGCGACTTAAGCCCTCTGCGCCATCCTTTGGCCTGGGCGGCGCTGGCAGTGCTGATGGCAGCCGCGGCGGTGCTCCTGCTGCCCCACGGATGGTGGGAGTCGTTCTGGCCCGCCGGCACGCCTGAGCAGCCGCCTGCCGCGGTGGCCCCTCCCTCCGCACCGCTCACCGC
>JBEIHU010000003.1:0-48575 GCA_040381175.1 Burkholderiaceae bacterium
CCCCCTGTACGGAACCCCACAGGATGCAGGCCGCCGCGGCCGCGACTCCGGCCAATCCCCAGGCCACGTCGATCACGCGTTCGACGCGGATGCCCACGGACCACGATGCGATCTGGGCGTCCGACACCGCGCGCATCGATACGCCGACACGGGAGTTGAAGAACAGGATCGCGTCGGAGATCAGCGCCAGCGCAATCAACCCGCTGTAAAGGTAGGCCCGGTTGACCAGAATTTCGCCGAGGAAGATCGGCTGTTGCGGTATGCCCAGGTCCAGGCGACGGGCCATCGATCCGCCGAAGCCCGGCAGCAGCCCGCGCAGCATGATTTCCAGGCCCAGCGTCAGCATGATCACCATGATGATCGGCTGGCCGATCATGCGACGCAGCATCAGCCGCTCGACCACCAGGCCCAGCAGGAACAGCAGTGCGATCGACACCGGGATCGCGGCCCAGATCGGCATGCCGACGGTCTGCGTGAGGATCAGGCAGGCATAACCTCCGGCCATCGCGAAGGCACCCTGTGCCAGGTTGGCATAGCGCGAGGCCTTGTAGATCAGCACGATGCCCAGCGCTACCAACGCGTACATCAAGCCGATCAGGGCGCCGTTGATCGAAAGCTCGCCAATCAGGTAGAAGTCCATCAGGCCTCCGTGTCCACCACCGTCAGCGTGCGCTTGAGCACGCCCGTCTCGCCGCTTTCGTAGAGGATCGCCGCCTCGAACTCGACGCTGGTCACGCCGCCATAGAGCGCGTCGATCAGCTTCGCATAGCGGTCCTCGATGACATTGCGGCGCAGCTTGCGCGTTCGGGTGATCTCGCCGTCGTCAGGGTCGAAATCCTTGTGCAGGTTGACGAAGCGCCGCACCGCAAGCTCGGGTTTCAGCAGGCTGTTGACGTGCGCGAGCACGGTGCCCACCAGAGCGATCACCTCGGGCCGCTGGGACAGCTCGGCATAGGAGGTGTAGGTCAGGCTGCGCTGTTCGGCCCAGTGGCCCACCGCTTCCAGGTCGATGCAGACGATGGCCGCCAAGTAGGGCCTGTCGGCGCCGATGACCGCGACGTTGCGCACGTAGGGGCTGAACTTGATGCGGTTCTCGATGTAGTTGGGCACGTAGCGCTCGCCGCCGGCGGTGCGCACCACCTCGCTGACCCGCCCCAGCACCACCAGGCTGCCGTCGTCTTCCAGATAGCCGGCATCGCCGGTGTGCAGCCAGCCGTCGCTGAGCGCGGCCGCGCTGGACTGGGCATCGTCATAGTAGCCGCCGAAGACCGAACCCGAGCGCACCTGGATCTCGCCGCGCTCGTCGATGCGCAGCTCCACCCCAGGCATCGCCCGGCCCACGGTGTGCAGCTTGACGCTGGCATCGTCCTGTGCGGTGGTCAGCGCCGCGGTCTCGGTCTGTCCGTAGAACTGTTTCAGATTGATGCCCAGCGCACGGAAAAACACGAAGGTGTCCTCGCCCATGGCCTCGCCGCCGGTGTAGGCGCGCTGTGCGCGCGCCAGTCCCAGCCAGTCCTTCAGCGGACCGCAGACGAACAGTTCCGCCAGCGCGCGGGTGAAGCGCTCACCCGCACTTGGCGCATGCCCGGCCAGCTTGCGCCGCTCCAGCGCGATGGCCCGCGGCATGAACCAGTCGAACAACCAGCGCTTCAGCGGCGTGGATTCCTGGATGCCGACCTGGATGCGGGTGAGCATGTTGTCCCAGGCGCGCGGCGCGGCCAGGTACATGGTCGGCGATACCTCGCGCAGGTCGTGCAGCACCGTCTCCTGCCGCTCCGGGATGTTGATCACGAAGCGCAGCAGCACCCCGGCGCCGAGCGTGAAGACGAAGTCGCCGACCCAGGCGGTGGGCAGGTATGCGTAGTGCTCCTCCCGCTCGCTGAAGTAGCCACCGTCGAGCGCATTGGTCACGCCCTGGACCACGTTGCCGTGCGTGAGCGGCACGCCCTTGGGCTGGCCCGTGGTGCCGGACGAATGCAGCAGCACCGCCAGGTCCGAAGGCTGCGCACGGCCCACCAGATCGGCCGCCAGCGCCGGCTCGGCCGCCAGGCGCTCGCGGCCCTCGCGCAGCAGTTCGTCCAGCGACAGCAGGCCGGGCGCCTGGTAGGCGGCCAGGCCGCGTGCGTCGTCATAGACGATCAGCGCCGGGCGGCCGATGCGCTCGCGAAGGTCCAGCAGCTTGTCCACCTGCTCCTGGTCCTCGGCAATGGCCACGTCGGGCTTGCCGTGGCGCGTGTAGTGCTCCAGTTCGGCCGGCGGCACGTCCGGGAACACCGGCACCGGGAAGGCGCGCAAGGCCATCGCGCCAAGCATGCTGGCATAGACGCGATAGCGGTTGTCGCCGATCGAGGTCACGGCGCTGCCTGCGACCACGCCATGGCGCTCCAGCGCCGCGGCCAGCGCCAACACGTCGCTCAACAGGCTGCGCCAGCTTCGTTCCTGCCAGATGCCGTGATCGCGCTCGCGCACCGCCACTTCGTCGGCATGCCGCAGGCCGTTGCGTGCCAGCGCTGCGATCAGCGTCGCCGGCCGGTCCTGTTCCTGACCTGGCCAGCACAGGTCCGCCGGCAACGGCAGGTCGGCACCGATGGACGGGCCGGGCGCCGCGGGGCGTGCCAGCGCGCTCGGCGGTCTCATGGGGCGCCCCCCGCGTCCGCGGGCACGGCGGCGCCGTGCCGGGTCATCGCGTGACGGCCCAGGTAGGCGGCCACCACCTTCGGGTCGGAGATCGCCTGGCGCGGCTCGCCCTCGGCAATGGCTTCACCATAGCTGAGCACCATCACCCGGTCGCACAGCGCGGTGACCACGTCCATGTGATGCTCGATCAGCAGGATCGACACGCCGCGCTCGTCGCGTGCGTCGAGGATGAAACGGGCGATGTACTCCTTCTCTTCCTGGTTCATGCCGGCCATCGGCTCGTCCAGGATCAGCAGCCGCGGCTGCGCCACCAGTGCGCGCGCCAGCTCCACGCGCTTCTGCAGGCCTGGCGGGATGGTCTCGACAGGCTCGTCGCGGATGTCCTGCAGCTGCATGAAGTCGATGATCTCCTCGACCACGCGGCGGTGCTCGACCTCCTCGCGCGCAGCCCAGACCCAGTAGAACAGCGCAGGCAGTGCGCCGGGCCGCATGTGGCAGTGCCGGCCCAGCAGGATGTTGTCGAGCACGCTCAGGCCGCGAAACAACGCCAGGTTCTGGAAGGTGCGGGCCAGGGACTGCTGGGCGATGCGGTACGGCTGCATCCGGGTGATGTCCTTGCCGAACAGGCGCACGCTGCCGGCATCCGGTGGATAGAAGCCGGTGATCACATTGACCATCGTGGTCTTGCCGCTGCCGTTGGGACCGACCAGACCGAAGATCTCGCCTTCGCGGATGGAAAGGCTCACCCCCTTCAACGCGCGCAGCCCGCCGAACGAGCGCTCGATGCCCTCGCATTGCAGCGCCAGGCCCGGCTGTGGCGCAACGTCCGTCACTTGCCCAGCAGCTCGTCGCTGATGATGATCTTGCGCACTTCGGTCGTGCCCGCGCCGATCTCCAGCAGCTTGTTGGCGCGGTAAAGGCGGTTGACTTCGGACTCCCAGATGTAGCCGGTGCCGCCGTGGATCTGCACCGCCTCGTTGAGCACCTTGTTCATCGTCTCGGCCGCGAACATGATCGAGGCGGCGGTGATCATGTGGATGTCGCCCCGGCCGCCGCCACCGATCTCGAGGTCGTTGGCCGCGCGCAGGGCCTGGTAGGTCATCACCCGGACCGATTCGGTCCACACGTACATGTCGGCGATCTTGGCGCGCACCATCTGGAAGTTGGCGATCGGCTTGCCGAACTGCTGGCGGGTGCGCGCATGGTCGATGCACAGCTGCAAAGCGCGTTCGCAGATGCCCAGGCAGATCGGCGAGATCATCGCGCGCTCCAGATCCAGCCCGCTCATCACCACCTGCACGCCCCGGTCTTCCTCGCCCACCAGGTTGGCGGCCGGAACGCGGCAGTCGTCGAACACCAACTCGGCCGTCTGGCTGCCGCGGAAGCCCATCTTGGTGAGTTTCTGCGCCACCTTGAAGCCTGGGAAACCCTTTTCGACGATGAAGGCCGAGATGCCCTTGGCACCCCTGTCCTTGTTCGTCTTCGCATAGACCAGCAGCACGTCGGCCACCGGGCCATTGGTGATGTACAGCTTGGTGCCGTTCAGGCGGTAGAAGTCGCCGTCGCGCGTGGCAGTGGTGCGCATCGAGCCGAGCGCGTCCGACCCGGCGCCGGGTTCGGTCAGGCCCAGCGCGCCGATGGCCTGCCCGTTGCACAACCCCGGCAGGTATCGCCGCCGCTGCGCCGGGCTGGCGTTGCGGTGGATGTTGGCCAGGCACAGGTTTTCGTGCGCGACCCAGCTGAGCGCCAGCGCGTGGTTCCAGCGCGCGAAGGCTTGCGCCACCAGGCCGCTGGCCAGCAGATCCATGCCGGCCCCGCCTTCGGCCTCGGGCACCGTAATGCCGAAGTAGCCCGTGGCACCGATGGTCTTGAAGGCCTCGGGGGGCCACCATTCATCGCGGTCCATGCGATCCGACAACGGATACAGCTGCTCGCGAGCGAAGCGGTCGGCCTGGTCGAGGATCTGCTGCTCTTCGACCGACAGGCCTGAGAAGCGCTGACTGGCCGACATGGGCTGGGTGGAAAGTGTCATGGTGGATTCGGGGCAGGAAGGTCGCGGAAAGAATGCTCTCAGGGCACCGTAACCCGGTTCGTGAAGGCCGCAACGCGGGCAGCGAACTCGGGCGCTGCGGCGCAACGCAGGAAAGCGGCCTTCTCACGCGCCAGTTGCGCCCTCAGGTCTTCGATCGAAGGCGCGTGGACCAGCGCCTTCAACTCACGCACCGCCTGGGGCGGCAGCTTGGCCAGCCGGTGCGCCAGGCTCAGGGCTTCGCGCAGCAGCGCGTCGTCATCGACGATGTCGTGCACCAGCTGCAGCGCATGAGCCTCCTGGGCCGTGAGCGCGCCCGGCTGGGTCAGCAGTGCGAGGGCGCGCGCGGGTCCCAGCCGCCGCTGCAGTTGCCAGCTCAGGCCGCCGTCGGTGGAGGTGCCCAACTGCGGATAGGCCACGACGAAGCGCGACGACCGCGCGGCCACCACGAAGTCTGCCGCCATGGCCAGGGAGAAGCCACCGCCGGCCGCAGCCCCCTGCACCGCGGCCACCACCGGCAGCGGCAAGCCCACCAGCGCGGGCACGACTTCGTGGAACGCATCGATGATCCGGCTGATGAAGGCGGGAAGATCGCCGGCATGCGCATGCATGGCCTTCACATCGCCGCCGCCACAGAAGGAGCGCCCCTCACCACGCAGCAGCAGCACGCGCAGGCTGGCGTTTGCCTCGACTTGGGCGATCGCGCCGCGAAGTGCCTGCGCCATCGCCAGGTCGATGGCGTTCAGCGACGTGGGCCGGTTCAATGCGATGACCGCGACCGCGCCGTCCACCGACAGGCTCACCGGGGCGGCCGAAGATCCCGAGTCGCTCATGGCGGGATGCCTGGAAGGGCGCACATTTGATGATGGCTCAATTCATCAATTCAACGAAGGCCAATGAGACATCGGATCCGCCTGGATGGGAAGGGGCGAATCGTTGGTGCTTTCCCTAGAACCGCGCATCCACATGGGGCAGAGGATCTGCCAGACGTCAATCCTGCATGCACCGGGCAGTACCTCGTCTGACGGTCCTGTCCATGATTGAGTCAGGGTCAAATCCGCTTGACAAGCCAGGGATGCGGTCACACCATGTCGCCACGCTGGCCATCCCGGCCCCGCGCCTTGCCCCGTACACCAACGCCTCTGCCGCCCGACCAAGATGCACGTCCGAGGAGACCGTTTCCGCTCCGTGTTCCGTCCGGGTCTTTTCGACGGACGCACGGTGGTGGTGACCGGCGGCGGCAGCGGCATGGGACGCTGCACCGCGCACGAGCTGGCCAGCCTCGGGGCAGGGCTGGCGCTTGTGGGCCGCAAGCTCGACAAGCTGCAGGCGGTGGCGGCCGAGATCGTCGGCATCTACCCCGAGCGTGCAGGCCAGATCAGCGTGCATAGCTGCGACATCCGCGAAGAAGCCACGGTCAAGAGCACCGTCGCCGCGATCATCGCGGCGCACGGCCGCATCGACGGCCTGTTCAACTGCGCCGGCGGGCAGTACCCGGCGGCGTTGCGGGACATCAGCCTCAAGGGCTGGGACGCGGTGGTGCGCAACAACCTGCACGGCACCTTCCTGTTCTCGCGCGAGTGCTATGTGCAGTGGATGGAAGGCCACGGCGGCAGCATCGTCAACATGCTGGCCGACATCTGGGGTGGCCTGCCCGGCATGGGACACTCCGGCGCCGCGCGCGGCGGCGTACTCACCTTCACCGAGACGGCGGCCTGCGAATGGGGGCACGCCGGCGTGCGCGTCAACGCGGTGGCGCCCGGCTGGGTGGCATCGGCCGGCATCGATACCTACGACGAGGACTACCGCAACATGCTGCGGGGTTTGCGCCGCAAGGTGCCGCTGCAGCGTTTCGGCACCGAGGCCGAGTTGTCGGCGGCGGTGGTCTTCCTGCTGTGCGACGCCGCCGGGTTCATCAGCGGCAGCGTGATCCGCGTCGACGGCGGGGTGCCCACGGCGCGCCACACCTGGACTCTGCAGCCGGCCGAGCGGCAATTCCCCTTCGGTGGCTTCCCGCAGTACCAGCCGCCGCAGACCTTCGCCGACCTGCCCGACGAATGAACGCCACGACGTCCGCCTTCACCCAGGTCCGTGTCGAGGAGCGCGGTGCCGCCCTGCGTATCACCATCGACCGCGCGGCACAGCACAACACCCTGACCGATGTGGTGATGCAGGAGCTGAGGCTGGCGTTGCAGCACGCCGAGGCCGTGCCCGGCGTGCGCGCCATCGTCATCACCGGCGCCGGCGAACAGAGCTTCTGCGCCGGCGGCGCGCTCAAGCCCACTGCGGACGGCTCGCCCTTTGCGCTGGAGCCGGGCCGCTTCGACAACCCGGTGGCCGAGCTGTTCCGCGCCATGGATCGCTGCAATCTGCCGATCGTCGCGCGGGTCAACGGCAGCGCGTTCGGCGGCGGGCTGGGTCTGGCGTGTGCCTGCGACTTCGCGGTGGCCGTCGAAGGCGCGATGTTCGGCACCACCGAAGCGCGCGTCGGTGTGTTTCCGATGATGATCCTGCCGCTGCTGATGCGCGTCATCCCGCGCCGCCGCCTGTTTGAAATGTGCTTTTACGCGCACCGCTTTCCGGCCCTGCAGGCGCAGCAGATGGACATCGTCAACGAAGTGGTGCCTGTCGGGCAGCTGGACATGGCGGTCGATGCGCTGGTGCAGCGTCTGGCCGCCAATTCGCCCGTGGCGCTGCGCATCGGCCGGCGCGCCATCGGCGCGATGACCGACCTGTCGCTTGCCGACTCGCTGAACCTGGCCCAGGCCGTGCTGCCCGTGCTGTCACAGAGCGAGGACACGCGCGAAGGCATGAAGGCCTTCGCCGAGCGCCGCGCGCCGGTGTGGCCCGGCCGATGACGGGAGGCGAGGCATGAGCATGCCCTCCGTGCGCCGCACGCCGCTGCGCATTGGCTGTGCCAGCGGCTTCTGGGGCGACAGCGAAGCCGGCGCGGCACAGCTGGTGCGGCACGGGGACATCGACGTGCTGGTGTTCGACTACCTGGCCGAGATCACGATGGCGTTGCTGGCCCGCGACCGCGCCAAGGACCCGCTGGCCGGCTACGCATCCGACTTCGTGCGCACCGTGGCCAGCCTGGGCCCGGAGCTGCGCGACCGCCGCATCCGCGTCTTGTCCAATGCCGGCGGCATGAACCCGCGTGCCTGTGCGGCGGCGCTGCGCCTTGCGCTGCAGGCCCAGGGCGTCGAGCTGAAGATCGCCGTGGTCGAAGGCGACGATCTGTCGGCACAGGCCGACGCGCTGCGCGAGGCTGGCACTGCCGACATGTTCAGCGGCGCACCCATGCCGGCCCGCCTGGACAGCATCAACGCCTACCTGGGCGCGCAGCCGCTGGCGGCTGCGTTGTCCGCGGGTGCCGACATTGTCATCACCGGCCGCGTGGTCGATAGCGCGGTCACCCTGGCACCCCTGGTGTACGCCTTCGGCTGGGCCTGGGACGACTGGGACCGCCTGGCCCTGGGCAGCCTGGCCGGCCATGTGATCGAATGCGGCACGCAATGCACAGGCGGTCTGTTCACCGACTGGGAGCAGGTACCCGGCTGGGACAACATGGGCTTCCCGGTGGTGGAGTGCGCCGCAGACGGTCGCAGCTTCATCGTCACCAAGCCGCCGGGCACGAGCGGTTTGGTGACGCCCGCCACGGTGGCCGAGCAGGTGCTGTACGAAATCGGCGACCCTTGCGACTACCGGCTGCCCGACGTCTGCTGCGACTTCTCGCAGCTGCAGCTGGTCAGCGACGGCCACGACCGGGTGCGCGTCAGCCACGCACTGGGACGGCCGGCGCCCGAGTTCCTTAAGGCCTGTGCGACCCACGCCGACGGCTGGCGGCTGCTGGGTACGCTGATGATCGGCGGGGCAGACGCCGCCCGGAAGGCCGAGCGTGTGGGCCAGGCCATCCTGGCGCGCAGCACGCGGCTGCTGGGAGAACATGGTCTGACACCCTTCAGCGAAACCAGCGTCGAAGTGCTGGGGGCCGAGTCCACCTATGGGCCGCACAGCCGCGCCCGCGCAGCGCGCGAGGTGGTGCTGAAGCTGGCCGCGCGGCACGCCGAGAAGGCTGCGCTGCAGCTGCTGGCGCGCGAGCTGGCGCCATCGGCCACCGCGATGGCACAGGGCATCACTGGCTTCGCGGCCGGCCGGCCGTCGCCGTCGCCTGTGCTGCGGCTGTTCTCTTGCCTGGTGGACCGCAGCCGCGTGCAGCCGAAGCTGTGGCTGGATGACGAGGCGCTGCACTTCGACGAGGTGAGGCTGCCTGGGGCGCACAGGGTGCAGCGGGCCACCCCCGTGGCCGACCGGCCTTCGTTCCCGGGCCCGCGCCAGCGCGTGCCGCTGCTGCGCATTGCCCATGGCCGCAGCGGCGACAAGGGTGACACGGCCAACATCGGCATCGTGGCCCGCAGCCCTGCCGCCTACGCCTGGCTGCGGCACGCGCTGACGGCCGGACAGGTGGCCAGCTACATGGCCCATGTGGTGAAGGGTCCGTTCAAGCGCTATGAGCTGCCGGGCCTGCGGGCCGTGAACTTCACGCTGGAGCAGGCCCTGGGCGGTGGCGGCATAGCCTCGTTGCGCTACGACCCTCAGGGCAAGGCCTATGCGCAGATGCTGCTGGACCTGGAACTGGAGGTTCCTTGCGAAGTGTTGGCCACATTGCCATGATCGAGGCCGCCCCCGTCACTCCCGTCGCCGCCGGCAGGCAAACGCCGCGTCGGCTGCGCCGCGCCAGCGAGATCCTGGCCGCCGCCCGCCACGTCTTCCTGGACAAGGGATTCGAACGCTCGTCGGTCGCCGAGATCGCGGCCCGCGTCGGCGTGGTCGAAGGCCTGGTCTATACCTACTTCCCGACCAAGCGCGACCTTCTCAACGAAGTACTGCGCGGCATGTACGTGCCGCTGATCCAGGACATCGAATCCGGCTTCTTGCGCCTGCGCGGGTTGCGCAGCCGGCTGCGCTTCCTGATCTGGCGGCACCTGCGTGTGTACGTCGAGGAGCCGGGGCTGTCGCGTCTGGTGCTGCACGAGGTGCGCACCGGCCCGGAATACTTCAAGTCGGTGCTGCACGACCTGCAGGTTGAGTACACCTCGTTCCTGATACGCACTGTGCGCGAGGCCGAGCGCGACGGCGAGCTGCCGCCAGGCAACGACGCCGAGCTGATCCGCAGCATGGTCTACGGCGGCATCGAGCACCGCATGTGGGCGACGCTGTTCGGCCGCGGCTCGGTCGACGTGGAGGCTACCGCCGACCGCTACACCGCCCTGCTGCTGCGCGGCATCCTCGATGCGGCGGCGGCGAAGACTGACATGACCCTCGAACGTCGGGTGGCGCGTCTCGAAGCGCTGGCCGCTGCCGGGAAGCCCGTCACGGGCCCGCCCGCCAGGGCAAAGCCCAAACCTGCAGGACGCCGCAAAGCCGCATGAACCCGATCCGCAAGCTGTTCATCGCCAACCGTGCCGAGATCGCACTGCGCATCGTGCGCACTGCACGGCGGCTGGGCATCGAAACCGTCGTGCCCTGGCATGCGCAGGACCGCCATGGTCCGGCGCTGCAGGTGGCCGACCAGACTGTGCAGGTCTTCGGCGAGCCACCGGTGTCGGCTTGGCTGGACGGCGCCGGCATGGTCCGCGCGGCGCTCGAGGCCGGCTGCGATGCGCTGCATCCCGGGTATGGCTTCCTGTCGGAGAACGCCGGCTTTGCCCGCATGGTGGTCGACGCCGGACTGCTCTTTGTCGGCCCGGCCGCCGCGACCATCGAACTGATGGGCGACAAGATCAGCGCTCGCCGCTTTGCGGCGGCGCATGGCGTTCCGGTCACACCGGCAGCCGACGAGGCCGATGACCCCGCCAGCTTCGCCGAACGCGCGCAGGCAGTGGGTTTTCCGCTGCTGATCAAGGGCGCGGCCGGCGGTGGCGGCAAGGGCATGCAGATCGTGCGCGAGCCGGCGGCATTGGCCGAGGCGATCGCGATCGCCCGCAGCGAGAGCCAGCGCTACTTCAACGACGGACGCCTGTTCGCCGAGCGCTTCGTCGACCGGCCGCGCCACATCGAGGTGCAGGTCTTCGGCGATGTACAGGGCACGGTCATCCACCTGGGCGAGCGCGAGTGCTCGATCCAGCGACGTTTCCAGAAGGTGATCGAGGAAGGCCCGGCGCCGGGCCTGGATCCGCGCCTGCGCGAAAGCATCTGCGACGCCTCGGTGCGGCTGGCGCGCGCCGCCGGCTACGTGAACGCCGGTACGGTGGAATGCATCGTCGCGCCGGACGGCGAGTTCTTCTTCCTGGAGATGAACACCCGGCTGCAGGTAGAACACCCGGTCACCGAGATGGTGACCGGCCTGGACCTGGTGGAACTGCAGTTGCGAGTGGCCGAAGGCCGGCCGCTGCCGCTGACCCAGGCCGAGGTGCGCAGCCATGGCCACGCCATCGAATGCCGGGTGCTGGCCGAGGACGCCGACGCCGGCTTCGTGCCCGACACCGGGCAGGTGCGCCTGCTGCGCCAGCCGCAGGGTCCCGGCCTGCGCTTCGATTGCGGTGTCACCGAAGGCGCACCGGTGACGGCCGACTTCGATTCGATGCTGGCCAAGCTGGTGAGCCATGGCGCCACCCGTGCGCTGGCGATCTCGCGGGCACGGCAGGCGCTGGCCGACACGGTGATGCTCGGTGTGACGCTGAATGCCGACTTCCTGTCGCGCGTGCTGCAGCACCCGGCCTTTGCCGAAGGCGAGACCGACACCGGTTTTCTGGAGCGCCACCGCGACACGCTGAAGCCCGCGGCACTGAGCGAATCCGAACGCTGCCTGTTGCTGGCGGTGGCTGCGCACGCGCTGCAGGACCCCGCGCAGCCCGCCCTGGCCCAGCCGCATGCGGCAATGGGCGCATGGCGCAACTGAAAGACTGGCCACGATGAACCCGTATCACTTCACCGATGCGCCTCAGCGGCGCCACAGCGTGTACCGCCAGCCCGGCACCGACCGCGTCGTCGTCGACGGCGAGGCTGTGCAGGTGCGGTCCGAAGGCGAAGGCCGCTTCCGCGCCGTCGCGCAGGGCCGGTCGCTGCAGGTGCATGCGGTCGCCGCCGGCGACACCGTGCTGCTGCAATGCGGCAGCCGCACCTTCAGCATCGAGCGCGTCGACGCCACGCGCTCGCGCGCGGCTGCGGCTGGCGGCGCGGCCGGCGCCTCGCATGCACCGATGCCTGGCGTGGTGGTGTCGTTGCAGGCCTGCGCCGGCCAGCGCGTGGCCGAAGGCGATGCGTTGCTGGTGATCGAAAGCATGAAGCTGCAGATGACCATCGGCGCCGCCTGCGCCGGCACCGTCGAAATGCTGCCGCTGGCCTTGGGCCAGACCTTCCAGCGCGGCGCGGTGCTGGCCCGGGTCCGACCGGACGAGGAGACTGAATGAGCCGGATCCTCAGCCACCTGGACACCGCGTCCGAAAGCTACCGTCGCAATCATGCCGAGATGACGCGCCGCGTGCAGGCGCTGCGCGAGCTGACGCACAAGGTCCGCCACGAGCGCCCGGCGCGCGACGTCGAGCGCCTGCACCGTCAGAAGAAGCTGACCGTGCGCGAGCGGCTGGACCTGCTGCTGGACCCGGGAACCCCGTTCCTGGAACTGTCGACACTGGCGGCAAACCGCGCCTACGGGGGCGAGGTGCATGGCGCCGGCTGCGTGTCGGGCATCGGCATCGTGCAGGGTCGCGAGGTCATGATCCACGCCGACGATGCCAGCATCAAGGGCGGTGCGTGGTACCCGCTCTCGATCAAGAAGATCGTGCGCTGCCTGGACATCGCGCTGGAGAACCGTCTGCCGGTGATCCACCTGTGCGACAGCGCGGGCGGCTTCCTGCCGCTGCAATCCGAGCTGTTCCCCGACCGCTATGCGGCCGGACGCATCTTTCGCAACCAGTGCACGCTGTCCAAGCTGGGCGTGCCCCAGATCGCCGTGGTGCTGGGCCATTGCACGGCCGGCGGGGCCTACATCCCTGCGCTGTGCGACTACAGCGTGATCGTGCGCGGCACGGGGGGCGTGTTCCTCGGCGGGCCGCCGCTGGTCAAGGCCGCCACTGGCGAGGTGGTGACGGCCGAGGCGCTGGGCGGGGCCGACATGCACACCAGCATCTCTGGCACCTGCGACTACCCGGCCGACGACGAGCCGCACGCGCTGGCCATTGCGCGCGACATCCTGGCGCAGATCACGCCGGCCGAGAAGCAGCGCATCGACCGCGCCGAGCCCGAGGCCCCCTACTACGACCCGGCCGAGCTGTACGGCATCGTGCCGGATGACTGGAAGACCGGCTTCGACATGCGCGAGGTGATCGCCCGGATGGTCGACGGCAGCCGCTTCCACGAATACCAGCCGCAGTACGGCACCACCCTGGTGTGCGGCTTCGCGCGGATCTGGGGCTTCAAGGTCGGCATCCTGGCCAACAACGGCGTGCTCTTCAACGACAGCTCGCTGAAGGCCGCGCACTTCATGCGCCTGTGCGACCGCGACCGCACGCCGCTGCTGTTCCTGCAGAACATCACTGGCTACATGGTCGGCCGCGAGTACGAGGAGCGCGGCATCACCAAGGACGGCGCGAAGATGATCATGACGCAGGTCGGCGTCTCGGTGCCCAAGTTCACGGTGATCGTCGGCGGCTCATTCGGCGCGGGCAACTACGGCATGTGCGGCCGCGCCTACGACGGGCGCTTCCTGTGGATGTGGCCACAGTCGCAGATCGCCGTGATGGGTGCCGAGCAGGCGGCCAACACGCTGGCGGAGGTGAAAATCCGGCAGCTGCAGCGCCAGGGCCGCGAGTTGAGCGAGGCCGAGATCGCGGCCATCCGCGAGCCGGTGCTGGAACGCTTCCGCGCCGAGAGCGACGCCTACCACTCCACCTCCGAGCTGTGGGACGACGGCATCCTGGACCCGCTGGACACGCGCAACGCGCTCGGCATGGCCATCTCGGCGTCGCTGAACGCACCCTTCGGCGAGCCGGGCTATGGCGTGCTGAGGCTGTAGCGCAGCGCGAGGAATCGATGCACACCCCCGCAGACGACGCAACCATCGGCAGCACTTTCGAAGCCTGCGTGCAGGCCTTCGGTGCCCAGCCCTTCCTGGCGGTGCCGGCCAACCCCGCGCGTGTCTACCATCCCGGCGGCTGGCAAATCAGCTATGCCGATGCGGCCGCGCAGGTTCGCGCGCTGACGGCCGCCTATGCGGCCGCCGGCTACGGCGTCGGCCACCGGGTGTCGCTGCTGCTGGAGAACCGGCCCGAGCACCTGCTTCACAAGCTGGCGATGAATGCGCTGGGCATCTGCTGCGTGCCGCTGAACGCCGACCACCGGCCGCGCGAGATGGCCTATGTGCTGGAACACGCGAAGGTGGATCTGGTGGTGGTGGCCGGCCCGTTGCAGGCGCTGCTGCGGGCCGCGATCGACGCTTCGGTGCACCGGCCCGTGGTGGCACCGCTCGATGCCGCCGAACTGCCGCGCGCCGCGAAGCCGGCCGCATCGACCACGCCGGCGCCCGACACGCCGGCCAGCGTGCTGTACACCTCGGGCACCACTGGCCGGCCGAAGGGCTGCGTGCTGTCGCACCGCTACGAGTTGGAGGCCGGCCGCTGGTATGCCACCGCCGGCGGCCTGACGGCCTTCCGCGACGGCGCCGAGCGCATCTACAACCCATTGCCGCTGTTCCATGTGAACGCCTCGATCTTTTCGTTCTACTGCGCCATGCTGCGCGGCAACTGCCAGGTGCAGACCGACCGCTTCAGCCCCGCACGCTGGTGGGCCGAGGTCAGCGAGTCGGGCGCCACCGTCGTGCATTACCTCGGCGTGGTGGTGCCGATGTTGCTGGCCCAGCCGCCCGGGCCGCACGAGCGACGCCACAGCGTGCGCTTCGCCATCGGCGCCGGCGTGGACCCGCAGCGCCATGCCGAGTTCGAGCAGCGCTTCGGCTTCCCGCTCGTCGAGATCTGGGGCATGACCGAGATGGTACGCGCGATCGTCGACAACGAGGTACCGCGCCAGGTCGGCACACGCGCCTTCGGCCGGCCGCGGCCGGGGCTGCAGGTGCGCACCGTCGACGATGCCGACCGCGACCTGCCCGACGGCACGCCGGGCGAAATGCTGGTGCGCCATTCGGCAGCCACGCCGCGGCGCGACTTCTTCAGCGGCTACCTCGACGACCCCGACGCCACCGAGCAGGCCTGGCGCGGTGGCTGGTTCCACACTGGCGATATCGTCACGCGCAGTGTTGACGGTCTGCTGCGCTTCATCGACCGGCGCAAGAACATCATCCGCCGCTCCGGAGAGAACATCGCCGCGGCCGAGGTCGAGGCGGTGCTGCAGACGCACCCGCTGGTCGAGCAGGCCGCGGTGCTCGCGGTGCCCGACGAGCTGCGCGAGGAAGAGGTGCTGGCCTGCGTCGTGCTGCAGCCCGAGGCTCGGCGCGATCCGGCCCCCGCGGTGCAGGCGCTGTTCGAGCACTGCAATGCCGAGCTCGCCTACTTCAAGGTTCCAGGGTGGATGTGGCTGGCCGACAGCATTCCGACCACGTCGACGCAGAAGATCCAGAAGCACCAGATCTTCGAACCGGGCGTCGACCCGCGCAGCCTGCCTGGCATCGTCGACCTGCGCGCGCGCACGCGCCGCGATGTGCCCGCCGCGGCGTCCGAACCGAAGCGAGGCTAAAGACCCATGCCGCTGCCCACGTTGTTCCGGCAGGCGCTGCGCGTCCCGGTGATCGGCGCGCCGATGTTCCTGGTGTCCTTTCCGCCGCTGGTCAAGGCGCTGTGCAAGGCCGGCGTGGTCGGCACCTTCCCGCATGTCAATGCGCGGCCTTCCGAACAGCTGGACGCCTGGCTGGCCGACATTGGCGGCGAGCTGGCCGCCCACCGCAGCGCGCATCCCGAAGCGGTGGTGGCGCCGCATGGCGTGAACCTGGTCGTGCACCGCAGCAACCCGCGCCTCGAACCCGACCTGGAGATCGTCGTGCGGCACCGCGTGCCCTTCGTCATCACCTGCCTGGGCCACCCGGGACGGGTGGTTCAGGCCGTGCACGGCTACGGCGGCACGGTGTTCTGCGACGTCACCAGCGCCGAGCATGCGCGCAAGTCGGTGGACGCAGGGGTCGACGGCCTCATCTGCGTCGGCGGCGGCGCCGGCGGCCATGCGTCGGCGCAGAGCAGCTTCTCTCTGGTGCGCGAGATCCGGCGCTTCTGGGACGGCTGCCTGGTGCTGGGCGGCGCCATCAACGACGGCTGGCAGGTGCGCGCGGCCGAGGTTCTGGGCGCCGACCTGGCCTATGTCGGCACCCGCTTCCTGGCGACGCAGGAATCGAATGCGCAGGCCGACTACAAGCGCATGGTGGTGGAAGCCACGGTGGCCGATCTGGTCTACACCGACCGCCTGTCTGGCGTGCATGCCAACTTTCTGCGCGCCTCGCTCGAGCGGCATGGCATCGACGTGGCGCTGCTGCCGCCGAAGCGGCCCGACATGAGCTCGCTGGCCGACCACGACGCCAAGGTCTGGAAGGATCTGTGGAGTGCCGGCCACGGCGTGGCCACCATCGACGACGTACCGACGGTGGCCGAGCTCGTGGAACGCATGGCGATCGAGTACCGGCAGGCCTGCGCTCGCCCCACTAGCGAGGCCCTCGCCCCATGACACCTGTGGAGTTCTGGTTCGACTTCGGCTCGCCCTACGGCTACCTGGTAGGCGAGCGCATCGATTCGCTCGCGGCCGCCCACGGCCGCAGCGTACGCTGGCGGCCGATGCTGCTGTTCGCAGTGCTGCGCAAGCTGGACATGCCCGCGCCGATGGCCCATGCCGCCAAACGCGACTACATGCTGCTGGATTTCGAGCGTTCGGCCCGTCACCTGGGCGTGCCGTACCGACATCCGAGTCGCTTTCCGCTCGCCACGCCGCTGCCGGGGCGCATGTTCCACGTGCTGGCCGAACGCGACACGGCCGCGGCGGCAGCCTTCGCGCGTGCCGCCCTGCAGGCCGCCTTCCAGCGTGACCAGCCACTCGACGATGCCCCGGCCGTCGGCGCGCTGGCCGCGCGCTTCGACCCGCGCGACGCCGATGCGCTGCTGCAGGCCGCACAGGGCGAGGCCGCGCGCGCGGCCCTGGCGCGCGACATCGACGAAGCCGCCGCGCGCCAGGTGTTCGGCTCGCCCTTCCTGTGGGTCGACGGCGAACCCTTCTTCGGCGCCGACCGCCTGCCACAGGTGGAGTCCCGACTGTCCGGCCGGCTGGCGCCGGCCTGAAAGGAATGAGAGAGATGAACGATGCCGTGCTGACCCGACGCGAGGGCGCGGTCGGGGTGATGACGTTCAACCGCCCGGAGCGGCTGAACACGCTGGACATTTCGATGCTGCTGGCGCTGGAGGCTGCGCTGGCCGAGCTGGAGGCCGACGCGCAGGTGCGCGTGCTGGTGATCACCGGCGCCGACGAACGTGCCTTCATGGCCGGAGGCGACATCAACGACCTGTCGACCCGGCGCCCAACCAGCTGGTACGACGAGTTCGGCAGGACGGTGCACCGGGTGTTCAGGCGCTTCGAAGCCTGCGACAAGCCCACCGTGGCGGCCGTCAACGGCTGGGCGCTGGGCGGCGGCATGGAGCTGATGCTGTGCACCGACCTGCGGCTGCTGGCAGCCGAGGCGCGCATCGGCCTGCCCGAGATCCGGCTTGGACTGTTTCCTGGCGGCGGCGGATCGCAGCGGCTGATGCGGCAGATCCCGCTGTGCCACGCCAAGCAGCTGATGTTCACCGGCCGGCACCTCGAAGCGACGCAGGCGCTGGCGCTTGGCCTGGTCAACGAGGTGCTGCCCAGGGACGAGCTGATGGCACGAGCGCTGGGGCTGGCCGGGCAGATCGCCTCGATGTCGGCGCAGACGCTGAAGTTGCTGAAGCACTCGATGCTGCATGGTGCCGACATGCCGCTGGAACAAGCACTGGCCTATGAGCGCGCGATGCTGGCCGTGGTCTTCGACCACCCCGACGCGCAGGAAGGCTGCCGCGCATTCCTGGACAAGCGACCGCCGCGCTTTTCAGCCAACTGAAGGCGGGCGACTGGCTGTTGCTGCTCGAGCGAAGGCTGTGACGCACAGGTTCAAGGACAGCTTCTCGCAGACCAGTTTTTGAAGGCCCAGGCCTGCAATGAGGTCGGGTCGAGCCTGTGGCGCCGGCCGGTACCGGTCGTTGACCGTGCGGGACCGCTCGGCGAGGGCACGAAGTCTGCAGTGCATCGCACCTGCCGCTCATGGCGGTACCCGTCTCCGCCCCGAAAGCTGGCTTGCTGACGGTCACCGTGCGCACGCGCATCGACGGCAACTGGCTCCGTGAGTCAAGGCTTGGGTGACACCTGCCCTCACCCGCAGGCGATGGCCCGCGCCGAGAGCAGCACCCCGCCCGAGCTCCGCGGGCCCGGACGAGCCAATGAGCGGGGGCCAGTGCCCGCTACCCAGCCACCCCCGCCCGCTCCAGCATCGCATGCAGCAGCACGTTGCAGCCGGCCGTGATGTGCTCGGGCTTGGCGTCCTCGATCTCGTTGTGACTGATGCCGTCCTTGCAGGGGATGAAGATCATTCCCGCCGGCGCCAGCCGCGCCATGTACACCGCGTCATGGCCGGCGCCGCTGACGCAGGGCATGTTGCTGTAGCCCAGCGTGTCGGCGCCGCGCTGCACCGCGGCAATCAGGTCCGGGTGGAAGGGCTGCGCCGGGTAGGCCGACACCTGCGTGATCTCGATCGGCAGCCCAGTCTCGGCGCTGAGCTTGGCCGCCACCGAGCGGATGTCGGCATCCATCGCGTCGCACAGCACGTCGCTGGCATTGCGCAGGTCGATGCTGAACTTGACGCGCCCGGGGATCACGTTGCGGCTGTTCGGGTGCACGTGCACCATGCCCACGGTGCCGCGGCCATGCGGTGGGTGGCGGTGGGCGCAGGCCACCACCTCCTGCATCAGCTTCGTCGCCACCTGCAGCGCGTCCTTGCGCAGCGCCATCGGCGTCGGGCCCGCATGCGCTTCCATGCCGGTGACCACGCAGTCGTACCAGCGGATGCCCAGCACGCCGGTCACCACGCCGATGGTCTTGGCATGGTCCTCCAGCACCGGGCCCTGCTCGATGTGCGTCTCGAAGTAGCAGCCAATGGGGTGCTCGCCCGGCTCCTCCGGGCCGATGTAGCCGATGCGCTGCAGCTCGTCCCTCACCGTCTTGCCTTCGGTGTCCTTGGCGGCGTAGGCATGCTCAAGCGTGAAGGCCTTGGCGAACACGCCCGAGCCCATCATCACCGGCACGAACCGGCTGCCTTCCTCGTTGGTCCACCAGGCCACCTCGATCGGCGCCTCGGTCTGGATGCCGTGGTCGTTGAGCGTGCGCACCACCTCCAGCCCGGCCAGCACGCCGTAGTTGCCGTCGAACTTGCCGCCGGTGGGCTGGGTGTCGATGTGGCTGCCGGTCACCACTGGCGGCAGGCTGTTGTTGCGCCCCGGGCGGCGCAGGAAGCCGTTGCCGATCTTGTCGATGGTGATGGTCATGCCGGCCTCGCGCGCCCAGCGGCTGACCAGATCGCGGCCCTGCTGGTCCAGGTCGGTCAGCGCTATTCGGCACACGCCGCCCTTTGTCGTGGCGCCGATGCGTGCCAGCTCCATCAGGCTGGCCCACAGGCGCTGGCCATTGATGCGCAATTCGTCGATTCGGGGTGTGGCCTTCATGTCCATGTCGCTCTCCTTCGGGCTGCCTTCGCCGACGCCGCAGCCTGTCAGCTTGCCTGCTTGATGCCGACGATGCCGGCGTAGTCGGTGTTGCGCATGGCCTCGTAGTCTTCGGTGGTGAAGCCGTCGTGGTCGTGCATGCGCATCATCATGTCTTCCTGGATCTCGGGGAACAGGCTCATCGGGTACAGCCTGATGCTGTCGGTGCGCGGCGTGGCCACCCAGCCTCGCGTGGCATTGGCCGGCAACGACACGCCGGCCTCGACGAATACGCAGTACTCGCCGGCGTGGAAGGTGTCGCGTACCGAATGGAACTCGCTGATCTCGACGCCGTCGATGACCAGAACTTCGTAGTCATCGACTGCCTTGACGGCGTCGATCTTGCGTACGGTGACGAGCTTCTTCACGGCGGGTTCGTTCAGGCTTCAGCGCGCGACGGCGCTGGGCGCGAGCGTCTCCGAGCGACGCTTCACCGCATCGAAGTTCGCCCCAAAGGGCTGGCGCTTCAGGTAACGGCCAGCGCCGCGCGTGGCGCGCAGGTCGCCCTGCGCATAGACCAGCTTGCCCTGGCTCACCGTGGCCACCGGGATGCCCTGCACCGTGCGGCCGTCGAAGATGTTGTAGTCGACCTTGCTCTTCTGCGTCTTCACCGACAGCGTCTTGCTGGCCGACGGGTCCCATACCACCAGGTCGGCATCGGCGCCGGCGGCCACGAGGCCCTTGCGCGGGTACAGGTTGAAGATGCGCGCGGCGTTGGTCGAGGTCACCGCGACGAATTCGTTGGGCGTGAGGCGCCCGCTGTTCACGCCCTCTTGCCACAGCACCGCCAGCCGCTCCTCGACGCCACCGCAGCCGTTGGGGATCATCGCGAAGTTGGCCTTGCCGGCCGCCTTCTGCGGCGCACAAAACACGCAGTGGTCGGTGGCGGTGGTGTGCAGGCTACCGGCCTGCAGGCCGCGCCAGAGGAATTCCTGGTGGCCCTTGGGGCGGAAGGGCGGGCTCATCACGTGGGCCGCGGCCACCGCGAAATCGGGGTTCCGGTAGACGCTGTCGTCCACCACCAGGTGGCCGGCCAGCACTTCGCCGAAGACACGCTGGCCTCGCGCGCGGGCGCGGGCGATGGCCTCGGCCGATTCGATGCAGGACACGTGCACCACATAGATCGGCACGCCCAGCACGTCGGCGATGGCGATGGCGCGGTTGGCGGCCTCGCCCTCGACCATCGGCGGGCGGCTCAATGGGTGGCCTTCGGGGCCGGTGATGCCCATCTTGGCCACCTCGGCCTGCAGCAGGTAGACCAGTTCACCGTTCTCGGCATGCACGGTGGGCAGCGCGCCCAGCTCCAGCGCGCGCTTGAAGCTGTTCACCAGCGTCTCGTCGTCGCACATGATGGCGTTCTTGTAGGCCATGAAGTGCTTGAAGCTGGTGACGCCCTCGTCGTGCACCAGCGTGCCCATGTCGCGGTGCACCGAGTCGTCCCACCAGGTGACAGCCACGTGGAAGGCATAGTCCGAGGCCGCCTTCTCGGCCCAGCCGCGCCATTTGTGGAAGGCGGCCAGCAGCGGCTCCTGCGGGTCGGGGATCACGAAGTCGATGATGGTGGTGGTGCCGCCGGCCAGGCCGGCGCAGGTGCCGTCGTAGAAATCGTCCACCGCCACCGTGCCCATGAAGGGCAGCTGCATGTGGGTGTGCGGGTCGATGCCGCCGGGCATGACCAGCGCACCGCCGGCGTCCACCACCTCGGCGCCGGCCGGAGCCTGAAGATCCGGGCCCACCGCCCGGATGAGGCCGCCTTCGCACAGCACGTCGGCGCGCTGGCTCAGGTCGGCATTGACGACGGTTCCGCCGCGGATCAACAGGCTCATGGTGCGCTCCTTACTTTCCAGTCGCTTTGTTCCACACGGCGTGGGTCCAGGCATCCGGCCCCGGGTCCTTCTTGATCACCGGGTCGCTGCCGCCGGCCAGCAGCACCTTGACCGTGCGCTGGTAGGCGGCGGGCTCCAGGAAGCCCATCTTCGGCGAGCCGGCCACGGTGATCAGCTTGGCCACGTTCTCAAGCTGGCGCTTCTGCACCGCGGCGGTGGACGCGCCCGAGGCATCGGCCGCCAGGATGATCTTCACCGCTTCGTCCTGGTTCTTCAGCGCGTATTCCCAGCCCTTCATCGACGCGGCGACGAACTTGCCCATGCGCGCGACGAAGGCCGGGTCCTTGAGCTTGGGCGCCAGCGCATACAGGCCGTCTTCCAGCGTGGCCACGCCCTGGTCTTCGTAGAAGAAGGTGACCAGCGGGTCGGGCTTGACGCCGGCGTCGATGATCTGCCAGTACTCGTTGTAGATCATCGTCGACACGCAGGCCGCCTGGTTCTGCAGCAGCGGGTCGACGTTGAAGCCCTGCTTCAGCACCTTGACGTCCGGATTGGCGCCGCTGGTCTTCAGGCCGAGCGTGCTCATCCAGCTGAGGAACGGGTACTCGTTGCCACCGAACCAGACGCCGATGGTCTTGCCCTTGAAGTCCTTGGGCGTGTTCACGCCTGCCGCCTTCTTGCAGGTGAGCATCAGGCCGCTGCGGTTGTAGATCTGCGCCACGTTGACCATCGGCACGCCAGCCTCGCGCGCCGCCAGCGCGCTGGGCATCCAGTCGACCGCGATGTCGGCGCCGTTGGCCGCCAGCACCTGCGGCGGCGAGATGTCCGGGCCGCCCGGCTTGATGGTCACGTCCAGCCCGGCCTGTTTGTAAAAGCCCTTGGCTGCGGCCACGTAGTAGCCGGCGAACTGGCCTTGCGGCACCCACTTCATCTGCACGGTCACCTTCTCCTGCGCGGCGGCGGTGCCGGCGGCAAGCAGCAGGGACAACACGAGGGCGGTCTTGCGCATACGGGAAACTCCTCTTGGGGTTAGAGCCTTGCGGCGGTTAGCGGAAACATCATCCCATGCGGATCGAAGGGTGCCAGAAGGTCAGGCGCCTTTCGATCCATTCGATCAATACGTACAAAGCCGAGCCGGCCACCGCGGCCACCGCGATCGCCGCCCAGACCAGGCCCATGTTCAGGCGCGCGGCCTCGGTGCTGATGCGAAAACCCAGGCCGGACACCGGCGAGCCGAAGAACTCTGCAACGATGGCACCGATCAGCGCCAATGTCGAGTTGATCTTGAGGGCGTTGAAGACGAAAGGCAGCGCCACCGGAATGCGCAGGCTGAACAGCGTGCGCCAGTAGCTGGCGCCGTAGCTGTGCATCAGGTCGCGTTCCATGTGACCGCTGGCCGCCAGGCCGGCCAGCGTGTTGACCAGCATCGGGAAGAAGGTCATCACCACCACCACGGCGGCCTTGCTGTGCCAGTCGAAGCCGAACCACATCACCATGATCGGCGCCACGCCCACCAGCGGCACGGTGCTGGCCAGCGAGGCCACCGGCAACAGCCCGCGCTGCAGGAAGCCGCTGCGGTCGATCAGCACGCCCACCACGAAACCCAGGCCGCAGCCAATGGCCAGCCCGATCAGCACCGAATGCAGCACGGTCTGCACGAAATCGCCGCGCAGCGCCGGGGCGCCGTCGATGAGCGAGGCCCAGACCACGCTGGGTGCCGGCATCAGCACCTTGGGCACCTGGAAGCCGACCACCAGCAGCTCCCAGAACAGCAGCACCCACAGGCCGAAGAGCAGCGGCGTGCCGAAGCGCACCGCGGGCGACGTCTCGTTGCGCGCCGCCAGCCAGCGCAGCGATCCCAGCGCCAGCGCCAGCAGCACCAGCAGCACGAAAAAATAACCGCCGCGCCACGGGTGGCCGGCCAGCGCCGCGCCGGCGAGCGTGCTCACTTCTTGCCCCCCGGCGTGAAGCGGCGCTCGGCCCAGGCCACGCTGCCCGTGAGCAGCAGGCCGAGCAGCGAGGCCATGATCAGCGCCGACCAGATCTGCACCGTCTGGCCGTAGTAAGAGCCGTTGAGCAGCCGCGAGCCCAGGCCGGCCTGCGCGCCGGTGGGCAGCTCGGCGACGATGGCGCCCACCAGCGCGGCGGCGATGCCCACGCGCAGCGACGGGAACAGGTAGGGCAGCGAGGCCGGCATGCGCAGCATGCGGAACACCTGGCCCTGGCTGGCGGCATAGGTGTGCATCAGCTCCTGTTCGAACACGCCTGGGGAGCGCAGGCCCTTGACCAGCGCCACCGTCACCGGGAAGAAGCACAGGTACATCGAGATGACCGACTTGGGGAAAACGCCGGTGAGGCCCATGCTGCCCAGCGCGACGATGACGATCGGCGCGATGGCCAGCACCGGCACGGTCTGCGAGGCGATGATCCACGGGAACAGGCTGCGGTCCAGCGTGCGCGAGTGCACGATGGCCACCGCCAGCAGCGCGCCCAGCAGCGCGCCCAGCACGAAGCCGATCAGCGTCGACGCGGCGGTGACGCCGGTGTGGAACAGCAGGTTGCGCGGCGAATCCAGCGGCCAGTCGACGATGCTGCTCCACATGTCGATGACCACCTGGTGCGGGGCGGGAAGTACGGGACGGCCCATGCTCCAGGTGAGCGGCAGCAGTTCTCGCAAGGTCCAGTTCGGGTTGTCTGCGAGCTGCCGTTCGATGACTTGCGGTGCGTTCAGATAGGCCGCGCCGGCGTACCAGACGATGATGAGCACGGCGATCACCGTCAGCACCGGGGCGGCGTGGTGCCAGGTTCTGGCGATGGGGGTTTTGGGGGCGCCCATCCTTGTTCACGCGTGCGGAGGCCTGCGCGCGTCGCGCCAGGGGCCCGTGGCGGTGTCCGCGTGCCGCCTCCTTCGGGCAACGGTGCCGAATGCCGAGCCGCCGCCTCCGAGCAAACGCCGCGGAGCCGGCTTTGCCGGGCCGCCGGCGTTGCCCCCTCGAGGGGGAGCGCCGAAGGCGCTGCGGGGGTGGGCCTCGTCAATCATGCGCATCATGCAAAGCCACCCGCACCCGATGCGCGATCTCTATGAATTCCGCCGTGTCGCGCATGTCCAGCGTGCGCTGCGGCGGCAACGTCGATTCGATGACCTCGGTGATGCGTCCCGGCCGCGGCGACATCACCACGATGCGCGTCGACAGGAACACCGCCTCGGGGATCGAGTGCGTCACGAAGATCACCGTCCGGCGGCTGCCGTGCCAAAGCTCCAGCAGCTGCTGGTTGAGCCGGTCGCGCGTGATCTCGTCCAGCGCGCCGAAGGGCTCGTCCATCATCAGCAGCTTCGGCGCGAAACCCAGTGCGCGGGCGATCGACACGCGCTGCTGCATGCCGCCCGACAGCTGCCACGGGTACTTGCCCTCGAAGCCCTTCAGGCCCACCCGCTCCAGCTGCTCGCGCGCGGTGGCGCGGGCCTGCTCCTTGGGCACGCCCTGCACCTCCAGCGGTAGCGTGGTGTTGGCCAGCACCGTGCGCCAGGGGAAGAGCGCCGGCGCCTGGAACACGTAGCCGTAGGCACGGTTAAGCCGCGCGTCGTGCGAGCTCATGCCGTTGACCTGCACCGTGCCCGATGTGGCCTGCTCCAGGTCGGCAATCACGCGCAGCAGCGTCGTCTTGCCGCAGCCCGAAGGCCCAATCAGCGAGATGAACTCGCCCTCGGCAACATCCAGGCTGACGCGGTCCAGCGCCACCACCGGCGGCTCGCCGGGGAATCGCACCGACATCTCCTGCACCCGCACCACCGGTGCGGCGTTCACGACGCCGGACTCCACGGGTTTCATGCGTTCACTGGGTGACCTTCGCGCTGCGCGCTCCGGTATTCGCCCTTCGGGCGGGTGGGCAGGCTCATGCAGCCCGCGCCGGGTTGTTGGGGTGCGTGGTCCAGTTGGCGTAGGCCGCGGGCACCGGCTGGCCAGTGCGCTGGTCGATCTCGCCTGGGGCGAGCACGCGCATGTCGATGCAGCCCGGCACCGGGCAGATCGACGCGCACAGGTTGCAACCCACGCATTCGGCCTCGTTGACGACGAAGCGGCGCTGCCCGTTCACCTGCGCGAAGATCGCCTGGTGCGAGGTGTCCTCGCACACCACGTGGCAGCGGCCGCACTGGATGCACAGCTCCTGGTCGATGACCGCCTTCTCCACATGGTTAAGGTTCAGCTGGTTCCAGTCGACGATGCTGGGCACCGCGCGGCCGACCATCTGCGCCACGCTCGTGTAGCCCTGCTCGTCCATGAAGTTGGACAGGCCGTCGGCCATGTCCTGCACGATCTTGAAGCCGTAGACCATCGCCGCCGTACACACCTGCACCGTGCCTGCACCGAGCGCGATGAACTCGGCCGCGTCGCGCCAGGTGGTGATGCCGCCGATGCCGCTGATGGGCAGCCCGGCGGTGGCCGGGTCGCGGGCGATCTCGGCCACCATGTTCAGCGCGATCGGCTTGACCGCAGGCCCGCAGTAGCCGCCGTGCGAGCCCTGCGGCCCGACGCTGGGCTTCATGCGCATCGTCGCCAGGTCGACGCTGATGATCGAGTTGATGGTGTTGATCAGGCTCACCGCGTCGGCGCCGCCCGCCTTGGCGGCACGCGCTGGGTGGCGGATGTCGGTGATGTTGGGCGTGAGCTTCACGATCACCGGCAGGCGGCTGTACTGCTTGCACCAGCGCGTGACCATTTCGATGTACTCGGGCACCTGGCCCACCGCCGAGCCCATGCCACGCTCGCTCATGCCGTGCGGGCAGCCGAAATTCAGCTCCACGCCATCGCAGCCGGTGTCTTCCACCATCGGCAGGATCGCCTTCCACGCGCCCTCCTCGCAGGGCACCATCAGCGACACCACCAGCGCGCGGTCGGGCCAGTTGCGCTTGATCCGTCGGATCTCGTCCAGGTTGATCTGCAGCGGCCGGTCGGTGATCAGCTCGATATTGTTGAAGCCGATCACCCGCCGCTGGTCGGACAGCAGGCTCTCGTAGCGCTTGCCGTTGACGTTGACGATCGGCGGGCCGTCCTCGCCGAGCGTCTTCCAGACCACGCCGCCCCAGCCGGCCTCGAAGGCGCGGTTGACGTTGACCTCCTTGTCGGTGGGCGGCGCGCTGGCCAGCCAGAAGGGGTTGGGGCTGCGGATGCCCAGGAATTCGGTGCTCAGGTTGGCCATCGTGGTTTCCTTCGGTTCAGGCGCGCAGCGCGCGGTCGATCGCGATGGCCGAGACCTTGCCGTGCTCGACGGCCTCCACGGTCAGGTCGCGGCCGCCATGGCGGCAGTCGCCGCCGGCCCAGACCTTGGGGTTCGAGGTCCGGCCTTCGGCATCGGTGGCGATGCGTCCGCCCTGCAGTGCCAGCGGCACGCCCAGCGGTTGCGCCTCGAAGCATTGCCCGATGGCGGTGAGCACCATGTCGGCTTCGATGTCGAAGCGCTCGTCGGTCTGCACCAGCCGGCCACCCTCGAGGGCGGTGCGGGCGAAGCGCACGCCCAGCACCCGGCCGTCGGCGACCAGCATCTGCTGCGGCGCGCCCCAGTGCTTGATGCGCACGCCGTGGGTCTGCGCCCACTGCTGCTCGTGCCCGCTGGCCGACATGGCCTCGGGCCCGCGACGGTAGACCATGGTCACGTCCTCGGCGCCGAGCAGCCGGCTCTGCACGGCGGCGTCCACCGCGGTCATGCCGCCGCCGATGACCACCACGCGCCGGCCCACCACCACCTCGGCCGGCGTGGCGGCCTGGCGCAACTCGGCGATGAAGTCCACCGCCGCCCGTGCCGCGGCATTCGCCGGCTCGCCGATGCCCAGGGTGTTGACGCCGGCCAGGCCCAGGCCCAGGAATACTGCGTCGTGGTCGCGCACCAGCGCGTCCAGGTGCATGTCGCGGCCCAGGCTGTGGTTGGCGCGCACCTCGATGCCGCCAATCGACAGCAGCCAGTCGATCTCCTTCTGCGCGAAGCCGTCCACCGTCTTGTAGGTGGCCAGGCCGTATTCATTGAGCCCGCCGAGCTTGGGCTTGTCGTCGAACAGCGTCACCGCATGGCCCAGCATCGCCAGCCGGTGTGCGCATGACAGCCCGGCCGGCCCGGCGCCGACCACCGCGATGCGCCTGCCGCTGGGCGCGCCGCGGCTGAACAGCGGCGAGCCGGGCTGGGCAAAGTAGGCGTCGGTGGCATGGCGCTGAAGCAGCCCGATCTCCACCGGCTTGTCCTCCTGCGTGCAGCGCACGCAGGCCTGCTCGCACAGCACCTCGGTCGGGCAGACCCGGGCGCACATGCCGCCGAGCACGTTTTCCTCCAGGATGGTGCGCGCTGCACCACGCAGGTTGCCCTGGGTGATGCGCGCGATGAAGCTGGGGATGTCGATGCCGGTGGGGCAGGCCGTGGTGCAGGGCGCATCGTGGCAGTAGTAGCAGCGTTCGGCCTCCAGCAAGGCCTGCACCGGCGTCAGCGGCGGGTGGGCATCGGCGAAGTTGCGCGCGTACTCGGCCTGTGACAGCCGGCTGGCGGCCAGGGGCGGCGGAACTGGGGGGTTGCTCATGGTGCACGGTCTCCCGCTGGTGTGGCCCGATGCCGGTGCATCGGGGCTGCGTTTTACCACTTGGTAAACTGCGGCCAATCTAGCTGAGCGCCGCGGGGCGTGCCCATCCTGATTTGCACCTAAACCCCTCGCAAGCCACATGCCAGAGTACCGTGACCGGGCCGGCGCGCGCTGCACGCCGGGGCCGCAGCGCACCGAGATCGAGCAGCGCATCCTGCGTGCCGCCAAGCCGCTGTTCGCCCAGCACGGCTACCGCGGAGTGTCCCTCGACCGCATTGCCGCGGCGGCCGGGCTGTCCAAGCAGAACCTGCTGTACTACTACCCGCGCAAGGAGCTGCTGTACCGCGCGGTGCTCGGCGGCGTGCTCGATGTCTGGCTGTCATACATGGACGCGCTGAGCCAGCGCGAGGACGACCCCGCCGCGGCGCTGCGCGAGTACATCTCGGGCAAGCTGCGCTTTTCCTTCGAGCACCCTGACGATTCGCGCATCTATGCCAACGAGGTGATCGCCGGCGCGCCCCATTTCGCCGACGAGATCGAGCGCCGCGTGATCCCGGCGCTGCACGCGGATGCGGCGCAGTTCCGGCGCTGGGCCGACCAGGGCTGGTGCCGGCCGGTGGACGCGCGCCACCTGATGGCGGTGCTGTGGGCCGCGACCCAGTCTTATGCGGACTTCGCCGCCCAGATCTGCCTGATCCTGGGCAAGCCGCAGCTCGAGCGCGAGGACATCGCCATCGCCGAGACGCAGCTGGTGGACATGGTGCTGCGCTCGATGCTGCTGCCCGGGGCACCCGCCTAGAATCGGCTGCGCATCCCACCCCCTGCGGGCCATTGGCCGGCCTGCCGTTTCATGGAACTGTCCGCCCTGTCTGCCTTGTCGCCGCTGGACGGCCGCTATGCGCCGAAGGTGGCGCCGCTGCGCCCGCTGCTCAGCGAATTCGGGCTGATGCATCGCCGCGTGCAGGTGGAGGTGGAATGGTTCATCGCGCTGTCCGATGCCGGGCTGGCGGAGTTCCAGCCGCTGGGCAAGGCCGCGCGCGCGCGGTTGCGTCGCCGCGTCGCCGCTTTTTCGGAAGCCGACGCCCAGGCCATCAAGGACATCGAGCGCATCACCAACCACGACGTCAAGGCGGTGGAGTATTGGATCAAGTCCGGTTTCGCCGGCGATGCCGAGCTGTCGGCCGCGGCCGAGTTCGTGCACTTCGCCTGCACCAGCGAGGACATCAACAACACCAGCCATGCGCTGATGCTTAAGAGCGCGCGTGCCGAGGTGCTGCTGCCGTCCCTGGACGCGCTTGTCGACAAGCTGCGCGCCATGGCCCATGCGCTGGCCGAGGTGGCAATGCTCAGCCGCACGCACGGCCAGACTGCCAGCCCGACCACGCTGGGCAAGGAGGTGGCCAACGTCGTCGCTCGGCTGGCCATGGCGCGCGAGCGCATCGCCGCGGTGCCGCTGCGGGCCAAGATGAACGGCGCGGTCGGCAACTACAACGCCCACCTCGCGGCCTACCCCGGCGTCGACTGGGAGGCCTTCAGCCGCCAGGTGGTGGAAAAGCGCCTGGGCCTGGCCTTCAATGCGCTCACCATCCAGATCGAGCCGCACGATTACATGGCCGAGCTGTTCGACGCGTTCGCGCGCTGCAACACCATCCTCATGGACTGGGCGCGCGACGTCTGGACCTACATCTCGCTGGGCTACTTCAAGCAGCGGCTGAAGGAAGGCGAGATCGGGAGCAGCACCATGCCGCACAAGGTGAACCCGATCGACTTCGAGAATGCCGAGGGCAATTTCGGCCTGGCCAACGCGCTGCTGGCGCACCTGAGCCAGAAGCTGCCGATCAGCCGGCTGCAGCGCGACCTGAGCGACAGCACGGTGCTGCGCAACATGGGCGTGGCGCTGGGCTACACGCTGCTTGGCCATGACAGCCTGCGGCGTGGGCTGGACAAGCTGCAGGTCAACGAAGCGGCGCTGGCCGCCGACCTGGACGCCTCCTGGGAGGTGTTGGCCGAGGCGGTGCAGACGGTGATGCGCCGCCACGGCCTGCCAAACCCCTACGAGCAGCTGAAGAAGATGACGCGCGGAAAGGCCATCACCGCGGCGTCGATGCGCAGGTTTGTGGCCACGCTCGAGCTGCCCGCGGCGGAGAAAAGGCGCCTGCTGGCGCTGACGCCGGCCGGCTATACCGGCCTGGCGGCCACGCTGGCGCGGCGGGTGTAGCTTGAAGTTCAGCGACATGCTGCGCCAGGCGCAGCAGGCCCAGGACTCGATGCTGTGCGTCGGGCTCGATCCCGAACCGTCGAAGTTCCCTGGCGACTGGCGCGGCGATACGACCCGCACCTTCGATTTCTGCGCGGCCATCGTCGACGCCACGATGGACCTGGCCTGCGCCTTCAAGCCGCAGATCGCCTACTTCGCCGCGCAGCGCGCCGAGGACCAGCTCGAGCGGCTGGTAGGGCACATCCACCGCGTCGCGCCCGGCGTGCCGGTGATCCTGGACGCCAAGCGCGGCGACATCGGCGCCACCGCTGAGCAGTATGCCCGCGAAGCCTTCGAACGCTATCGGGCCGACGCGCTGACGCTGTCGCCGTTCATGGGCTTCGACTCGATCGAACCCTACCTGCGCTGGCAGGACAAGGGCCTGATCCTGCTGTGCCGCACCAGCAACCCCGGCGGCGGCGACCTGCAGGCGCAGCGCCTGGCCGGCGGCGGGATGCTGTTCGAGCACATCGCCCGACTGGCTGCGGGGCCCTGGAATCGCGGCGGTCAGCTTGGCCTGGTGGTTGGCGCCACCTACCCGGGCGAAATTGCGCGCGTGCGCGAACTGGCACCCACGCTGCCGCTGCTCATCCCCGGCATCGGCGCGCAAGGCGGCGATGCCGAAGCCACGGTGCGCGCCGGCTGGCGCGAGGGCGGGCCGATCATCGTCAGCTCCTCGCGCGCGATCCTCTACGCCTCTGGCGGCGCCGACTTCGCCGCTGCCGCGCGCCGCGTGGCCCAGGCCACTCGCCAGCAGTTGAATGCCGCGCGCAGTGAAGACTGATCTCCCCGGGCGTGGAAGGCGAGGCTGCTGGCCCTTCCCTTTGGCGCCAAACTTGCCGTGTTGCAAAAGATGTTGGTGAGCAGCCTCCCGGTCATGAAGCCCGCCCCGGCCCCATCACAGCCGTCATCGATCGATGATGCCGAAGCGCAGCGCGCGGTTCGACTCATCATCACGCGGCACTTCTTCGGCACGGCGGCCGCTGTGGCGCTGCTGGCCGCGTTGGTCTTTGTCTTCCTGCCCAGCGGCATCGCGCCGGCCTCACGCTGGCCGCTGGTGCTGGCCTTCGCCGCACTGGCCGCGCTGGCTGCGACGTCGATGCGCGCAGGGGTTTCGCGCGTCGAAGACCTGGTGGCGCTGCTGGTGATCGCCTCGATCGCGGTGATCACGCTGGCCGTGACGCTGCTCGACTGGGGCATTGCCGGGCCGGGCATTGCCTTCTTCGGGCTGATGACCTGCATGGTCTGCGCCGTGTCCGGGCCGCGACGCGGGCTGCTGGTGGCCGGCCTGAGTTCGCTGGTGGTGCTGAGCCTGGCGTATGCGCAGTCTCGCCGTTGGCTGCCGGCAGACGGCTCGGCCATGTCCGACGAGAGCCTGGGCCTGCGCGCGTTGATCCACCTCATCGCCATCGGCGCCGGCCTGGCCGGCGGCATGCTGGTCTCGCGCGTGGTGACGGGCTACGTTCGCGCAGCCGAAGTGCGCGAGCAGCGCTTTCGCGGCCTGCTGAGCATCGCCGCCGACGCCTACTGGGAAATCGACGACAAGTACTGCCTGGTGACATTCAACCGCCAGGGTCGCGCCGCCGGCTCGATGGGCGAGATCAATGCGATCGGCCAGGTACCCTGGGAGATCCCTGAATTCAGCCTCGATGATGACACGCTGGACCTGCTGCGCGCCCACCTCGAGGCCCGAGAGCCTTTCCGCGACCTGCCGGTGCAATGGCTGGGCGTGCCCGGCCAGGTGCGGCATTTCCTGGTCAGCGGCGAGCCGCGCCAGCCCGCGCAGGCAGTGTTCCGGGGCTACTGTGGTGTGGCCCGCGACGTCAGCGCCGACGTGCAGGCCCGCCAGGCGCTGCTGGCCACCGAGTCGCGCTACCTCGAGCTGTTCACCCGCATACCGACGCCGCTGGTGCTGCACACGCATGGCCGCGTGCTCGATGCCAACCCGGCGGCGCTGGACATGTTCGGCTTCGCCGACCTGCAGGCCATGGTCGGCCAGGACCTGCTGGCGATCTTCGAAGGCGGCGATTCGCGAGAGCGTGCACGCCGCCGCCTGGAGTCGCTGCAGCTGATGAGCGCCGGCGAGGCTCTGCCCGTCGGCGAGTACCGGCTTGCCGGACGCGAGGGCCGGCGCGTGGTGGTCCGCGCCACAGGCGTGAGCGTGGACACGTCCGAAGGGCCGGCGGTGCTGTCGATCTTTGTCGACGACACCGAGCGCAAGAAGGCCGAGGACGCGGTGCGCCGTTCCGAGGCGATGCTGTCGCACCTGGTGGCCACCAGCCCGGACGTGATCACGCTGACCGACCTGCAGACCGGCCGCTACGCCATGGTCAACCGCACTTTCGAGCGCAAGACCGGCTTCGCAGCGTCCGAGGTGGTGGGCCGCACCTCGGTGGAGCTGGGCGTGTGGCGTCACGCGCAGGACCGCGAACGCTTCGTCGCGTCGATCCGCGAACACGGCCAGGTGCAGGACATGCCCACCGAGTTCGCCTCCAAGACCGGCGCCACGCTGTCGATGCTGGTCTCGGGCGCGCGCTTCGCGATGGACCGGCGCGAGTACCTGGTGATCAACGCGCGCGACGTGTCCGAGGCCGAGCGCGAGCGGCTGCAGCGCGAGGCGATCCTGCAAAACGCCTCGATCGGCATCGCCGTCACCCGCGACCAGCGCTTCGTGCTCGCCAACCCGCGCTTCGAGCAGATGTACGGCTGGCCGAGCGGGGCACTGGTCGGCCAGGCCGGACGCGTGGTCTGGGACAGCGACGAGGACTACCGGCGCATTGGCGACCTGCTCGGCCCGGCCCTGGCCCGCGGCGAGGCGGCCGAGATCGAGATCCAGGCGCGGCGCTTCGACGGCAGCACCTTCCTCGGCCGGGTCACCGGCAAGGCGATCGACCCCACGCACCCGGCCAAGGGCGGCACGATCTGGATCGTCGAGGACATCACCGAGCGGCGCCAGGTGGAGCAGGCATTGGCCCGGGCGCGTGACGCGGCCGAAGCTGCCAACCGTGCGAAGAGCGCGTTCCTGGCCAATACCAGCCATGAGCTGCGCACCCCGCTGAACGGCCTGATCGGGCTGGCGGCGCTGGCTGCCTCTGCCGACACTGCCGAGCCGCGGCGCCATCAGTACCTGCTGCAGATCCGCGACACCGCGCAGGGCCTGTCGTCGATGATCACCGACATCCTCGACCTGTCCAAGATCGAGGCCGGCAAGCTCGAGCTCGAAGCCATGCCCTTCGACCTGCTCGAGCTGCTGGACGGCATGCAGCGCGCCTATGCCACTTCGGCCGAGGCTCGATCGATCGCGCTGCGTCTGGAGCCGGATGTCGGGCTCGACGGCCGGGTGCTCGGTGACAAGCTGCGCGTGAGGCAGATCCTGGGCAACTTCCTGGGCAACGCATTGAAGTTCACCGCGCAGGGCGAAGTGCGGTTGGCGGCGCGGCGGCTCGATGCCGCCACGGTGCGCTTCGAGGTGCAAGACACCGGCCCGGGCATCGACGAACCGACCCAGGCGCGACTGTTCCGCCCCTTCACCCAGGCCGACGAATCGACCACGCGGCGTTATGGCGGCTCGGGCCTGGGGCTGTCGATCTGCCGCGAGCTGGCCACGCTGATGGGCGGCCAGGTCGGCGTGAGCAGCCGGCTGGGCGAGGGCAGCTGCTTCTGGGTCGAGCTGCCGCTGCCTGTCACCGACGCGCCGCTGACGGAGCTGCCAGGCGAGGCCGACTTGCCCGCCACGCTGGAAGGCGCCTCGGTGCTGATGGTCGAGGACAACCAGGTCAACATGCTGATCGGCACCGCCATGCTCGAGCAGTGGGGCGTGCGCGTCGAGCAGGCGGCCGACGGCCAGCAGGCGGTGCAGGCGGTGCAGCGCCGTGCGCGCAGCGGCCCGATGTTCGACGCGGTGCTGATGGATGTGCAGATGCCGGTGATGAGCGGACACGAGGCCACGCGGGTGCTGCGCCGCGACCACAGCCCGGAGCAGCTGCCGATCATTGCGCTGACGGCGGCCGCGCTGGTGAGCGAGCGCGAGCAGGCGCTGGCCGCCGGCATGAACGACTTCCTGACCAAGCCCATCGACCCCGACCGCCTGCGCCATGCCCTGCTGCGCTGCGTGGCGGCGCGCCGCGGTGTCTTGCCTCAGGGTGCCGGGCCGCTGGCGTAAACGCTGGCGTCGGTACCCAGCAGCTCCAGCGGGTGACGCTGCCCGGCCCTGTGGTCGGCAACGCAGCGCCAAACCAGCGGGCTGCGGTGACGGCTGCGGCTGGCTTCGACCTCTTGCGGCGTCAGCCACAGGCTGCGCACGATGCCCGCGTCCAGCGCGCGGCTGGAGTCACACTCGCCCACCGTGCCGCAGAAGGCAAAGCGCAGGTAGCTGACGTCCTCGCCAGTGGCCTCGCGCCACAGCCGCGCCTGGTACACGCCAACCAGCGCCTGCGGCACGAAGGCGCGGGCGGTTTCCTCCAGCGCCTCGCGCACCACGGCTTCGAGCAGCGATTCGCCGGGCTCCAGATGGCCGGCCGGGTTGTTCAGGCGCAGGCCTTCGGGGGTGTGTTCCTCCACCAGCAGATAGCGGCCGCCGCGCTCTACGATGGCGGCCACGGTGACCGAAGGGCGGAAGCGTTCGCTGGGCATGGCCGTGCAATGGTAGCCGGCGATGACCGCGGGCAAGTGAACGCGAGCACGTCTTGTGTTAGCTTCGCGCGTTTTTGACAACGACGACCTACGCGAGGAGAAGACCCATGCGCATCGGAGTTCCGAAGGAGACGGCCCCCGGCGAGAAGCGTGTTGCGACCGTGCCCGACGTGGTGGAAAAGCTCGTCAAGCTGGGCTTCACGGTGGCCGTGGAAAGCGGCGCCGGCGACGCCGCCAACTTCGCCGACGACACCTACCGCGCTGCCGGCGCCGAGGTCATCGGCAGCACCGCCGAGCTGTGGGCCACGTCCGACATCGTCTTCAAGGTGCGGCCGCCCGGCGCGGACGAGGTGGCTCTGCTGCGCGAAGGCGGCGCGCTGGTCAGCTTCATCTGGCCGGCGCAGAACCCCGAGCTGATGAAGCAGCTGGCCGCGCGCAAGGCCACCGTGCTGGCCATCGACTCGCTGCCGCGCCAGCTGTCGCGCGCGCAGAAGATGGACGCGCTGACCTCGATGGCCGGCATCAGCGGCTACAGGGCCGTGATCGAGGCGGCCAATGCCTTCGGCCGCTTCTTCAACGGCCAGATCACCGCCGCCGGCAAGATCCCGCCGGCCAAGGTGTTCATCGCCGGGGCCGGGGTGGCCGGCTTGGCGGCCATCGGCACGGCGGCCAACCTGGGCGCCATCGTGCGCGCCAACGACACCCGCGCCGAGGTGGCCGACCAGGTGGTGTCGCTGGGCGGCGAGTTCGTCAAGGTCGACTACGAGGAAGAAGGCTCGGGCGGCGGCGGCTATGCCAAGGTCATGAGCGAAGGCTTCCAGGCGGCGCAGCGAGCGATGTACGCGCAGCAGGCCAAGGAGGCCGACATCATCATCACCACCGCGCTGATCCCGGGCAAGCCGGCGCCCAAGCTGATCACGGCCGAGATGGTGGCCAGCATGAAGCCGGGCAGCGTCATCGTCGACATGGCCGGCGAGCAGGGCGGCAACTGCGAGCTCACGGTGCCCGGCGAGGCGGTCGTGCGCCACGGCGTCACCATCATCGGCTACACCGACCTGGTCAGCCGGCTGGCCAAGCAGTCGTCGACGCTGTATTCCACCAACCTGCTGCGCGTGACCGAGGAGCTGTGCAAGACCAAGGATGGCGTCATCCACGTCAATATGGACGACGACGCCATCCGCGGGCTGACCGTCATCAAGGACGGCACGGTGACCTGGCCGCCGCCACCGTTGAAGCTGCCGGCGCCGCCGCCGGCCAAGCCCGCTGCCGCCGCGCCTGCGCAGAAGAAGGGCCATGGCCACGGCGCTGGCGAGCCGATGTCCGCCAGGACGCTGGCCATCGTGTTCGGTCTGGGGGCTCTGGCCTTCCTGCTGGTGGGCCACTATGCGCCGGCCAGCTTCCTGAAGCACTTCACCGTCTTCGTGCTGGCCTGCTTCGTCGGCTACATGGTGGTGTGGAACGTGACGCCGTCGCTGCACACGCCGCTGATGAGCGTGACCAACGCCATCAGCTCGATCATCGCCATCGGCGCGCTGGTGCAGGTGGCGCCGCCGCTCACCGATGCGGGGGCCGACCGGCCGAGCCTGCTGATCCTGGGCCTGGCGGTGGTGGCGCTCGTGCTCACGGCCATCAACATGTTCGGCGGCTTCGCGGTGACGCGTCGCATGCTGGCGATGTTCCGCAAGTAAGGAGACGGACATGAGTGCAGGCCTGGCCACCGTCGCCTACATCGGCGCAACCATTCTTTTCATCCTCAGCCTGGGCGGGCTGTCCCACCCCGAGACCGCGCGTCGCGGCAACCTGTTCGGCATCATCGGCATGGCGATCGCCGTGATCGCCACCATCCTGGGGCCGCGCGTCACGCCGGCCGGCTACGCCTGGATCATCGGCGCGCTGGTTGTCGGCGGCAGCATCGGGTTGTATGCGGCCAAGAAGGTGCAGATGACGCAGATGCCCGAGCTGGTCGCGCTGATGCACAGCCTGGTGGGCCTGGCGGCCTGCCTGGTGGGCTTTGCCAGCTATGTCGACACCTCGGTGCAGTACACCGGCGCCGAGAAGACCATCCACGAGGTCGAGATCTACATCGGCATCCTCATTGGCGCCGTCACCTTCTCGGGCTCGGTCATCGCCTTCGGCAAACTGTCGGGCAAGATTGGCGGCAAGCCGCTGCTGCTGCCCGGGCGGCACTGGCTGAACCTGCTGGGCCTGCTGATCGTCATCTGGTTCGGCCGGGTGTTCCTGCAGGCGCAGGGCATTTCCGACGGCATGCTGCCCCTGCTGGTGATGACGGTGATCGCGCTGCTGTTCGGCGTGCACATGGTCATGGCCATCGGCGGTGCCGACATGCCGGTGGTGGTGTCGATGCTGAACAGCTATTCCGGCTGGGCGGCGGCGGCCACTGGCTTCATGCTCAGCAACGACCTGCTGATCGTCACCGGCGCGCTGGTGGGCAGCTCGGGCGCGATCCTCAGCTACATCATGTGCCGGGCGATGAACCGCAACTTCATCAGCGTCATCGCCGGCGGCTTCGGCACCGGCGGCGGTACTTCCGCGGCTGCCGGCGGCGCGGCCCAGCCCGCTGGCGAGGTGGTGCCGGTGAGCGCGGTGGAAACCGCCGAGATGCTGCGCGAGGCCAAGAACGTGATCATCGTGCCCGGCTACGGCATGGCGGTCGCGCAGGCGCAGCACACGGTGTACGAGATCACCCGGCTGCTGCGCGACAAGGGCGTCAACGTGCGCTTCGGCATCCACCCTGTGGCCGGCCGCATGCCCGGGCACATGAACGTGCTGCTGGCCGAGGCCAAGGTGCCCTACGACATCGTGCTGGAAATGGACGAGATCAACGAGGACTTCCCCGATACCGACGTGTCGATGGTCATCGGCGCCAACGACATCGTCAACCCGGCCGCGCAGGACGACCCGGCCAGCCCCATTGCCGGCATGCCGGTGCTGGAGGTGTGGAAGGCCAAGACCAGCATCGTCATGAAGCGCAGCATGGCCAGCGGCTACGCCGGCGTGGACAACCCGCTGTTCTACAAGGACAACAACCGCATGCTGTTCGGCGACGCGAAGAAGATGCTGGACGAGGTGCTGGTGGCGTTGAAGAGCTGAGCCGGCATAGGCTGCGCCGACTCCAGGCCGCGCTCCCAGGCGCACCGGCCCTGCGGCCGGCGCCGGCAAAATGGGCACCGATGAACGCCTGCGTCACGCCGGCTCGGGCGCGCGATACCGATGAGACGGCCATCGCCGCGCCAGGCTGGTTCAGCCTCCCCTTGCTGGCCGCGCTGCACGTGGCCATCATCGTCGCCAGCAACTACCTGGTGCAGTGGCCGGTGGAACTGCTGGGCGTGCTCACGACCTGGGGCGCGTTCACCTTTCCGCTGGTGTTCGTGATCACCGACCTGACGGCGCGGCTGCTCGGCTCGCAGGCGGCGCGGCGCGTCGTCGCGCGCGTGATGCTGCCGGCGCTGGCGGTGTCCTATGCGGTGTCGGTGCTGTTCCAGGAGGGGCGCTTCGCCGGCTGGCAGGCGCTGGGCGAGTTCAACCTCTTCGCCGCGCGCATCGCGCTGGCCAGCCTGGTGGCTTATGTCGCCGGCCAGCTGCTCGATATCGCCGTGTTCGCGCGGCTGCGGCGGCTGCGGCCGTGGTGGCTGGCGCCGGCCGCGTCCACCGTTCTGGGCAGCGCGCTCGACACCGCGCTGTTCTTTGGCGTGGCCTTCCACCGCAGCAGCGACGCCTTCATGGCCGACCACTGGGTCGGCATCGCGCTGGTCGACTATGCGGCCAAGCTGGCGATCAGCCTGGTCGCCCTCTTGCCGCTGTACCGCCTGCTGCTCGAGCGGCTGGCGCGGCCGCTGCTGCCCCAGCGCCGCACCGCCTGAGGCGGCGGGCCGGTCCACGCGGCCCCGGCAGTCTCAGCGCCGCCGCAGCATCCGCACCGCCGGCCAGGCCCACAGCAGCAGGCAGGCCACGCCCAGCGTGCCGGCGATCGGCCGCTCGAAGAAGACCAGGAAGTTGCCGTCGGCCTTGACCAGGCTGCTGAAGAAGTGCTCCTCCAGCATCGTGCCGAGCACCACGCCCAGGATGGTGGGCGCGACCGGGAAGCCCCAGCGCTCCATGCAGAAGCCGACGATGCCGGCGATGAGCATGACGATCACGCCGAACAGGGTGTTGTTGATGGCAAAGCTGCCGACCACGCAGAACAGCAGGATCAGCGGCATCAGCAGGTTGGCCGGGATGCGCAGGATGCGCTTGGCCGCCTTGATCGCCATCCAGCCCAGCGGCAGCATCAGCAGCTGCGCCGCCATGAAGATGATGAACACCGCGTAGATGTTCTGCGGGTTGTTGACGAACAGCGTCGGCCCCGGGTTCATGCCCTTGAGATAGAGCACGCCGATGGCGATGGCGGTGATCGAATCGCCCGGGATGCCGAACACCAGCGCCGGGATCCACGCGCCGCCTAGCGCCGAGTTGTTGGCCGCGCCCGATTCGACGATGCCCTCCACGTGGCCCGTGCCGAACTTCTGCGGCTCCTTCGAGAAGCGCTTGCTGGTGGCATAGGCCATCCAGGCGGCGATGTCGGCGCCGGCCCCGGGCAGCGCCCCGACCGCGGTGCCCAGCGCCGAGCCGCGCAGCAGCGGCAGCGGGTACTGCCTGATCAGCCCCCACATGCCGGCGAAGACGTTGCCGAAGGGCCGCTCGGTGGCCATCACCGGCTTGGCCACTACGGCGGCGTAGCGCAGGATCTCCGACACCGCGAACATGCCGATCATCAGCGGGATCAGCGGGATGCCGCCCATCATCTCGGCATTGCCGAAGGTGTAGCGCGGCGCACCGGCCGGGTTCTCCAGCCCGACCACCGAGATCAGCAGGCCGATCAGCAGCGACACGATGCCCTTCACCGGGTCGCGCCCGGCGATGAAGATGGCGCAGCTGAAGCCCAGCATGACGAGCCAGAAGTACTCGAAGGAGCTGAAGCTCAGCGCCACTTCGGCCAGAGCCGGAGCGGCCAGCACCAGCACCAGCACGCCGAAGATGCCGCCCAGCACCGAGAACACCAGCCCGGCGCCGAGCGCCATCTCGGCCTGGCCCTTGCGTGTCATCTTGTAGGCCTCGTCGGCATAGGCGGCCGAGGCCGGCGTGCCCGGCATGCGCAGCAGCGCCGCCGGGATGTCGCCGCTGAAGATGGCCATCGCGGTGGCGGTGACGATCGCCGCCACCGCCGGCACCGGCGGCATGAAGAAGGTCACCGGCACCAGCAGCGCGGTGGCCATGGTGGCGGTCAACCCCGGGATCGCGCCGACGAACAAGCCATAGACGGCAGACAGCAGGATCACCAGCAGCACATAGGGCTGGAACACCAGCCCGAAGGCGGAGGCGACGGCGTCCATCGGCGGCTGGTCAATAGAAGGGCGTCAGCGGGCCCCACGGCAGCGGCACGCGCAGCAGCTTGTAGAAGGCCAGGTGCACCAGCAGCGTGCCGCCGATGGCCACCAGCACGGCCGTGCGCCAGCGCACGCGAAACGCCAGGAACACGGTCACCAGGCAAGGCGGCGCGATCAGCAGGAAGCCGACGCGCTCGGACAGCAGGATGTAGGCCAGCACCGCGCCGACGATGACCACGGCGCTGCCGAAATGCTCTTCGACCTCGGGCGCGGCGGCTGACTCGGCTTCGGCATAGGCGCCGCGCTTCAGGCTGCGCAGCACCAGAGCGATGCCGCACAGCAGCAGCCCCGTGCCGACGATCATCGGCAGAAACGCCGCGCCCAGCTTCTGCCCGGGCACGTCGGGGAAGGCGCGCGCGCTCCACAGCACGGCCAGCGCCAGCGCCGCCAGGCCGGCGCCCACCCAACGATCGATGCGCCGCACGCGCTGCAGGCTACTTGGCGATGCCCACTGCCGTCATGACTTTCTTCATGTCGGCGTCGCCCTTGGCCATGAAGGCGGCGAACTCCTGCGAGCTGCCCCACAGCACGCCGAAGCCGCGCTGCGACATGAAGTCTTTGTATTCCTTGCTGTCGTAGGCCTTCTTCACCGAGGCTTCGAGCTTGGCCTGCACGTCGGCCGGCAGGCCCTTTGGCGCGGCGATGCCGCGCCAGGCACCGGTGGCCCAGTTCGAGCCGGTGGCCTCCTTCAGCGTGGGCACGTCGGGGAACAGAGCGGCGCGCTTGCCGTCCATCACCGCCAGCGAGCGCACCTTGCCGGCCTCGATGAGTGCTCGCGCCTCGGGCAGCGAGCAGGGCACGAACTCCACGCCCCCGGCGGCCAGGTCCTGCAGGCCCGGGGCGGCACCGTTGCTCGGCACCCAGGGCACGCTGGCCGGGTCGACCTTCAGGTCGCTGAGCATGCCGGCCAGCGCCAGGTGCCAGATGCCGCCCTGGCCGGTGCCCGAGGCCTTGAACTTGCCCGGGTTGGCCTTGACCGCGGCGAGCACGTCGTTCATGTTCTTGTACGGCGAATCGGCGCGCACCTGGAAGCCCGCCGGATCGAGGTTGACCAGCGCGATTGGCGTGTAGCTGGCCGGGTTCAGCTCGGTCAGCTTCTGGTGGTGCATCATGGTGATTTCCACCGTGATCATGCCGATGGTGTAACCATCCGGCGCGGCGGTGGCGATGGCCGAATGGCCGACCACGCCCGAGCCGCCGGTGCGGTTGACCACGTTCACCGGCTGGCCCAGGTCCTTTTCCATCAGGCTGGCGATGAAGCGCGCCACGGCGTCGGTGCCGCCGCCGGCGCCCCAGGGCACGACCAGCGTGAGCGGGCGGTTCGGATACTGCGCGAAGGCACTGGTGCCGATGCACAGGGCGGCGATGGCGAGCAGGGCGCGCAAGGCTTGTAGCGGGCGGGTCATCACGTCTCCTCCGGGTGGTTTGTCTCGGGGCCGGCCCAGCTGGCCCGGCCGGGCATCGATTGGGCTCTCGCTGCGCCTGGGTGGCAACGCGGGAAAGCCCGCAGCCCGGCCGCGCTATCGAATCCCCTGATGCTGTGTTTGTCAGCTTGCCGTCAGAATCCGCGCTCGGGACAGCGTGGCCGCGCGTGCAGCAGTCCGAACTTGCCGCCGCCCCCCCGAGGGGGTTGAGTCAACTCGGGAGCGGACCTTCGTTGACTCGGGAGAGCTTGGATGGAAAAGGTCTGGTTGAAGCACTACCCCGCCGGCGTGCCGGGGCAGGTGCGCACCGACCGATACCCCTCGCTGCTGGCCTTGGTCGAGGACAGCCTGCGCAGGCATGCAGCGCTGCCGGCCTTCAAGTTCATGGGGCGGAGCTACAGCTATGCCGAAATCGACGCGCAGGCACGCGCCCTCGCGGCCTACCTGCAGGGGCTCGGGCTGCAGCGCGGCGACCGCGTGGCCATCATGCTGCCCAATGTGCCGCAGTACCCGGTGGCGGTGGCCGCGATCCTGCGCGCCGGCGGCGTGGTGGTGAACGTCAACCCGCTGTACACGACGCGCGAGCTGGAGCACCAGCTGAAGGACTCGGGGGCGCGTGTCGTCGTCGCGCTGGAGAATTTTGCCGCCACGCTGCAGCAGGTGCTGGACAAGGTGCCGGTCGGGCAGGTCATCCTGGCCGCAATGGGCGACATGCTCGGCAGCCTGCAGCGTGCCATCGTCAACCACGTGGTGCGCAAGAGCCGCAAGCTGGTGCCACCTTTCCAGCTGCCCGCGATGGTGCGCTTCAACGAGGCGCTGGCGCTGGGCCGGGCGCGCAGCTACACCGCCGCCCAGCTCGGGCCCGACGACATCGCCCTGCTGCAGTACACCGGCGGCACCACCGGCGTGAGCAAGGGCGCGGTGCTGCTGCACCGCAACCTGGTGGCCAACGTGCTGCAGGCAGAGGCCTGGAACCGGCCGGCGCTGAAGAACATTCCGCACGGCGAACAGCCGACCATCGTCTGCGCACTGCCGCTTCATCACATCTTCGGCTTCACCGCGAACATGATGCTGGGCCTGCACCTGGGCAGCTGCAACATCCTGATCCCGAACCCGCGCGACACCGATGCTGTGCTGAAAGAGCTGTCCAGGCACCGCTTCCACTGCTTCCCGGCGGTGGACACGATGTTCAACGCGCTGGCGCACCACCCGGCCTTCAATACCGTCGACTGGAGCCGCCTGATGCTGGCCGTTGGCGGCGGGATGCCGGTGCAGCAGGGCACCGCGCGGCTTTGGCTCGAGAAAACCGGCTGCCCGATCGTCGAAGGCTACGGCCTGTCGGAGACCAGCCCGTCGGTCACCTGCAACCCGGTGGACAGCACCGCTTACAGCGGCAACATCGGACTGCCGCTGCCCGGCACCGAACTGGCCCTGCTCGACGAAAGCGGCCAGCAGTTGCCGCCGGGCATCGCTGGCGAGATCGCGATCCGTGGGCCACAGGTCATGGCCGGCTATTGGCAGCGTCCCGACGAAACCGCCAAGGTGATGAGCCGCGACGGCTTCTTCCGTACTGGCGACATCGGCATCATGGACGAGCGCGGCTACTTCCGCATCGTCGACCGCAAGAAGGACATGATCCTGGTCAGCGGCTTCAATGTCTATCCGAACGAGATCGAGGACCTGATCAGCACGCTGCCCGGCGTGCTCGAATGCGCCGCCATTGGCGTACCCGACGCCAAGGCCGGCGAGTCGGTCAAGCTGGTCGTGGTGAAGAAGGACCCGCGCCTGAGCGAGGCCGACATCCGCCACTTCTGCGAGGCCAACCTCACCGGCTACAAGCGGCCGCGCTGCATCGAGTTCCGCGACCAGCTGCCGAGAAGCGCCATCGGCAAGATCCTGCGCCGCGAACTGCGCGAGGCGAAGGTCTGATGCCGGTTCGCCACCCAGGGGCGAGAAGCCGGCGGCTTCTTTAGGCGGATCCCGTTGAAAAGCTCGGAACCGGCGTTTGCGGCGCTTTTGTGGGGGTCCTCCGCCCCTTGGTGGAGCGGCGATCATCGATCCCGGGCCGACCTGACAGGCCGTCCCTGGCGCGAGTTGCAGCGCTGCGGATGCCGCTTGAGTTCTTCAACAGCCTCCGCCGAAAGCGCAGCCTGCCCTTGCGCGAACGCCGGCCTGTATGGACGACAGACCACAGTCCATCATTGGCGGGGCCGCGCCGGCAAGGCAATTGCGTCGTCTACGCGCTGCAGCACGAAATCGAAGAAAGGGTTCGACGACATGCGCGCCAACGAGTCGATGCTGACGACCAGGATACCGCGCTCACCGCGCGTCGCCATCGCGCCGAGGTTCGCGCCGTAGTCTTCGCTCATGTCGGGCTCCAGCCCGTACAGCGGGTCGCTCAGCGGGAACGGAATGGCCAGGTGCGACAGCGAGAACACGCCTGGCGGATAGGCCAAGCCCAACTCGGTGGTTCGCTCGCTGGTGGCGCCTGCGTCCAGCGTTCGCGCCACCATCGAGTCGCTGCTGCCGCTGGTGTTGGTGACGATGGTGGTGCGGAAGTTTCGCGGCGGCTCGGGCAGCAAGCGCTCCAGTACGGTGTCGGCGCTGCGCCGCAGCAGCGGCCCGAACTTGGCGCGGCGGTTCAGGTCGAAGATCACCAGCTCGCTGCCGTTGGCCGGCAGCTTGGCATACAGCGCATTGACGATGGCCCGCGTGCTGACCGTGAAGTCCACCACCGACTGGAAGGTCAGCACAGGCGCCAGGCCCTTGAGGCTGCCTTCACGCGCATGGCGGTCAATCTGCGCCTGCAAGCGTCGCGCCACCAGTGAGGACTGGCGCGCGCCATTGACCGGGAAGCTGTTGTACTTGAAGGGGTTGAACTCGGGCACGATGCCCAGCCAGGCCGCCTTGTCGAAGGCCGGGATCAGCGCCGGCCAGCCGAACACGCCGGCAAAGCGCGCCATGCTGGTGATGCCGATCATCGGCGCGAACAACACGATGTGGGCGGGACGTGCCAGCGTGCCATCGTCCAGCGCGTCCAGGGCGTACTTCATCGCCAGCGCGCCGCCGTTGGAAAAGCCCACCACGTGCAGCGGCGCAGGCGCCGGCGCGAGCCGGCGCGCCTCGCGCACCGCCAGATGGGTGGCGGCCATCCATTGCTCCCACTCGACCTCGGCCAGGCCCGCGGGCACGGTCCCATGACCGGGCAGACGGATGGCCAGCGCCACATAGCCAGCCTGGACGTAGCGCCGCGCCACGTGGCGCAGGCTGTAGGGCGAATCGGTCAGACCGTGCAGCAGCACCACTGAGCCGACCGGTTTGCCGGCCGGTGCCAGCGTGTACGAGCGGTTCCAGTCCTGCGCGAAGCGGCCGGGGTAGATGGGGCTGTCTGCGAAGTAGCGGTTCGACTGGACGCGAGCGTCTTCGGGCAGCTTGTCGGTGACCTCGCGGCGCACCTGTTCGAAGAGCCTGTCTTCCACCTGCAGGTAGCCGGCCCAGTCGAGCCTGGCAATCTGCGCGGCCGTGCTTTCGTCGGGCACCACGGTGTGCCAGCGCTCCAGGTACGGCTCGCGCAGCGAGTCGTAGATCCGCCAGGCGAGGATCACCACCAGCAGTGTCGCGAACAAGGCCAGGGCACGCTTGAGGAACTTGAGCGCAGTCGCTTTCATCACCCATTCTCGTCGGCGCACCCAGGCGCATGCGGTCGATCATAAGCGTCGGCATCGGCAACAATGGGCGAGCAAGAACAGGAGACGACCGCATGGCGACGATCTGCGTCCATGCCGCGCACGAAACTGAGTCGGCTGTCGGGCCGCAGCCGCCGGGCTGTCGTGGACGCACGGCAGGGCCTTCGCGCGGCAGCTGCCCCGCCAAGCCTTGCGGCCGTGCCGCCGGCGGGCCGTGCTCCGGGCCGCGCCGCCAGAAGCCTTGATCGCGATGTGGCAGAAGCTGAAGCCCCAGCCTGGCAACCTGCGCCTGTGGCAGGTGGGATTGCTGCTGGCGCTGCTGGGCTTTTGGCACGTGATGACGGCGCCCGGCCTGCTGCCGAACTTCATGTTCGATAACGACCGCCAGGCGTCCTTTTTCTTCGGCCAGCCGGCGGTGGTCGCGCAGCGCATCTGGAGCTGGTTCATCAGCGAAGGCGACATTTACCGCCACCTGGGCGTCACGCTCACCGAAACCCTGCTGGCCTTTGCCATCGGCTCGGTGCTGGGCCTGGGCGCAGGGCTGTGGCTGGCGTTGCAGCCGATGGCCTCGGCGTTGCTCGAGCCCTATATCAAGGCCATGAACTCGATGCCGCGCATCATCCTGGCGCCGATCTTCGCGGTCTGGTTCGGGCTGGGCATCGGCAGCAAGGTGGCGCTGGGCGTGACGCTGGTGTTCTTCATTGTCTTCTTCAACGTCTACCAGGGCGTGAAGGAGGTCTCGCCAGTGGTGCTGGCAAATGCCCGCATGCTTGGCGCCAACCCGCGCCAGCTGCTGCGCCACGTCTACCTGCCCAGCGCCATGGCCTGGGTCTTCAGCTCGCTGCACAACAGCGTGGGCCTGGCCTTCGTCGGCGCGGTGGTCGGTGAGTACCTGGGTTCGAGCCAGGGCGTCGGCTACCTGATCCTGCAAGCCGAAGGCAGCTTCGACATCAATACCGTGATGGCCGGCATCATCGTGCTGACGGCCTTCGCGCTGCTGCTCGACGCCGCCGTCACGCGAATCGAGAAGCGGCTGATGAAGTGGCAGCCCAGAAGCGGCGAGACCGAGAAGCTGTAGCGCCGCAGCGTCATCGCGGCGCCAATCGGCGCCCGTGTTCCCCGCGTGTCCGGTGTTCCGGCTCGGCGCAGGCCTGCGGCACGGGCATCGATCACGGTCGCGCAGACGCCGCTATAGCTTGCGCTCCTTGCGCAAACGCACGCATTGCTCGTGCTTGCTCCAGGCTGTTTTTGCGCACTGCGTCTGCATGCATTGCAGCAGCCCATAGCGCTCGCGCCGGCCACAGGCTTTGCGCGGCGAGGCGGCGGCGGGTGCCTTGGTTGCGGCGGTCTTCGCCGGGGGAGTTGCTGGCGCCTGGGCCGGGGTGACCCGGGCAGCAGGGGCCGCAGGGGCGGCTGTCGCAGGCGGCGTCGCCGCTGCGGCAGCCCCTGCAGCAGCAAGGCCAGTGGCCATTGCAGCCGCCTCGACCGGGCCCGCGCCGGGCGGCGGATAGACCAGCGCCGTGGATGCCACCGGCGCCGCCTGTGCCGAGGTGGGCTGCCAAGCGGCGTCGGCAGCGCCCAGGACGGAGCCGCCGAGCAGACCGGGGTCGTAGGCCTTGAGCATCCACACCACGGCCGCTGCCATGGCCAGGACCAGCACCAGTGCCACTGCGCCCAGCAGCCAAAGTCGTTGCCGTGCCGACAAGCCGACGTCGGCGGCGGCGCCGTCCTCGCCCTTGGCGGTCAAGTCCTGCAGCGCCGGTTCCGACGCCGCGGCGGGTGCGGCAGCATCCTCATTGGCCTGGGCGGCAATGAAGGCAAAGGTCTGGTCCAGGTCGGCCATGACCTTGGCATGGGCCGGGTCCAACGCGGCGGGTGGTGGCGCGGCGGCTGGCGGCGGGGCCGGGGGGTGCGCGCTCGGGTCCGCAGCCACCGGCACGGGCGCGTCCGCCGGCCGGACCGCGACCGAGGACGCTTCGACGGCTGGCGGCGCGGCCGCTGTCATCGGCTCTGGCGCCGTGGGCACCATCCGCGGCGTCGCGCGCGGGGCAGTCGGCCGCCGCGGCTCGGGCAGCGCGTCGAGCAGACCGCGAACCTGGCCCACGCTCTGCGGCCGGCTTTGCGGCGCATCTGCCAGGCAACTGTCCAGCACCTCCAGCCAGGCCGGCGCATCGCCCAGTTCGGGCTGGGTTGCCTGCAACTGCCGCCAGAGCTCGCCCAGCGGCTCGAAGAACCGCAGCGTCCCGATAGGCGGTGCCGGCAACTGGCCGCCGATACAGAAGTGCAGCGTCGCAACCAGCGAATACAGGTCGGTCCAGGGCCCCATCGCGCCGTCGGCCCCCGGTGCGCGCTGCTCCGGTGGCTCAAAGCACGGCTCGAGCGCGGCCATCATGCTCTGCGTGCGGTCGCTGATGAGCGCGGTGCGCACTGCGTCGGTGTCCAGCAGCAGCGGCCTGCCGCCGTGCAGCAGAAGGATGTTGCCCGGCGCCACGGCGCCATGCACCGAGCCTTCGTCGTGCAGCGTCTCCAACGCGCCGAGCAACGCGTCGAGCCAGCGGCGCAGGGTCGCGGCATCGGGCGCCGCGCCCTGCTCGCGGCGCTGCGCCAGCAAGGTCGGCCCAGGGGTGTAGCGCATGACGCGATAAGCGGTGCCATGGCGCTGCAGCACGCGCACGATGCGCACCAGCGACGGATGGTCGCAACGCGCCAGCGTCTGTGCCTCGGCGATGAAGGCCTGCAGGCCCCCGTCGAAGCGTTCGGCGTGGCCGCGCGAGCGCAGCACCACCTGGGTTTCGGCGCTGCGCAGCGCCAGCGCGTCGGGCAGGTACTCCTTGATGGCCACGTGCAGCCGCAGCGCGTGGTCATAGGCCCTGTAGACCAGCGCGAAGCTGCTCTGCGCCAGCACACGCTCGATCTCGAATTCGTCCAGCCGCGTATGCGCCGGCAGCGCGCGCTCGGGCGAGCGCAACGGATTGGCCGGCAACGCGGTCCGCGAGGTCATGCGGCGGCCGCGGGAGCCCCCCGTGCGGCCGTTGCGCCCGAGGTGCAGGCGGCGAACAGGGCGTTCGGGGGCGTGGTCATGACGATAGCGATGCTACTTCGCGGCGCGCTGCATCCATAGCCCTGTCGCCAGACGCGGGCAAAATTGGCGTCTTGTTCATGCCCGGAGGCAACGATGGCCAAGGATTTCGACACGATGGAAGACTCCAATCGCAGCGCCAACGCCGACATCCACGCGGTGTCCGACCCGGCGCGGCGGCTGTGGCTGCAAGGCGGCCTGGGCGCGCTGGCCGCCGGCGCGCTGGCGCCGCTGCTGGCC
>JBEIHU010000004.1:0-47067 GCA_040381175.1 Burkholderiaceae bacterium
ATCAGTGCGGAGCTGTTGATGCTGGCCAGCAGATCGGCGGCGGTGGCGGTGATCGCCATCGGTTCCAGCTCCGACGACGACGTCGGCACCGACCGTTCATCGCGCACAGACGGGTGGAGCGGTCACGTGGTGCTGGTGCTGCTGCAAGAGCTACCGTTGCTCACCGCCGCGCCCAGCCTGCTCCGCGAGCTGGCCACCAGCAATCTGCTGAACGACCCCGCCGTCAGCCGCACCGAGTTGGCGCTGGGGTTTTCCGAGCAGATCCCGGCCGCCGCCCTCCTGCTCTTCATGCTGCACCGGCTGGCCGGTTACGGCACGCTGCACTTGGTGCTGCCCAAGACCCGCAACGCGGTGGTCAACCTGGGCATCCTGGTGCTGATCCCCGGCTCGTACATCGCCAACCGGCTGGGCAGCTTCGAGCTGGAGAAGGTGCTGGTCGGCATCCTGATCCTGCGCATGATCGCCCTGATGTGCTACGGCGCGCTGGCGCTGCGCGGCAACCAGCAGCGCCACGACAGCTTCCGCCCCGATCAAGCCAAGGACAAGAAGGCTGCCGCCTGAAGCTTCAGTCGGCGAACTCTTCGGTGTCGATCTCGGCCTGCGTGGCCGGGTTGTAGCGCGCGCCGGCCACCGTCTGGCGGTTGACCAGCGCATCCAGCCTCTGCAGCACGCTCGCATCCAGGGTCACCGCAACGGCGCCCAGGTTCTCTTCCAAGTGCGCCAGGCTCGTGGTACCGGGCAGCGCGACCACCTGTTCGCCGCGCGACAGCACCCAGGCGATGGCCAGCTGGGCCATGCTGCAGCCGGCGTCCCGCGCGATCTGCGCATAGCCATCCAGCAGCTGCAGGTTTTTCGCGTAGTGCTCGGGATAGAAGCGCGGCATGCCACGGCGGATGTCCTTCGCGTCGAGCGTGGCGACGTCGCGCAGCGCGCCGGTCAGGAAGGCGCGCGCCGTCGGGCTGAAGGCCACCAGCGACGCACCGATCTCTCGGCAGGTGGGCAGCACGCCGATCTCGACATTGCGACTCCACAGCGAGTATTCGGACTGCACGGCGACGATCGGGTGCACCGCGTGGGCGCACTTCAGCGTGGCCGCCGACACTTCCGACAGGCCCAGCGCGCGCACCTTGCCCTGGCGCACCAGGTCGGCCATCGCGCCGACCGAGTCCTCGATCGGCACCCTCTTGTCCCAGCGGTGCAAGTAGTACAGGTCGATGACGTCCACGCCCAGGCGCTGCAGGCTGTCCTCGCAGTCGCGGCAGATCGCCTCGGGGCGGCCGTCGATGACACGCTTGACGCCGTCGTCGAACTGCACGCCGGCCATGCCGCCCTTGCTGGCCAGGACGAACCGGTCGCGGTGGCGTTGCAGCACCCGGCCGACCAGCGTCTCGTTGGCGCCGAAGCCGTAGAGCGCGGCCGTGTCGAACATCGTCACGCCCAGCTCCAGCGCGCGCCGCAGCAGTGCCTCGGCCTGTGCCGGCGGAGGCGGTGCGCCGTAGGCATGGTTCAGGTTCATGCAGCCGAGGCTGACGGCCGAGACCTCGAACGGGCCGATGCGGCGGGCCTGCATCGGACTCATAGCCGCAGCACGAACAGCGTGATCGCCGGGAACATGACCAGGATGACCACGCGCAGCAGGTCGCTGACGACAAAGGGCCAGACACCCCGGTAGGTGTCGCGGATGCTGATGTCCGGCGCCATCGACTGGATGACGAACAGGTTCATGCCTACCGGCGGCGTGATCAGGCCAACCTCCACCACGATCAGCACCAAAATGCCGAACCAGATGGCGGTTTCCTCGGGCGTCAGGCCGAAGTCCAGCCCCGACACCATCGGGAAAAAGATCGGGATGGTCAGCAGGATCATCGACAGCGAATCCATCACGCAGCCGAAGATCAGGTAGAAGACCAGGATCGCCCACAGCACCATGTACGGGCTAAAGCCTTGCGCACCAACCCAGCTCGCCAGCTCCTGCGGCAGCTGCGACAGCGCCAGGAAGCTGTTGTAGGCCGCGGCGCCGAGCACGATCATGAATACCATCGCGGTGCCGCCGGCCGTGGACTCGAAGGCTTCCTGCAGCCGCTTGCGCGACAGCCCGCCTCGCAGCCAGGCCAGCACGCCGGTGGCCACCGCGCCCACGGCCGCGCCCTCGGTGGGCGTGAACAGCCCGCTGTAGATGCCGCCGACGACGACGACGAAGATCAGCAGCACCGGCCACACGGCACCCAATGCCTGGATGCGTTCGGGCCAGGGCATCGGCGGCACACTGCCAGCCAGCTTGGGATTGATGCGCACGACGATGTTGATCACCGCCATGTAGCCCAGCGCCGCCAGGATGCCAGGGATGAAGGCCGCGGCAAACAGCTTGGCGATGTTCTGCTCGGCCAGGATGGCGTAGATGACGAGCACGATCGACGGCGGAATCAGGATGCCCAGCGTGCCGCCTGCGGCCAGTGCTCCGGCAGACAGGCTTCCTGCGTAGCCGGCGCGCTTCAGTTCCGGCAGCGCCACCTGGCCCATCGTCGCGGCGGTGGCCAGCGACGAGCCGCAGATGGCGCCGAAGCCGGCGCAGGCGCCGATCGCGGCCATGCCCACGCCGCCCTTGCGGTGGCCGATGAAGGCTTCCGCCGCCTTGAACAGCGCCTGCGACATGCCGCCGAGCGTGGCGAACTGGCCCATCAACAGGAACAGCGGCACGATCGACAGCGAATGCGACGAGAACTGGCTGTAGGCCAGGGTCTTCATCTGGTTGAGCAGCGGCGCGGCGCTGCCATAGACCTGCCAAGATCCGACCAGCCCGACCACCAGCATCGACAGCCCGATCGGAACGCGCAGGAAGATCAGGACCAGCAGGACGGGGAAGGAGGCGCCAGCCAGCCAGATCGAGTCCATCAATGGGCCCCGCTGGCCGTGACGAAGCCCGGCGGCGGCGAGGCCAGGCCCAGGCTCTCGAGCAGCCGCCAGGCGTAGGCCACCAGGCCCACCAGCGCCGGCAGCATCGACGCGGCATAGCCCCACCACACCGGCATCTGCAGGATGAAGCTGACCTCGCCGTTATGGCGATACTCGCCCATGGCGACCGACATGCGCCACACCAGCAGCAGCCACACCGCCAGCATCAGCGTGTCGGCCGCGATGTCGAGCAGGCGGCGCATCGGCATCGGATAGCTGCCCCACAGCATGTCGACCAGCGCATGGCCGCGCTTCAGGTGCGTCCAGGGCAGGAAGCAGAACACCGCCAGCGCGGTGCCGGCTTCGACCAGCTCGAAGTCGCCAGGCACCGGCCCCAGGCCGAAACCCGACAGGGCACGGCCGATGATGCTGGCAACGCTCATCAGGGCGATGAGCACCAGCACCACGGAGCCGAACCAAGCCATGGATCGGCTCAGGCCGTAAATCAGTCTGTTCATGGGGCGATCTCCACTGCGGCGGCACAACGCCGCTGCGGCGCGGGTGAAGGCTGGCGCTCAGCCTACTTGCTGTACTTGGCGATCAGGGCTTCGGCTTCCTGCGCCAGCTTCGGGCCGTTGATGCCCTTGCCCTCGACTTCCCTGAACCACACGGCGCGCACGCCGTTGGCCGCGCGCTGCCAACGCTGGGTCTCGGCGGCGTCCAGCGTGACGATCTTGTTGCCGGCCTTCTGCGCGGCGGCCAGGCCCGCCTTGTCGCCCTCGTCCATTGCCCGGCCGAACAGCGTGGCTGCGACCATGCCCGAGTTGGCGTCGATGACCTTCTTCAGGTCGGCCGGCAGCGCCTCGTACTTGGCCTTGTTCATCGCCACGGCGAAGGTCTGGGTGTACAGGCCCTTGTCGCCGCTGAAGCCGGTGGTGTTCCTGGCGATCTGCTCGACCTTCAGCGCCGGCACCACCTCCCAGGGGATGGTGGTGGCGCTGATCACGCCCTTGGACAGCGCCTCGCCGACCTGCGGCACCGGCATGCCCACCGGCGTGGCGCCCAGTTGCTCGAGCATGATGTTGATGATGCGCGAGCCGCCGCGCACCTTCAGGCCCTTCATGTCCTCGAGCTTGGTCACCGGCTGCAGGCTGTGGATCAGGCCTGGGCCGTGCACGTGCACACCGATCAGCTTGACGTCCTTGAACTCGTCCATCGCGAACTTCTCGACGTACTCATGGAAGGCACGCGAGGCCGGTTCGGCGCGGCCGCTGCTGAAGGGCAGCTCGAAGACCTCGGACTTCGGGAAGCGGCCGGGGGTGTAGCCGAGCACCGTCCAGACAATGTCGACGACGCCGTCCTTGGCCTGGTCGAACAGCTCCGGCGGCCGGCCGCCGAGCTGCATGCTCGGGAACAGCTGCACCTTGATCTTGCCGCCGCTCTCCTTCTCGACCTTCTCGGCCCACGGCTTGATGGCGGCGGCCGGAATGGTGGCCTGCGGCGGCAGCATCTGGTGGAAGCGCAGCGTGGTGGTCTGAGCCGCTGCGCCTTGCAGTGCCGTGACCGACAGCAGGCCAATGCCGAACAGGCAGGACTTGATCGCTTTCATGACATGTCTCCGGGGTTGAAGGGCTGTAGAAGATTATCGGCCGAGCAACTGCTGCTCGAGCCGGTGCAGGACCTGGTAGCACGGCAGCACCTGCGCCACGCTGGCGTTGGGCTCGCGCCCCTGCTCGATGGCGGCAAAGAACTCGCGGTCCTGCAGTTCGATGCCGTTCATCGACACCGCCACCTTCGACACGTCGATCCTCTCGTCCTTGCCGCTGAACAGATCGTCGTAACGCGCGATGTAGGTGGCCGTGTCGCCGATGTAGCGGAAAAAGGTGCCCAGCGGCCCATCGTTGTTGAAACTCAGGCTCAGGGTGCAGATGGCGCCGTTCGCCGCCTTGAGCTGGATGCTCATGTCCATCGCGATGCCCAGCTGCGGGTGGATCGGCCCCTGGATCGCGTTGGCCTGCACGATGGGGCTGCCGCACTGGTAGGCGAACAGGTCCACCGTGTGCGCGGCGTGGTGCCACAGCAGGTGGTCGGTCCAGCTGCGCGGCTGGCCCAGCGCGTTCATGTTGGTGCGGCGGAAGAAGTAGGTCTGCACGTCCATCTGCTGGATGTGGAATTCGCCAGCCGCGATGCGCTGGTGCACGAACTGGTGGCTGGGGTTGAAGCGCCGGGTGTGGCCGCACATCGCCACCAGCCCGGTCTTCTTCTGCAGCGCCACCACCGCCTCGCCATCGGCCAGCTTGTCGCACAGCGGACTCTCCACCTGCACGTGCTTACCGGCCGCCATGCAGGCGATGGCCTGCGCAGCATGCATCTGCGTCGGCGTGCACAGGATCACCGCGTCCACCTGCTTCAGCGCGAGGCTGTCGGCAAGATCGGTGGTGACGTGCGGGATGCCGTACTTGTCGGCCACCTCTCGCGTCTTGGCCAACTCGCGGCTGACCAGCGACACCGCCTCGACGCCGTCGATCAATTTGATTGCGTCCAGGTGCTTGATGCCGAAGGCGCCAGCCCCGGCGAGTGCTACTTTGATCGTCATGAAAGGTACCCCTATGTTGCTGCGCAACCGTCCCCCCGAGGGGGAGCGAGAGCCTCCGCAGCGGCCGAGCGGCGCTCACGGGTTCTCCAGAATCAGATGCCCGACCGCCGTGTTCGACGCCGGCACATGGAAGAAGCGGTGCTTGACGACCGGCGCCTTGCCGCCAGCCACGTCGGCCATCGCGCCGCGCGCGATCAGCCACATCACCAGCTCGATGCCTTCGCTGCCGGCTTCGCGCACGTACTCGATATGCGGCACCTGGGCCAGCCCGGCCGGGTCGGCGATCAGCCGGTCGAGGAAGCGGTTGTCCCACTCGGCATTGATCAGCCCCGCGCGCGGGCCCTGCAGCTGGTGGCTCATGCCGCCGGTGCCCCAGATCTGCACCTTCAGCGGCTCGTCGAAGGACTCGACGGCCCTGCGGATCGCCTGGCCCAGCATGAAGCAGCGCCGGCCCGAGGGCACCGGGTACTGCACCACGTTGACGGCGAAGGGGATCACCGGGCACGGCCACGCCTGCGGCTGGCCGCACATCAGGCTCAGCGGCACGGTCAGGCCATGGTCCACGTCCATCTTGTTGACGATGGTCAGGTCGAAGTCGTCCTGGATCACGCTCTGCGCAATGTGGCTGGCCAGCTCCGGGTGGCCGATCACCTTGGGCACCGGGCGCGGACCGTAGCCTTCGTCGGCCGGCGTGAACTCGGCCGCCGTGCCGATGGCAAAGGTGGGGATCAGCTCCAGGCTGAAAGCGGTGGCATGGTCGTTGTAGACCAGGAAGATCACGTCGGGCTTGTTCTCCCGCATCCACTGCTTGGAGTATTCATAGCCCTTGAACAGCGGCACCCAGTAGGACTCGGCGGTCTTGCCCTGGTCGATGGCCGCGCCGATGGCCGGCACGTGGCTGGTGTACACGGAGGCGGTGATGCGAGCCATGCTCAGGCCCTCCCCGCCTTGCCGGCCTGGCCTTGCGGTTGGCGGTGCGCCTGCGCGTCGCCGTCTTCGCCGACGAAGCGGTTGCCTTCGGGCGAGCGGCCGCCGGAGATCATCATGTGGCGGTATTCCTCTTCGCTCATGCCGGTCATGCTGCCGGCCATCTGCTGGAAGCTCTTGCCGTCGGTGGCACCGATCTTGGCCAGGAAGTAGATGTTGCCGCCCAGCGCGATGCAGCGGTTCAGGTCGCGCGCCAGCACGGCCTGCTTCTGCGCCTCGCTCATCGGCCATTCGTCCAGGTAGGCGCGCTCATCGGCCTTGAAGCGCGCGCGGTTCTCGGCCTTCATCAGGCTCATGCAGAACTGGTTCAGGTGGTAGCCCTTGCGCGATTGGTCGGCGTCGAAGATGGTCGTGCCCGGCACGTCCAGATAGGGTTTGTCCAGTGCCATCAGTGTTCCTCCGGCCAGTACAGGTGCATCGGGTTATCGACCAGCAGCTTGCGCTGCAGTTCGGCCGTGGGGGCGATGTGCGGGATGAAATCGACCAGCAGCCCGTCGTCGGGCATGTGGTCCTTCAGGTTCGGGTGCGGCCAGTCGGTGCCCCACAGCACGCGGTCGGGGAAGGTCTCGACGATGCGCCGCGCGAAGGGCAGCACATCGCGGTAGGCGGCCTGCTCGCCATTCAGCGCCCTCGGGCCGGCGACGCTGAGCCGCTCGGGGCAGCTGACCTTGCTCCAGACGTTGTGACAGTCGCGCATGAACTTGACGAACAGCTCGAACTCCGGCCCGTCCACCGGCTTGCTCACGTCGGGCCGGCCCATGTGGTCGACCACGACGGTGGTCGGCAGCGCGGTGAAGAAGTCCCACAGCTCGGGCAGGTCCACCGCCTCGAAGTAGATGACCACGTGCCAGCTGAAGCGGGCGATGCGCGCGGCGATCTCCATCAGCTCGTCCTTGGGCGTGAAGTCGACCAGCCGCTTGACGAAGTTGAAGCGCACGCCGCGCACGCCGGCGGCGTGCATGGCCTGCAGTCCCTGGTCAGTCACACTGCGCCGCACGGTGGCCACGCCGCGCGCCCGGCCGCCGCTGGCGATGCAGGCATCGACCATCGCTCGGTTGTCGGCGCCGTGGCAGGTGGCCTGCACGATGACGTTGCGCGCGAAGCCCAGGTGGTCGCGCAGCGCGAACAGCTGCGCCTTGCTGGCATCGCAGGGCGTGTACTTGCGTTCCGGCGCGTAGGGGAACTCTGCGCCCGGGCCGAACACATGGCAATGCGCGTCCACGCTGCCCGGCGGCAGCGCGAAACGCGGCTTGCTCGGGCCGGCATGCCAGTCCAGCCAGCCGGCGGTCTTGTCGAACGGGCCCGTGGTGGGCTTGCTCATCGTTCAATCCCTTGTCGGATTCGAAAGAAGGCGGTCGGCTTCGCTGCGCCAATCGGCGCTGCGGGCGAAGCCCGGCGTGCCGCGGGTGCCGAACGCGCCCGCATCGGCCAGATCGGCCACGAAAGCCTGGCGCTGCGCCGTGCCGGCGGCGCTGTAGGGCTCGAGCCCGGCCTCGCGCACGGTCTGCGCCGCCTCGCGCATTTCCTCTGCGCGGCGGCGGCCATGTTCGATCACGCGCTGGAAGAAGTAAGCGCCCTGCTTCTCCCAGTCGATGCCGGGGAAAGTCTCCTGCAGCGAGGCGATGACCGCGTCTTCGACGCCGTAGTGGCGTGCGGTGCTGAAGCTCTCGATGACCATCGCCTCCAGGCCCTTGATCATCACGCTGCGGCACATCTTGGTGGCGCTGGCCACGCCCAGCTTGTCGCTGGCCACCCTGGGCGCGAAACCCAGATCGGCCAGCACGGGGCACAGCGCCTCGGCAAAGGCCCCACCCAGCAGCAGCGGCACCTTGATGCGGTAGGGCGGCACGCTGGTCATCACCGCGCCTTCGACATAGCGCGCGCCAGCGGCGTCGACGATCGCGGCCGCGCGGCACTTGGCGCCCGGCGAGGCGGAGTTGAAGTCCAGGAAGAAGATGCCCGTCGACAACGCCGGCGCGCAGGCCTCGGCCACCGCCACCGCCTGGCTGGCCGTGACCGCACTGATCACCAGTTGCGCTCCATTCACGGCCTGCGCATGCGCCGCACCCAGCACCACACCATGGGCCGCGGCATGCTCGCGCAGCGGCTGGCCGTGGGGACTGTCCAGCTTCAGGTCGTAGGCGCCGACGGCGACGCCGCGCGCGCGCAGGTCCTCGGCCAGGATGCGGCCGACTTCGCCATAGCCGATCAGGGCGACGTTCATCGCTGGGCTCAGTCGACGTACTTCAGGCCGGCTCTCTCGAGCGGGCCGCGCATGTTGTACATGTCCAGGCCCAGCACGCCGGCGGCGAGCTTGGCGCGCTTCTCGCCTTCGTTGGCCTCGCGCGCGGCGGCGGCCTCGGCCACCTGCGCGGCCATCGCGGCCGGCACGCAGACCACGCCGTCGTCGTCGGCGACGATCACGTCGCCGGGGTTGACCTCGGCCCCGGCGCAGACCACGCGCACGTTCACCGAGCCCAGCGTGGCCTTGATGGTGCCCTTGGCGCTGATGGCCTTGCTCCACACCGGGAAGCCCATCGAGGCGAGGTCCTTCACGTCGCGGCAGCCGCCGTCGATGACCAGGCCCTTGGCGCCGCGGGCGCGAAAGCTGGTGGCCAGCAGGTCGCCGAAGAAGCCGTCGGTGTTCTCGGCGGTGCAGGCCGCCACCACCACGTCGCCAGGCTGCAGCTGCTCGGCCGCGACGTGCATCATCCAGTTGTCTCCCGGGTGCATCAACACGGTGACGGCCGTGCCGCACAGGTGCGCGCCGGCATAGATGGGCCGCATGTACGGCCGCATCAGGCCGACGCGGCCCATGGCCTCGTGCACGGTGGCCACGCCGAACCGCGACAGCTTGTCCACCGCCGCGGCGTCGGCGCGCTGTATGTTGCGTTTGACGATACCCAATTGGTACATGGCGGCTCCCTGGCCTAGCGGCCCTGTTTCTTGAGCGCGGCATCCAGCCGTGGGTAGACCCGGCGGGCGTTGCCTTCGTAGACCTTGTGGCGGTCGTCGCCGACAACGATGGTGCTGGCCTCGATGTAGCGCTTGGTGTCGTCGTAGTAATGGCCGGTCTCGGGGTCGATGCCGCGCACCGCGCCGATCATCTCGCTGGCGAACAGGATGTTGTCCACCGGGATCACCTGGGTCAGCAGGTCGATGCCCGGCTGGTGGTAAACGCAGGTGTCGAAGAAGATATTGTTCAGCAGGTGGTCCTTCAGCAGCGGTTTTTTCAGCTCCAGCGCCAGGCCGCGGAAGCGGCCCCAGTGGTAGGGCACCGCGCCGCCGCCGTGAGGGATGACGAACTTCAGAGTCGGGAAGTCCTTGAACAGGTCGCCTGTCAGGCACTGCATGAAGGCCGTGGTGTCGGCGTTCAGGTAGTGCGCGCCGGTGGTGTGAAAGCAGGCGTTGCAGCTGGTGCTGACGTGCACCATCGCCGGAATGCCGTACTCGACCATCTTTTCGTAGATCGGGTACCAATGGCGGTCGGTCAGTGGCGGGCTGGTCCAGGGGCCGCCGGAAGGATCGGGGGTCAGGTTGATGCCGACATTGCCGTACTGCTCGACGCACTTCACCAGCTCGGGGATGCAGCTGGCCGGGTCCACGCCGGGGCTTTGCGGCAGCATCGCTGCGGGGATGAAGTGATCGGGGAACAGCTGGCTGACGCGATGGCACAGCTCGTTGCAGATCGCCGCCCAGGTGCTGCTGACCTGAAAGTCGCCGATGTGGTGCGCCATGAAGCTGGCGCGCGGGCTGAAGACCGTCAGGTCGCTGCCGCGCTCCTTCATCAGCCGAAGCTGGTTCTTCTCGATCGACTCGCGCAACTCGTCGTCGCTGATTTTCAGCTCGGACACCTTGGGCATCGCCGCCGGGTCCTTGATGCCGGCGATCTGGCGGTTGCGCCACTCTTCCAGCGCCTTGGGTGCGGTGGTGTAGTGGCCGTGGCAGTCAATGATCATGGTCAGTCTCCTTGACGTCAGGCCGGCTCGAAGCCGTGCCTTCGCTTCAGCTGGGCCATGGCCGGCGAGCGCAGGAAGGCCAGCAGGGCGCGCGCCGCACCGGGCTGCGCCGACGCGGCACACAGCGCCGCCGAGAAGGTGGTGAGGATCTGCGTGCCGGCAGGCATTCCGCCGAGCAGATCGATGCCCTGCAGGTGCATCAGCTCGCTGCGTTGCTGGAAGCCCAGCTCGACCTCGCCGCGTGCCACCAGCGCGCCCACCGGCACGCCGGGCGGCGCCTGCACTAGGCGCTCACGCAGGGCGTCGGCCAGGCCCCAGCGCCCGAAGAGCGCGAGCAGCGCCGTGCCGCTGGGCCCGGTGGAGTAGCCGATGCGGCGGGCGGCCAGCAGCGCCTGGCGCAAGGCGTCCTCGCTGCCGATGTCGGGCCGCGGCGCGCCGGCACGCACCGCCACGGCCACCGCGGAGTGCACCAGGTCGGTACGGCTGCCCGCCACCGCCCGGCCCGAGGCCAGCAACCGGTCGATGGCCTCGGCTGCCAGCACCACCAGGTCGAAGGCTTCGCCAGCGTCGACGCGACGCGCCGCATCCACGCCGCCCACCGATTCGAAGCTCGCTTCGCAGCCGCCCTGCTGCACCCAGGCAGCGCCCAGATCGGCCAGCAGCAGGCGCGTGGCCATCGAGGAAATGCCCGTCAGGCGGGGGTTGGACATGGACATGGCGGCGCTGAAGTGCACGGATTATGGGCAGCCCCAGCTGTGACCACAATCGCTGGTCGGCACTAGCAGCTATCGCAAAACGGCATGGCTCGGCCGGACAGGCCGGCAGCCTGCAGGTTCAGGCGCCGATCAGGTCGGCCAGGGTCAGCCGGCCCAGCTGCGCACGCTGCCTGAACGGCTGGGTGCGCGCATCCGGCGCCAGCAGCAGCAGGTCGATCAGCGGTTCGGCGCTGGTGGTGGACGGATCGCATAGCAGCACGTGGCGTCTGGCAGAGTCCTCGTCCACCCGGGCGACCCAGCCCAGGCGCATCAGCTGCTCGACCAGCGGCTCCACATGCAGGCTGACGGTGCGCTGGCTGGCCGCCAGCTGCTCCAGGCTCAGCCCGTGCGGCGGCGCGGCCCGCGCGCGCTGCAGCTCGCGCAGCAGCGTAAGCGCCAGGGCGAAGCGCCGACCCGGCGCGTCGACCTGCGGCACCAGGTGCAGCTGCAGGCTCGGCGCATAGGCCGCGATGACCGCGCCGAACAGCACGATCAGCCAGGAAAGGTAGATCCACAGCAGCAGGATCGGCAGCGTGGCAAAGGCGCCGTAGACCATCGAGATGCCGGGCATCGCGCCGACGTACCAGGCGAGCAGGCGCTTGGCGGCGTCGAAGCCCGCGGCCACGAACAGCCCTCCGGCCAGCGCATGGCGCCAGCGCACGTCGGTGTTGGGCACATAGCGGAACAGAGCCGAGGCGCCCAGCATAAGCAACAACAGCTCCAGCGCCTGCAAGGCCACGGCCACGCCGCCGGGCGCGGCATTGACGATGCCGCGCGAGGCCGTCAGCGCGTAGGAACTCAGGCTCAGGCTGATGCCCAGCAGCAGCGGGCCCAGCGTGATGGCCGCCCAGTACACCAACACGCGCTGCGCGATCGGCCGCGGCTTGCGCACCCGCCAGATGGCGTTGAGGGTGCGGTCGATGGTCAGCATCGACGCCAACGCGCTGGCCAGCAGGACCACCCGGCCGGCGCCGCCCAGCCGGTTGGCCTTGGCGGCAAACTGGTTCAGCGTGCCCAGCACCGGCCTGGCGATGCTGTCGGGCACCAGGCTTTCCAGGAAGTAGCGTTGCAGCGCAGCCTTGAACTCGCCGAACATCGGGAAGGCAGAGAACAGCGCCAGCATCACGGTGAGCAAGGGCACCAGCGCGATCAGCGTCGTGAAGGTCAGGCTGCCTGCGGTGACGCCCAGGCGGCCTTCGCGGAAGCGCTGCCCGAGCGTGCGCGCGGTCTCGAACCACGGCCAGGTTCGCAGCGTCTGCAACAGCGTCGCCGCCTGGTCGGCGCCGTACTGCCACAGGCCGCTGCGCGTCATCATGCTGGCTATGATGCCAGCATGGATGCTTCCGACCGCCCCGACTCCGCAAGCCGAATGGACGGGGTGGTGCGCTGGTCGCGCCGGCTGGCGCTGGGCAGCGTGATCGGCATGATCCTGCTGGGCCTGGCCTGGGAGCTGTGGCTGGCGCCCACCGGCAGCGGCACGCTGGCGGTCAAGGTGCTGCCGCTGCTGCTGCCGCTGCCGGGGCTGTGGCGGGCGCGCATGTACACCTACCGCTGGGTCAGCCTGCTGGTGTGGCTGTATTTCCTGGAAGGCGTGGTGCGCGCCACCACCGACCAGGGGCTTTCGGCCACGCTGGCCGGCATCCAGGTCTTGCTCTGCCTGGTGCTGTTCGTCGCCTGCGCGCTGCACGTGCGCTGGCGGCTGCACCGCGCGGCGCGAGCCGCCGCCGCATGACGGCGCTGCTGGCGTCGCTGCGCGACGCGGTCGGTGCCGGGCAGGTGCTGACCGACGGCGACCTGTCGGCCTTCGAACTGGACTGGCGCAAGCGCTTCCGCGGCCGCGCGCTGGCCGTGGTGCGGCCGGCCGACACCGCGCAGGTGGCGGCCGTGATGCATGCCTGCGCTGCGCACGGCGCGAGCGTGGTGCCCCAGGGCGGCAATACCGGGCTGGTGGGCGGCGGCGTTCCCGATGCCAGCGGCACCCAGGTGCTGTTGAGCATGATGCGCTTGAACCGCATCCGCGCGATCGACCGCGACAACCTGACGCTCATCGCCGAGGCAGGCTGCGTGCTGCAGGCGGTGCAGCAGGCCGCTGCCGACGCCGGCTTGCTGCTGCCGCTGAGCCTGGCGGCCGAAGGCAGCTGCACCATTGGCGGCAACCTGGCCACCAATGCCGGCGGCACGCAGGTGCTGCGCTTCGGCAACGCGCGCGAGCAGTGCCTCGGGCTCGAAGTGGTGACGGCCGATGGCCAGGTGTGGGACGGCCTGAGCGGCCTGCGCAAGGACAACACCGGCTACGACCTGCGCGACCTGTTCATCGGCAGCGAAGGCACGCTGGGCATCATCACCGCGGCCACGCTGAAGCTGCACCCGCGGCCGGCTGCCACGGGCACGGCGCTGGCCGCGGCCGGCACGCTGGAGCAGTGCGTGGCGTTGCTCGCGCTTGCCCAGGCGCGGCTGGGAGCGGGGCTGACGGGCTTCGAGGTCATGAACCGCTTCTCGCTGGACCTGGTGGCAAGGCACTTCGCCGCCCTGCCCCAGCCGCTGCCGGGCGCAGCCTGGACGGTGCTGCTGGAGCAGTCCGACGGCGACGGCGAGGCGCCGGCGCGCGCGCGCCTCGAATCGCTGCTCGAAGCCGCGCTGGCTGCGGGCACTATCGCCGACGCGGTGGTCGCCGAGAGCCTGGCACAGTCGCGCTCGCTGTGGCACCTGCGCGAGTCGATCCCGCTGGCGCAGAGCCAGGAAGGGCCGAACATCAAGCACGACATCTCGCTGCCTGTGTCGGCGATCGCCGGCTTCGTGGCCCGCACCGACGCTGCGCTGGCCCGGGCCTTCCCGGGCATGCGGCTGGTGAACTTCGGCCACCTGGGCGACGGCAACCTGCACTACAACGTGCAGGCCCCAGAAAGCCTGTCCGGCCAGCAGTTCATGGACCAGCACGAGCATGCCGTCAACACGCTGGTCTACGACGCGGTCTGCTCGCTCGGCGGGTCGATCTCGGCCGAGCATGGCGTGGGCGCGCTGAAGCGCGCCGAGCTGGCGCAGCGCAAGTCGGCGGTCGCGCTGCAGATGATGCGCGCGATCAAGCTGGCGCTCGACCCGCACGGCCGCCTCAATCCCGGCCGGGTGCTCTAGCCGCCGGCCGTTGACGCGCCTGCGCCCGCGGCTTCTGCGGCCAGCCGCGGACGCGGGCCGGGGATCAGGCCTCGACCGTCTCGCCGTGCTGCGGCACGCGCACCTGCCAGCCCAGCTCGTCCTTGATGCGGATGCGAAGCGCGTCGCTGGCGTCGGGCTCGCCATGCACCACGAAGGTCTGGCGCGGCGGCCGGCGAAACCCGCGCAGCCATGCCATCAGCCCGTCGGCATCGGCATGGCCCGAGAAGCCTTCGAGCTGGCTGACCTGGGCGCGCACCGGCACGTACTCGCCGTGGATCTTGACCTCGGCAGCACCGCCCACCAGCCGTGCGCCGCGGCTGCCGCCGACCTGGAAGCCGGCGAACACGATGTGATGCTTGGCCACCGGCGCCATCGCCTTCAGGTGGTGCAGCACGCGCCCGCCGGTGGCCATGCCGCTGGCCGAGATGATCACGCTGGGCCAGCGCGATCGGACCAGCCGCATCGACTGCCGCGCATCGCCCACCATGCGCACGCCGTCGGCCAGGTGGTCGGCCTCGCGCGCGGGCACGCGCAGCAACCGGCGGTGCCTGTGGTACAGCGCGGTGGCCTCGATCGCCATCGGGCTGTCCAGGTACACCGGCAGGTCGCCGGGGATGCGGCCGCCGGCCTTGAGCCGCTGCAGCACCAGCATCAGCGCCTGTGCGCGGCCCACGGCAAAGGCCGGCATCAGCACCGAGCCGCCGCGCTGTACCGTGTCGACGATGATCTGCGCCAGCTGTGCGGCCACATCGTCGCTGGGGTGCACGCGGTTGCCGTAGGTCGATTCGACCAGCAGCACGTCGGCGTCCGGCACCTGCTGCGGGGCGGGCATCAGCAGGTCGTCGCTGCGGCCCAGGTCGCCCGAGAAGACCAGCTGCTCCCGGCCCAGCGCCAGCGTGACCGCGCACGCGCCGAGCAGGTGGCCCACCGGCGTGAAGCCGATGCGCACCTTGCCGCACAGCGCGTCCTGGCCCGGCCGCAACGCAACGATGCGCGCGATCGCGCGCTGCGCATCGCGCGTGGTGTACAGCGGCAGCGCCTTGGCATGGCGGGAGTAGCCGTAGCGGTTGGCGCGGCGCGCGTCCTCCTCCTGCAGGTGCGCGCTGTCCAGCAGCAGCACCTCGGCCAGGTCGCGCGTGGCCGCGGACGCGTAAACCGGACCGCGGAATCCGTGCCGCACCAGCGCCGGCAGCCAGCCGCTGTGGTCCAGGTGGGCGTGGCTCAGCACCACGGCATCGGCGCCCAGCAGTTCAGCGGGCGGCGGCAGCCAGTTGCGCTCGCGGTGCACCTTGAAGCCCTGGAACATGCCGCAGTCGAGCAGGATGCGCTGGCCGCCAAGCCGCACCAGGTGGCGCGAGCCGGTGACGGTATCCGCCGCGCCGTGAAAACCGAGCTGGAAACTCATTCGGACCCCAATGCCTGCAACTCACCCGATTCGACGATGCGCACGCCAGCAGCCTGCTGGCGCAGCGCGACAATCATGCCGCGCGCCACGGTAACGGCCTTGATCGGCCGCACCGTCTTCGGAATGAAGCCGGCGATCGGTCCGGTCAGCCACAGCGCCAGCTGTTCGCCCGTGCGAAGCGGCTGGCCCAGCGCACCGCGGTCGCCTGCCAGCAGCGACGGCCGGGCAATGACGAGGTGCTCGAAACCCAGCGCCGCCACGGCCTCTTCCATCTGGCCCTTGACCCGGCTGTAGAAGCTGGCCGAGCGCGCACTGGCGCCCAGAGCCGAAACCACGCCAAAGCGTGTCACGCCGGCGGCGCGCGCCGCCTGCGCGAAGGCCAGGACTGCGTCGAAATCAACCGCCCGGAAAGCGGCCTGCGAGCCGGCCTGCTTGAGCGTGGTGCCCAGGCAACACCAAGCCTCGTCGGCCGCCGGCAGCACGGGCAGGCGGGCGAAGTCCACGCGCTGCCAATGCACCCGCGCATCGGCGGCGTCGGGCACGCGCCGCACCAGCGCATGCAGCCTCACAGCCGGGATCCGGGCCAGCAGCAATTGCAGCAACTCGCGGCCGATCAGACCGGTGGCGCCAGCCAGGAGCACGCTGACCGGGACGGGGCGTGGATTCATCAGTGGGATTCGTTCGTTGCTTGTGGCCGGAACCAGACCCGACTGTATAGGTCGGCAGGCTGACGGCCCCCCGGGGTGTACCGCATGCCTGCGGCACGGACGGCGGCGTAGACTGGCCTCAGCGAGCAAGATGAAGCCAGAACAGCAGATGCGGCTCAGCCGCACAGGCCCCGGGACCGATGGCGGCGCCCTGTTGCGCCATGCATGGACACCGGTGGCGCTGCTCGACGAGCTGCCGCCGGCCGACGTCGGCTATCCGGTGCTGCCGCTGCGCGTGCTCGGGCAGGACTTGCTGCTGTTCTGTGACGCGCTCGGCCGCTGGGGCCTGCTCGATCGCGCATGCCCGCACCGCGGCACCGACCTGGCGCTGGGCCGCCACGAAGGCGACGGCCTGCGCTGCGCGCTGCATGGCTGGAAGTTCGACATCGACGGCCGTTGCCTCGACATGCCGGGCGAGCCTGCGGGCTCGGCGCTGTGCCGGCGCATGCGCCAGCGCAGCTATCCGGTGCAGTTGCATGCCGGGATGCTCTTCGCCTGGCTGGGTCCGGCGGATGCGCCGCCCGACCCGCTGCCGGCGCTGGCATGCCTGGCCGCGCCAGCCGCGCAGGCGATGCCGTTGCGCACTTTGTGGCAGTGCCACTGGCTGCAGGCCCTGGAGATCGGCCTGGACCCGCAGGCCGCGCAGGTGCATGGCGCGGTGGAGCTGCGGGTCGACCAGCCGGCGCCTGGGCTGCTGCGCTGGACCGCGCTGCGCCACCTGGAAGGCGGGCAACTGCACGTGCGCATTGGCCAGGTGCTTAGCCCGCACGTGCTGGAACTGCCGCTGTCGCAGAGCCTGACGCTGACGCGCTGGCACGTGCCGGTGGACGACACCCATACGGTGGTGTACAGCCTGGTCACCAGCTTCGATGCGCCGCTCGACGCATCGGCCTTGACCGACGCTGCCATCGGCCAGCGCGAGCAGCGTCTGGCCGAAAGCATGGGGCCGCTCCAGGACCGCACGCGCGAGCATCTGGCGGCCGGGGACAAGGCCATTACCGCCTACCGCCGCCTGCTTCTCGAGGCGATGGACGGGTTGCGCTTCGGCGACCGGCCGCAGTCGGCGGCCGGTGCCCTGCAAGCCGCTGCCGCCAGCGGGCTGCAGGCCATCGAGTGCCTGGTGCCGGAGCGGGATTGGCTGCGCCACTGCCGCCAGGCGGTGCAGGCGCGGCGCGAGCGCTCGGGCTGGCTGCCGGCCTGAGACGCGGCATTCCCGGCGCGCGCTGCGCCGTCATGTCCACCGCTTAGCATCGGTGACACCCCCCAGACCGCCGGCCCGCCATGGACTCGTTCACCAACCGCACCTTCGATGAAATCCAGCTCGGCGAGAGCATCACGCGCTCGCACCGGCTGACCCGGCCGGACGTGGAGGCGCTGGCCTTTGTCTCGGGGGATGTGGACCCCTTCCACACCGACGCCCAGAGCGCGCGCCAGGACACCATGTCGGCCGAGGGCGTGGCCGCCGAGGCTCTGGTCTCGGCGCTGCTGCAGCGCCGCCTGCCCGGGCCGGGCACGGTGATCGTGGCGCAGGACCTGCGCTTCGGCGGCACCATGCGCGTGGGCGACCACATCTCCGGCACGCTCACCGTCAAGGAGAAACGCGCCGACAGCCGACAGATCGTGTTCGACTGCCACGTCGTCAACGGCGACGTCGACCTGATCACCGGCAGCGTCACCGTGGTTGCGCCGACCGAGCGCATCAGCTTCACCGACCTGGCCACGCCGGAAATCGTGCTGCGGCATACCGATGTGTTCTCGCGCCTGCTCAAGCGCTGCGAAGGCATGCCGCCGATCACCACCGCGGTGGTGCACCCCTGCGACCACGACTCGCTGCTCGGCCCGCTGGAATCGGCGCGGCGCGGCCTGATCGTGCCGGTGCTGGTGGGGCCCGAGGCGAAGATCCGGGCGGTTGCGCAATCGGCGGGGGCCGACCTGGCGGGCCTGCGCATCGTCAACACCGAGCACAGCCATGAAGCCGCCGACAAGGCCGTGGCCATGGCCCGCGCAGGCGAGGTGCAGGCGCTGATGAAGGGCAGCCTGCACACCGACGAGCTGATGGGCGCGGTGGTGGCCGGGGCCACCGGGCTGCGCACCGCGCGGCGCATCAGCCACGTGTTCGTGCTCGACGTGCCGGCCTACCCGCGCATGCTGCTGATCACCGATGCCGCGATCAACGTCGCACCGACGGCGCGCGACAAGGCCGACATCGCGCAGAACGCCATCGAGCTGGCGCACGTGCTGGGCATCGACGAGCCGCGAGTGGCCATCCTGGCCGCGGTGGAGACCGTCAACCCGGACATGCAGAGCACGGTGGACGCGGCCATCCTGTGCAAGATGGCCGACCGCGGCCAGATCACCGGCGGCCTGCTCGACGGGCCGCTGGCCTTCGACAACGCCGTCAGCGAGGACGCGGCGCGCACCAAGAAAATCCAGTCCAAGGTGGCCGGGCGCGCCAACATCCTGCTCGCGCCCGACCTGGAGGCCGGCAACATGATGGCCAAGCAGCTGCAGTACCTGGCCGGCGCCGATTCGGCCGGCATCGTGCTCGGCGCGCGTGTGCCGATCGTGCTGACCAGCCGCGCCGATTCAGTGCGCTCGCGGCTGGCCTCCACGGTGGTGATGGCGCTGCTGGCCGACGCGCAGCGGCAAAAACGCGGCACGCTCGGCTGAGTCAGCTTCGTTCAGTTTCGCGAGCGAAGATTCACAAATGCACGGCTGCTGACGGCGCAAAGCGGGCGCAGGACACTTTGCGCCGTCAACGCCCTTTCGGTTCGGTGTTTTCGAACGCGAAGTTGGATGGTGGGCGACAAAGCCTAGACTCGCCGTACCCACCGAACACCCGGAGATTGCCATGAACGCGTCCCTTCCGACCACGGCCCTGCAACTGCGCTCGCTGGTGCGCAGCACCGGCGAACTCGAAGTCTCTTTGCAGGAGGTGCCGGTGCCCGCGCCGGGCGCCGACGAGGTGCTGGTGCGCATCGAGGCCACGCCGATCAACCCCAGCGACCTGGGACTGCTGTTCGGCGCCGCCGACATGAGCACGCTGCAGGTGTCGGGCACGGCCGGGCGGCCGGTGCTCAGCGCGCGCGTACCGGACAAGGCGATGACGGCCATGGCCGGCCGGGCCGACCAATCGCTGCCGGTGGGCAACGAAGGCGCCGGCACCGTGGTGCAGGCCGGCGCGTCGGCGGCAGCGCAAGCGCTGCTGGGCAAGAAGGTGGCGGTCATCGGCGGCGCGATGTACGCGCAGTACCGCAGCATGCCGGCCGCGCAGTGCCTGGTGCTGCCGGCCGATGCCAGCGCGGCCGACGGCGCCTCGTGCTTCGTCAACCCGCTCACCGCGCTGGGCATGGTCGAGACCATGAAGCTCGAAGGCCACAAGGCGCTGGTGCACACCGCGGCCGCCTCCAACCTGGGGCAGATGCTCAACCGCATCTGCCTGAAGGACGGCATCGGCCTGGTGAACATCGTGCGCAAGCCCGAGCAGGCGGCGCTGCTGCGCGCGCAAGGCGCGGTGCATGTGTGCGATCAGTCGCAGCCCGGTTTCCTGGCACAGCTGACCGACGCGCTCGCGGCCACCGGTGCCACCATCGCCTTCGACGCCATCGGCGGCGGCAGGCTGGCCGCTCAGATCCTGTCGTGCATGGAAGCGGCCATCAACCGCAATGCCACGGAATACAGCCGCTACGGCTCGGCGGTGCACAAGCAGGTGTACCTGTACGGCATGCTCGACACCAGTCCGACCGAGATCGTGCGCAACTTCGGCATGGCCTGGGGCATGGGCGGCTGGCTGCTGTTCCCCTTCCTGCAGCGCGTCGGTCCGACAGCGGCGCAAAAGCTGCGCGAGCGCGTGGCGGCCGAGCTGAAGACCACCTTCGCCAGCCACTACACGCGCACCGTGTCGCTTGCCGAGGCGCTGTTGGCCGAGGCGATCGCCGTCTATGCGCGGCGCGCCACCGGCGAAAAGTTCCTCATCGACCCCAGCCGCTCCTAGAGCCCGAGTGCGCGGCGCGCCTCGTCGCACGAGGCCTGCGGCTTCGTCACGTCGAACCGCAGCGCCACCATGCCGAAGGCCGCGGCGCCGTCGACATTGCGCGGCTGGTCATCAACGAACACGCACTCGCCCGGCGCCAGCCGCAGCAGCTGCGTGCAAAGCGCGTAGGCACGCGCATCGGGCTTCAGGATGCCGGTGTAGGTGGCATCGACGATCAGCTGCACGTCGCGCAGCGCCGCCATGCGCTGGCGCAACGCCGCGCCGTAGAACAGGTCCAGCTCGTTGGACAGGATCGCCAGCGTGAGGCCGGCGGCATGAGCCTCTTCCATCAGCGCCAAAGTCTCCGGCCGGGCCACGCGGTCAGGCTCGGCGCCGCGCGCGCGTTGCACCAGCGTGCGCATCTCGTGCCATTCTTCGCCGAGCAGGCGACCGACCTCGCGCGTGCGCAGCAGCCAGTAATCGCGCTCGCTGATGCGGCCGGCCTGCATGTCGCGCCATGGCGCATCGCCGGCGACATCGAAGGGACCGCGCCAGCACAGCGTGCCGGCCGGCAGGCCGAGCGCGGCTTCGGTGTCGGCATGGGTCTCGAACAGCGTGCGGCTGATCACGCCGCCGAAATCCAGCACCAGTGCGCGCATGGTCACCGCACGGCGCTTCGCGCTGCGCTTTCCGGGACTCGCGCCGGGATGCGCGCCGGCGCGCTCATCGCACCCCCGGCGGCACCCGCCCTTGCGCCACCCACTCGTCGAACACGGCGAGCGCGGCGTCGCAGAAGGCGGCGTCGTTGATGTGCGCGTCGAGCTCGATGCAGCGCAACGGCGGCTGCACCGCGGCGCGCATCGCGTCGATGAAGGCCTTCAGACCCTCGGGGTCGTGCAGCGCTTCGCCGGGCCGGTCCCACTGCTCGACGCCGCGCAGCGGCAGCAGCAGGCAACTCGGGCCCGTGGCAACCGCGAGGCGCGTGCCGATCTCGGCGGCGATGGTGCGGCGCAGTGGCGCCGCCGACGTGGCGCTGGCGATCAGCCGGTTGTGCACGTGCACCGCGCGGCCGGCCAGCGCCGCCGGCACCGGCTGCCAGGCGGGGAAGTCGACCATGTCCACCGCGCCGGGGGCCACGATCTGCGGCGTGCCTCGCCGGCCCGCGCCGGTCAGCCGCCCGGCACCGGAGCTGACCACCGAGTCGCCCAGGTGGTTGGCCAGCTCCTGCAGGCAGAAATCCATCACGGCGCAGAACGCGCCGGCTTCGGCCAGCGCCTCGAAGGCGCGTCCGCCCATCCCGCTGCTGTGGAACACCGCCAGCTCGTAGCCGCGCGCTTCCAGCGCGGGTTTGAGCCGCACCATGTAGCTCAGGCAGCTGGTGCCCAGCGAGCTCATGCCCACCAGCGGCCGGTCTCGCCGTGGCGCTCGGGCCGCGCGCATCGCACCCACCACTGCGCCGGCGCCCTGCGCCAGCGCCGAGCGGCACAGGCTGTTCAGCCCATACAGGCCGCCCGCCCACAGCAGCATCATCAGGTCGGGCGTGATGCGTTCGGGCGGAATCAGGTGTGAATAGGCGATGGTGCTGACCACCACCTTCGGCACGCCGATCGGCAGCGCCGCGGCGACGTCGAAGGCCAGGTCGGTGCCCATGCTGCCGCCCAGCGCCAGCAAACCGTGGATGCGGCCTTCGGCCTGCAGCCGGGACGTGATCGCAGCGGCGCCTCGGGCCATCAAGGTCATCGCCGTATTCTCGTCGCCGCTGTCGATGACCTGCTGCAGCGTGCAGCCGGCCGCGGTGGCGACCTCGTGGTTGGCAATGTCCACCGTGGCGCTGCCGGCGGCGAGCACGCCCACGTCCATGACGAGCACGCAGGCGCCCAGCGCCAGCACCTGCTCGCGCAAAAAGCTGATCTCGTCGCTTTTGGTGTCGGCGGTGCCAACCAGCAGCACCGTGTTCATTGGTCCGCCGCCGCATCATCGAAGGCGGCCTCCAGCGTGCTGCACAGGGTGTCGAGCTCGGCTTCGCTGATGACCAGCGGCGGCGACAGGATCAGGTTGCCGCCCGACACCCGCACCATCAGCCCGCGCCGGTAGGCCGCCCTGGCCACGCGCGCCGGGATGTCGCTGCTTTTCGGCAACGGCGTCTTCATCGCCTTGTCGGCCACCATCTCGATGCCCAGCATCAGCCCCTTGCCGCGCACGTTGCCGACGAAGGGACTGCGCTGCTGCAGAGCGCGCAGGCGCTGCTGGAAGGCCGGCGCCACGCGTGCCACATGGCCGGGCACATCGTCGGCCTGAAGGATCTGCAGCGTGGCCAGGGCCGCCGCGGCAGCCACCGGGTGTGCGCTGTAGGTGTAGCCGTGCGCCACCTGGCCGGCGCCGGTGGCGTCGGCGTCGAAGACCTCCGCCACCTTGTCCGAGATGGCGGTGGCGCCCAGCGGGATGTAGCCGCTGCTGATGCCCTTGGCCAGGCACCACAGGTCGGCCTTCACGTCCCACAGCCGCGTGCCGAACATCGCGCCGCCGCGGCCGAAGCCGGTGACCACCTCGTCGGCAATCAGCAGCACGCCGTGGCGGCTGCAGACCTCGCGCACCAGCGGCCAGAAGTTGGCCGGCGGCACGATCACGCCGCCGGCACCCTGGATCGGCTCGGCGATGAACGCGGCCACCGTGTCCGGGCCCTGGAAGGCTATCTCGCGCTCCAGCTGGGCGGCGACGATGCGGCCGAGCTCGGCCTCGTCTTGCGTGTAGGCATTGCGGTACAGCCACGGGCTGTCGATGTGGAACACGCCGGGCAGCAACGGCTCGTAGGCGCGGCGGAAGTTGCTGTTGCCGTTGACGCTCATGCCGCCGAAGTGCACGCCGTGGTAGCCCTGCCTGAGCGCGATGAACTTGAAGCGGTCTTTGTCGCCGCGCAGCTTGTGGTACTGCCGTGCCAGCTTCAGCGCGCCTTCCACCGCGTCACTGCCGCCGTTGCTGAACATCACCGCGGCCACGCCATCGGGTCGCATCAGGTCGACCAGCGCCCGGCTCAGCTCGATGGCGCGCGGGTGCGTGGTGCCGCGGAAGGTGTTGAAGAAGGGCAGCTCGTCCAGCTGGGCGACGATGGCGTCGCGCACCGGCTTGCAGCTGTGGCCCAGGTTGCAGCTCCACAGGCCGGCCACGCCGTCCAGCAGCTTGTGGCCGTCGATGTCCCAGACCCAGCAGCCTTCGCCTCGCTGGATGATGTCGGGCCGTGCACCCTCGGCCTTCATCGCCTTGGGGTGGGCCATCGGGTGCCACAGGAACTGGGCGTTGTCGCGCTTGAGCTGTTCGATCGGGTTCATGGCGGGCACTCAGAGGTGGCGGATGTAGAAGTCGCGCGCGCCCAGCACGTCGCGGCCGGCGGTCTTGGCGATCTCGTCGCGCTTCATGAACACATGGTTGGCGACCAGGCCTTCGCCCACCGCCTGCACCAGCGCGGTGTCGGCCTCCAGCGCGTCCAGCGCCTCGGCCAGGTTCGGCGGCACGCTGACGGTGGCGTCCTGGCCGGTCAGTCCATCGCCGGTTTCCATCGGCTGCAGCGCATGGCCGTGCTGCACGCCCAGCCGGGCCGCCTGCAGCACCGCGGCCACCAGCGTGTAGGGGTTGGCCGCGCCGTCGCCCATGCGGTGTTCGAGCCGCGCGGCGGCGCCGCCTTCGGCCGACACGCGCACGGTGACGTTGCGGTGGTCGATGCCCCAGTTCTGCCAGAAGCCCGACAGCGTGGCCGGCTTCAGCCGCTCGTAGCTGTTGACGCAGGGCGCGGCCAGGCCGGCGATGGCGCGGTGGTGCTGCATCAGCCCGGCGATGCAGCCGCGCGTCAGCGGGTTCAGCGCTGCGGGATCGGCACCGCCGCTCAGCGCGTTCTGGCCCTTCCGCGGCCCGTCGCGGTGGCGCAACGAGAAGTTCACGTGCACGCCGCTGCCGCCCTGCGCCGGCAGCGGCTTGGGCAGGAAGGTGAGCAGCAGCCCGTGCCGGAAGGCCACCTCGCGCGCCAGCAGGCGGAACAGCACGATGTCGTCCACCGCCTTCAGCGCGTTGGCGTAGGTCAGCGTCAGCTCATACTGCGGCGAGTCGTATTCGGTGTTCAGGCTGTCGATCGGCAGGCCACAGGCCGCCGCCTGCTCCCACAGCACGTCGCTGAAGCCGCGCGGGTCGGCGAACGGCCCGGTGGCATACACGTGCGAGGACGGCGTGTCGTAGGGCTTCAGGCTGCCTTCGGGCTCGATCTGGAAGGCATAGGCTTCCAGCTCGATGCCGACCATCGGCTCGTAGCCCAGCGCCTGCCAGCCGGCGATGGCGCGCTTGAGCGCGCTGCGCGCGCATTGCGGCAGCGGCTGGCCGTGGTGGTCGAGCAGGTCGCACATCACCACGCGCGTGTTGCGCTCCCAACCCGGGCGGGCGGATGCGGCCTCGTACACGGCCTCCATGTCGGGCAGGCCTTCCAGCACGGTGGAGCCCGGCGCGGGGATCAGGTCCTTGTCGTAGCCCACGCCGAAGGTGCCGCGGCAGAAGCGCGCGCCGCCGTCGCGGCCTCGCCAGGGCACGTACTTGCCGCGCACGATGTTCAGGTGGTCGCAGAACAGAACGCGCAGGCGCTCGGGGGACAGGGCTTCGATCATGGTGTTGGACGCTCCGCGGTCATTGCAGGGTCAAGCGCAGCGGCAGCCGCTTGATGCCGCCGACGAAGTTGCTGCGCAGGAACTCGTGCGCGCCGGCCGGCTCGACCCGGCGCACCCGGGCTGCGAACTCCTGCAGCAGCACGCGCACCTCCAGCCGCGCCAGCCACATGCCCAGGCACACATGCGGCCCGCCCTGGCCAAAGGCCAGGTGGCGGTTGGGGCTGCGATGCAGGTTCACGCGCATCGGCTGCTCGAAGGCGGTCTCGTCGCGGTTGCCGGAGACGAACCAGAACACCACCTTGTCGCCCGGGCGTACGGTCTTGCCGTGCAGCTCGAAATCGCGCATCGCAGTGCGCCGGAAGTACATCGCGGGCGAGGCCCAGCGGATGAACTCGTCGGCCGCGGTGTCCCACAGCGGCGCAACGGCCGGAACGCCCTGCAACTGATCGAGCAGCCCGTCCTGGTGGGCGAAGGCATGCAGCGCCGCGGCAATGGAGTAGCGCGTGGTGTCGTTACCGGCGGCCACCAGCAGGCAGAAGAAGTTGCGGAACTCGGTGTCGCTGATCACGTTGCCGGCCATGTCGGGCTGGGTGATCAGGTGCAGCACGCCGCTGAAGTCGCCGCGCTCGAGCTTGTCGGCCATCAGCCGCTGCGCGTAGTCGTACAGCTCGGCGCCGGCCGGCGAACGGAACGGCATCAGCCGGTAGGCCTCGGTGTCGGCCTGGTCGAGCACATGGGTGGTGAACTCGGCATCGGTGTTGGCGATCAGTGCATCGCCCTTGGCCACCAGCCAGTCCAGGTCTTCGTCGGGCGTGCCCAGGATGCGGCCCAGCATGCGCATCGGCAGCTGCCTTGCGATGCGCTTGACGGCGCAGAACTCGGGTTGCGCCAGCGCACTGTCCAGGATCTCGCGGCACAGGTCGCGGATCTGCTCTTCGAACAGCGCCACCATCGGCCTGGAGAAGGCCTTGGCCACCAGCAGCCGGGTGCGCGAATGCTCGGGCGGGTCGGTCTCCTGGAAAGTGCGGCGGGCGATCACTTCCTCCTCGGTCTGGTCCTCCAGCCGGATGCCGTGGGCCGAGGACAGCATCTGCACCTCGCGATTCAGCGCCAGGATGTCGGCGTGGCGTGTCACGCTCCAGAAGCCCTTGGCGCCGGGGTAGTCGCTCCACGCCATCGGGTCCTCGCGGCGCAGCCGGGCGAAGGTGTTGTGCGGCGCGCCGGCGGTAAAGCTGTCGTGGCTGGACAGGTCGGCATGGCCGTCGTCGGCGGGGTGCCAGATCGTCATCGGTTCTCGCCCTGTGCCTGCTCCAGGAACTGCGCCGCCCAGCGCATGAACAGCGCGGCGTCCACCGGCTGCTCGATCTGCCGCCGCGCCTGCGCGACGAGCGCGGGCGCCCACAGCGCGCCGTATTCGTCGAGCAGCGCGCGCATGAACTCGCGGCTCAGCTCCGGGTGGTACTGCGTGGTGAAGACATGCCGGCCGATGCGCAACGCGGCCGACGGCGCGAAGTCATCGCCGCCGATCACCTCGGCCTTGGGCGGCGGCAGCAGCACCTGCTCCTGGTGGGCCGCAAAAAGCGTGATCGTGCCTTGCGCCGGCTGCAGCCACGGCAGCGCGACGCTGCGCTCGGCGACGTAGTGCGTGGGCGCGGTGCCGATGCGCCAGCCGCCGGGCGAGGGCCCGACGCGCCCTCCCAGCGCGTGCGCCACCATCTGGTGGCCGAAGCACAGGCCCACCAGCGGCACGCGGCGGCGGTGCAGCTGGCGCACCAGTTCGGCCAGGCGTGCCATCCAGGGCGCGCCGTCGTTGACCGAGGCCACGCTTCCGGTCAGCACCCAGCCGTCGTAGCCCCCGGGCTCGGGCGGCAGTTGATCGCCGTGGGCGTGCCAGACCTCGTACTGCCAGTCGGGGCGGTGCCTGCGCAGGCCGGCCGCCACCTTCTGGCCGTCGTCGGCAAAGCGCTGCGCAAACGCCGAGGTGTCGGTGTTGTTGTTCAGGATGGCGATGCGCCGCGTCATCCCGGCACCCCGACGGTGACGGTCTTCACATCGGTGTAGGCCAGGATGCCTTCGCTGCCCATCTCCACGCCGTCGCCGCTGGCCTTGAGGCCGCCGAAAGGCAGCTCGGGCTGCGACACGCCGTAGTGATTGATACCCACCATGCCGGCCTCCATCGCCTCGCCCAAACGGTGCGCCACTTGCAGGTCGCGCGTGAAGGCATAAGCGCCCAGGCCGTAGTCCAGCGCATTGGCCAGCGCGATGGCCTCGTCCAGGCGGTCAAAGGGCTGCAGCACGGCAATCGGGCCGAAGGGCTCGATGCGCATCACCCGGCTGCCGGCCGGCGCGTCGGCGATGACCGTCGGCGCGAAGAAGTAGCCCGGCCGCTCGACGCGGTGGCCGCCTGTGAGGATGCGCGCCCCCTGCTCACGGGCGTCGGCGACGAAGCGCTCCATGTCCTCGATGCGCCGGGCGTGCGTCAGCGGACCCATCTGCGTGGCCGGGTCCAGCCCCGGGCCCAGGCGCAGCGCGGCCGCCGCAGCGCAGAAGTCGCGCTGCCAGGCATCGAAGTGCCGGCGGTGCACGAAGAAGCGGATCGGCGACGCGCACACCTGCCCGGCATTGCGGAACTTGGCCGGCACCGACAGCTTCAGCGCGAAAACCGGGTCGGCGTCTTCGCAGACGATCACCGGCGCGTGGCCGCCCAGCTCCCCGGCGAAGCGCTTGCCCTCGCGCGCGCATTGCTCTCCCAGAAGCCGGCCCACGGCCACCGAGCCGGTGAGCGACACCTTGCGGATGGCCGGGTGCGCGATCAGCGTGGCGCTGACCATCGCCGGCTCGCCGCAGACCAGGCTCAGCACCTCGGACGGCAGGCCGGCGTCGAGGAAGCACTGCACCAGCGCCATCGCGCTGGCCGGGGTTTCTTCGGCGGGCTTGAGCACCACGCTGCAGCCGGCCGCCAGCGCGGCGCCCAGCTTGCGCGCCGGCAGGTTGACCGGGAAATTCCACGCGGTGAAGGCCGCCACCGGCCCCACTGGCGGGTGCATCACCGTGTGCGACAGGATGCCTTCCACCCGCGGCGGCACAGTGCGGCCGTAAAGTCGCCGCGCCTCCTCGGCCTGGAAGTCGATGATGTCGGCCGACAGCCGCACTTCGCGCAGTGCCTCGGCCAGCGGCTTGCCCTGCTCCAGCGTCAGCACCCGGGCCATGGCCTCGGCCCGCTCGCGCATCAGCGTGGCGGCGCGGCGCAGCAGCTCGCAGCGCTCCAGCGCCGTGCAGCGGCGCCACAGCGCGAAGCCGCGCGCCGCGGCCTCGGCGGCGGCGCCGACATGGGCGGCATCGGCCAGCGGCAGTTGGCCGATCTCGCTGCCATCGGCCGGGTTCAGCACGGCGCAGCCGCCGCCGCCGGCCTCGGTGATCCAACGGCCGGCGACATGCAGCGCCAGGCCAGGATAGACAGTGCTCATGATGCGCGCATGCTAGGCCAGGGCCCCGGCACGGCGCTATCGCCTTTGCGCAAGCGGCGGGCCGGGTTTGCACCGGGAAGCGCTGCTACATTGCCGCGACCATGCCCGTCGAGCCCCGCGATCCGATGCACGAGGCGCTGCCCCTGCCGGGCGCGTGGCGCGTGCGCGTGCACAGCGGCGACGCCGATGCCCAGGCCCGGGCCCAGCCCGGCTGGCGCCAGCACTACGAGCAGCTGACGGCCGGCCCCTTCGACGGCCTGGTGCAGCATGTGCAGCTGCCGGGCGTGCGCCTGGTGCGCGAGGACAGCAGCCGGGCCTTGCACCAGCGCGGCGACCTGGGCCAGGGCGCCTATGGCCTGGCACTGCCGCTGGCGCTGTCCGCGCCGGCCATCTTCAACGGCCAGCGCGTCGGCCGGGACGACCTGATGGTCGGCCGCGGAGACGCGCTCGACCTGGTCACGCCGGAGCAGTTCTCGCTGATCGCGGTGGTGGTCGATGCCGAGCTGCTGCATCCGCTGTGGCAGCAGCTCTATGGCAAGCGGCCCTCGGCCTGGATCGAGCAGCAGCTGGTGCTGCCGGCGCGTACCGCGGCCGCCGCGGCGGTGCGCCGGCTTCACCTGCAGGGGCTGCAGCGGCTTTGCGGCGACGATTCGCCCATCGCCGACCAGACCGCACTGCTGCAGCTGCGCGACGCGCTGCTGATCGAATGGATCGAGGCGCTGCCCGAGCGCGTGGACGCCAGTGAGCTGCCCACGCTGGCGGCGCGCAAACAGCTGGTGCAGCAGGCCTGCGCGCTGATGCTGGCGCACTGCGACGAACCGCTGTCCATGCTGCAGGTGTGCCGCCAGGTGGGTGCCAGTCGGCGCAAGCTGAACTATTGCTTCCGTGACGTGCTGGGCACCAGCCCGCTGAAGTACCTGCGCGCCCTGCGGCTGAACGGCGTGCGCCGCGAATTGCGTGCCGGCGTGCCCAGCGTGCAGCAGGCGGCTGCGCGCTGGGGCTTCTGGCACCTGGGCGAGTTCGCCGCCGCCTACCGGCGCCAGTTCGGCGAGCTGCCCTCGCAAACCCTCAGGACCCCGGGCTGAGGGGGCCACAATCTCCGACCGCCTCGGTACGGCACGGAACTGGAGAGACCCTTGCGCTGCCCTCTTTGCATTCGCGGCCTGTGCGCCGCGATGACCCTGGCGCTGGCCGCCACCGCCCTGCCTGCGGCAGCCTTCATCGGCAACCTGCGCGGCCCCAAGGTCGACGGCGAGCTGGTGCTGCCGGGCCTGAGCGCGCCGGTGCGCGTGCACCGCGACGAACACGGCATTCCGTACATCTTTGCCGCCAACACGCCGGACCTGATCCGTGCGCAGGGCTTCGTCGTGGCGCAGGGCCGGCTGTTCCAAATCGAGGGCTACCGCGCCATCGCCACGGGGCGGCTGGCCGAAGCGATGGGACCGGGCGGCCTGGCGAGCGACCGGCAGATCCGCCTGCTTGGCCTGCGCCGCAATGCCGAGCGCCATGCCAGGCTGCTGTCCCCCGAATCGCGAGCTTTCCTGACTTGGTACGCCGAAGGCATGAACGCCTACATCGAAGGCCATGCCGACGACCATCCACTGGAGCTGAAGCTGGCCGGCTTCACGCCTCGGCGCTGGACGCTGGAGGACATGGTCACCGTGCTGCACTTCGTCAACTGGAGCCAGGCCGCCAACTTCAAGGCCGAGCTCAACATGCAAAAACTGATCGACAAGTTCGGCGCCGACAAGGCGCTGCGCGAGCTGGCGCCGGTGAACGTGAACCCCTTTCGCGTGCTGCAGCCGGCGATCGTCGGCGACGCCAGCACAGCACGGCCGCTGGGCGGGCTGCGGCTGCTCGCCGGGCTGGACGAGCCTGACGCGCCGCTGGCCCCCGGCGCGCCAGTCGCCGTGGGCAGCAACAATTGGGCAGTGGGCAAAAGCCGAAGCGCCAGCGGCGCGGCGGTGCTGGTCAACGACCCGCACCTGGACGCGCGCATGCTGCCCGGCATCTGGTACCCGGTGGGCTTGTTCGCCCCCGGCATCCAGGCCGTGGGCGCGGCGCTGCCGGCCGTGCCGGGCATCCAGGTCGGGCGCACCGCCCACGTGGCTTTCGGCGTGACCAATGCCTACGGCGACTCGCAGGACCTGTTCATCGAGAAGGTGGCGCCGGACCGTCCGGACCACTACGTGGACGGCGATCGGCTGCGGCCATTCCAGCTGATCGAGGAAGTCATCCGCATCAAGGACAAGGACGCGCCCGGGGGCTTGCGCTACGAGAGGATGACAATCCGCGCCACCGTGCGCGGGCCCGTCATCAGCGGCCCGGTGTTCGGCCACGACGGCGACAGCCTGCTCAGCCTGCGCATGGCCTCGGCCGAGCTGCCCGGCGGCGGTCTGGGGCTCGATCAGCTGCTGACGGCACGCAGCGTCGCCGAGGTCGACCAGGCCGCGCAGGCGATGGATGTCATCTACTTCAACTATGTCTTCGTCGACAAGGCCGGCGGCATCGGCCACCGCAGCACCGGCCGCGTGCCGGTGCGCGCCAGCAGGCAAGGCAGCCACCCCAAGGTGGTGGGCGCCAGCGACGACTGGCGCGGCTTCATCCCGCCCGACCAGATGCCCGGCTCGATCTCGCCGCCGCGCGACTGGGTGGGCACCGCCAACCACGACAACCGGCCTGACGGCTACGCCTTCGACTATTCCTCCTATTTCGCCTCCAGCTACCGCATCCGGCGCATGATCGAGGTGCTCGACCAGGCCCGGGGCATGCGCACGGCCGACCAGTCGGCGCTGATGATGGATGCGCAGAACCTGCAGGCGCCGCGCCTGAAGCCGGCGCTGGTGGCCGCGCTGCAGGCCGACGCGGCCCACGCCGACCTGGCGCGCATCCTCGAGGCCTGGGACGGCCGCGACAACGACGACCTGGCCGCGCCGCTGATCTACCACTCGCTGTACGAGCGGCTGGTCTACGAAACTTATGCCGACGAGATGGGCGACAAGCTGGCGCGCAGCTGGCTGGGCCAGTGGTACGCGTGGCAGGAGCGCTTCGATGAATTGCTGAAGACGCCCGACGCCGCCTGGTTCGACGATATCCGCACGCCGCAGACAGAGACGCTGCCCGACCTGATCAGGCGCGTCGCCGCCGCCGTGCGCCCCGGGCTGCAGGCGCGCCACGGCGCTGACCCGGCGCAGTGGAAATGGGGCAATGAGCACCGCATCGCCTTCGTCAGCCCGCTGCGGCGCAGCGGCGCCGGACGCGACTTCCTGGGCTATGCCGAAGCGCCGATGAGCGGCTCGGGCGCGACGCTGCTGCGCGCGCTGAACCCCTTCCTGGGCGGTTTCGAGGTCAATTTCTTCGCTTCGATGCGGCTGGTGGCCGACATGGGCGACGACCAGAAAATCGAGGCCGTGGTTTCCGGCGGCGTGGTCGATCGGCAGTTTCACCCGCACCAGAAGGACCAGCTGCCGGCCTGGAGCGAGGGCCGCCTGCTCAACTGGTGGTTCGCTCCCGCCCAAGTCGAGGCCCATTCCCGCTCCGTGCAGCGCCTGCTGCCGCGTTGAGCGCGCGGGCTGCCCGCGGATGGCGGAAGCCGGCACAAGCCTGGAACATGCTGGGCACAGCAGGCCAGGCGGCGGCAAGGCGCCGCCCCCTCGCCCGTGCGCATCATGCGGCTTCGGGCACCAGGAAGTCGTGGCTGATGCCGCCGCCCAGATCGCCGATGCGCGACAGGAACTGCGTCAGATAGGCGTGCAGCCCAGTGGCCAGGATTTCGTCGATGCGGCCGTACTGCAGGTCGGCCTGCAGCCGACCGGCGCGGCGCAGCGTCTCGCCGCTTTGCTGGTTGGCCACCAGCTTCAGGTTGGCCACCAGTTCGTTCACGCTGGCCGCCAGCGAGCGCGGCATGTCCGGGCGCAGGATCAACAGCTCGGCCACCAATTCGGGACGGATCACGTTGCGGTACACCTTGCGGTAGATCTCGAAGCCGGAAACCGAGCGAAGGATCGCGCTCCAGTGATAGAAGTCGACCTCGTGCGGCTCCTTGACGTTGCCGTTGCCGAAGTACTCGCCGGCCAGTGCATGGAACTTCACGTCGAGCAGCCGGGCGGTGTTGTCGCCGCGCTCCAGGAAGGTGCCGATGCGCAGGAAGTGCAGGCTGTCGTCCTGCAGCATCGTGCCCACGGTCACGCCACGGGACAGGTGCGACCGGAACTTGACCCATTCGAAGAACGCGCCGGGGTCGCGGGTGAAGGCACCTTCGCGCAGCAGGCGGTTGAACTCCAGCCAGGTCTGGTTTTGCGTTTCCCAGACTTCGGTGGTCAAGGTGCCGCGCACCGCGCGGGCGTTCTCGCGCGCCGCGCGCAGGCAGGCCAGGATGCTGGACGGGTTGTTCTCGTCGCGCACCATGAAGTCCATCACGTCGCGGCCATTGAAGCCGCTGTAGCGCTGCAGGTAGGCCGGCGTCAGCTCGGAGATGCTGAGCAGCCCGCGCCAGCCCTGCTCGGTGGCCTCCAGCGACTGCGGCAGCAGCGAGGTCTCGTAGTTGACGTTGAGCATGCGGGCGGTGTTCTCGGCCCTCTCCATGTAGCGCGACATCCAGAAAAGATGGTCGGCGGTTCTAGACAGCATCTTCGATCTCCTTCAGGCCGAGAACACCGCTGCGCGCCGATGCGCGCGCCGTGTTCTGCCCTCGGCGCAACGCGGCTGCGCCGCGTTGTCGGTACGCTCCATGTAGCGCGACATCCAGAACAAGTGGTCGGCAGTGCGTGACAGCATGGTTCTCGTCCTTCCTCAGTCCTCGAGGACCCAGGTGTCCTTGGTGCCGCCGCCCTGCGACGAATTCACCACCAGCGAACCTTCCTTCAGCGCCACGCGCGTCAGCCCGCCCGGCACCATCTGGACCTCGCTGCCCGACAGCACGAAGGGCCGCAGGTCGATGTGCCGCGGAGCGATGCCGGCCTCGACGAACGTCGGGCAGGTGGACAGGCTCAGCGTCGGCTGGGCAATGTAGTTGCTGGGGTTGGCCACCAGGTGGACGCGGAACTCCTCGATCTCGGCCTTGCTGGCGGCAGGACCGACCAGCATGCCGTAGCCGCCGGCGCCATGCACCTCCTTCACCACCAGCTCGTTCAGGTGGGCGAGCACGTAGCTCAGGTCCTTGGACTCACGGCACAGAAAGGTGGGCACGTTGTTCAGGATCGGCTTCTCGCCGAGATAGAACTCGATCATCTTCGGCACGTAGGGGTAGATCGACTTGTCGTCGGCCACCCCGGTGCCGATGGCGTTGGCCAGCGTGATGTTGCCGCTGCGGTACACCCCCAGCAGGCCGGCGCAGCCCAGCGTGCTGTCGGGCCTGAAGACCTGGGGGTCGAGGAAGTCGTCGTCGACGCGGCGGTAGACCACGTCCACCCGCTTCGGGCCCTGCGTGGTGCGCATGAACACATGGTCGTCGCGCACGAACAGGTCCTGGCCCTCGACCAGCTCCACGCCCATCTGCTGTGCCAGGAAGGCATGCTCGAAGTAGGCGCTGTTGTACATGCCGGGCGTCAGCACCACCACGGTGGGCTCGTTGACGCCGGCCGGCGCCACCGCGCGCAGCGTCTCCAGCAGCAGGTCGGGGTAATGCGCCACCGGCGCCACGCGGTGCAGGCTGAACAGCTCGGGGAACAGCCGCATCATCATCTTGCGGTCCTCGAGCATGTAGCTCACGCCGCTGGGCACGCGCAGGTTGTCCTCGAGCACGTAGTAGCTGCCGCTGCCGTCGGGGTTGGCGGCGCGCACGATGTCCACGCCGGCGATGTGCGAGTACACGCCGCCGGGCACCTTGACGCCGCGCATCTCGGGGCGGTACTGGCTGTTGTTCAGCACCTGCTCGGCCGGCACCAGCCCGGCCTTGAGGATCTCCTGGTCGTGGTAGACGTCGTGCAGGAAACGGTTCAGCGCGGTGACGCGCTGGCGCAGGCCCTTTTCCATGTCGGACCACTCGTGGTTCGGAATCACTCGGGGGATCAGGTCGAAGGGAATCAGCCGCTCGGTGCCGGCACCGTCCTCGTCCTTGGCGCCGTAGACGGCGAAGGTGATGCCGACGCGGCGGAAGATCATCTCAGCCTCGTCTCGCCGGTCGCGCATCAGCTCCTGCGGCTGGGCCTGCAGCCAGCGCTCGTAGGCAAGGTAATGGCCACGCACTTCGCTGCCGCTGACGCGCATTTCATCGAAGCTGGGTCGCATCAAAGAGGCTCCTCGCAGTTAGTCAACTTAGCAACATTCGGGCCTGGGAATCCTGCACGCGACGGGTGTTCACTCGCACTTGCAGCGTGTGCCTGCCGCCGCCGCGGATCACGCCGCGCAGCGGCGTCACGTCGCCGTAGTCGCGGCCCAGCGCCAGCCGCACATGACTGATGTCGGGCACCAGGTCGTTGGTCGGGTCCAGTTCCAGCCAGCCTGCGGGCAACCCCACAGTGTCGGGGCAGTACACCTGCACCCAGGCATGCGAGGCATCGGCACCAACCAGCGCCTCCTGACCCGGCGGCGGCCGCGTCAGCAGGTAGCCGCTGACATAGCGCGCCGCCAGCCCGGCCATTCGCAGCGCGCCGATCATCAGGTGGGCGAAGTCCTGGCACACGCCGCTGCGCTGCTCGAAGACCTCGGCCAGCGGCGTGTCGACGCTGGTGCTGGCGGTCTTGAACCGGAAGTCGGCGTGGATGCGGCGCATCAGGTCCAGCGCGACGGCCGCCACCGGCTCGCCAGGGCCGAAGCTGGCCAGCCCGTACTCGCGCAGGGCGAGCAGGCGCGGCACGAAGGGCGACGGCTGGGCGAACTCGACCGCCGGGTCGTAGCGCCCGCCGCCTTCGTAGCGCAGCCTGTCGCGCACAGCTTCCCAGCGCGGCGAGCGCGCGGCATCCAGGCCCGGCGGGGGCGTCGACAGCGCCACGCGGCTGCGCGCCAGCACGCGCAGCTCGCGATGCGGCTGGTTCAGGCTGAACAGCGCGCGCGCGTTGCCGTAGCTGTCGGCCTGGTGCAGCAGCTGCGGCGGCGCGGGTTCGATGCGCAACTCGTGCTGCAGCAGCTGCTGGCGCGCGTCGTGCAGCGGCTTCAGGTAGGCCAAGTGCTGGGCCTGCGTCACCGGCGCGGCATAACCGTAGAGGGTTTCGTGCTCGACCTCGAGCACGGCTGCAGCCTCAGACATTCTGCAGCTCATCGCCCGAGGAGGCATGCGCGAAAAAGCGGTGGCCGAGCTCGTCGGCCAGGCCGGCGCCTTGCATCTGCAACTGCGCGCAGACCGCGCCCAGCACGGCCAGTACCTGAGCTTCGGACCTGCCGCGCAGGTCGGCGAGCTGCAAGCCGGCGCCGTCGGCCGGCAGCCGCTGCAACAGCGTGTCGATGAAGTCGGCGTCGCCGGGCAGCTTGTGCAGCTCAGTGCGCAGGCGCCGCAGCACGCCGGCCAGCGAGCGCGGGTTGGCGCTGTCTAGCACCAGCAGGTCGGTCAATGCCAGCAGGTCTTCATGGCGCTGATAGCGGGCGCGGAAGGTGATGGCGCTGTCGAACAGCTCCAGCGTCAGCTCCATGCCGGCGGCCTGACCCAGCGCCCCGGTCTCGACGAAGCAGCCCAGCTGCTTCGACATGCCGATCAGCCGCTCCAGCAGGCGGCCCACGGTCATGAAGCGCCAGCCGTGGTCGCGTGTCATGCGGTCGCTCTGGGCACCGGTCACGGCGGCCAGCTGCACTCCCAGCCGGTCCAGAGCCGTCAACACCTGGGGCAGCTCGGGCAGTTTGCCCGGCGCCTCGCCCCGCAGCGCCTGGAAATCCGCGCCCATGGCGCGCACCACGGACCACTGTTCGGTGGACAGCCGCTCGCGCAGCGCCTGCGCCGCGCGCTCCAGCGCATCCAGGTTGAAGGCGATGCTGGTGGCCGCCGGGTCGGCCAGCGCGCCGAGCAAGGCGCGTTCGAACAGGTGCGGCGCCTGGTTCAGCGTCGGCGCGCCCCAGGGCGCCAGGCCGCTGTGCAGCGCCAGCTCGGACAGAGCCTCGCGCAGCGTCTCGGGCGCGTCCTCGTCGGTGTCGATCAGCATCAGCACGGCTCGCGCCAGACGCACCATCTGCTCGGTGCGCTCGGTGTAGCGGCCCAGCCAGAACAGGTTCTCGGCCGCGCGGCTGGACACCGGCGGCCGCCGGGCCAGGATGTCGTCCACGCTCAGCCGCGTCGGCAACATCGAGAAGCTGTCCACCATGCCGTCGGTGCGCACCCAGGTGTCCAGGCTGGAGCCGCCGCGCTGCATCGACACGCTCAGCTCCTCGGTCTTGGCCACCCGCGTCATGCCGCCGGGCAGCACGTGCCACTGGCCGCCTTCTTCGGCAATGGCGTACACCCGCACCATCGCGGGGCGCGCCAGGACGGTGCCGGAACTCCAGACCGGTGCGCGAGAGAAACGCACGCGCTCGGTCACGGTCCAGGCATCGGGATCGTCGTCGATGGCCAGGTCGTCCAGCCGCACGATCATCGATGGCCGGCCGTGGCGCGGGAAGGTGCTGCGCACGACCTTGTCGCCGAGCTGGTCGCGCACGTCGTGCCAGGCCGCCGCCTCGCCACACCACCAGGTGGGCAGCGCCGGCAACAGCAGCTCCTGGCCCAGCAGGCGGCGCGCAATGGCGGGCAGGAAGCCCTGGATCGCCGGCGACTCGAGGAAGGCGCCGCCCAGCGCGTTGGCCATCACCAGGTTGCCGGCGCGCACCGCCTGCAGCAGCCCGGGCACGCCGAGCGCCGAATCGGCACGCAATTCCAGCGGGTCGCACCAGTCGTCGTCCAGACGGCGCAGCATGCCGTGCACCGGCTCCAGGCCTTCGACGGTCTTCATGAACAGGCGCAGGTCGCGAACCACCAGGTCGCTGCCCTCGACCAGCGGCAAACCCAGGTAGCGCGACATGTAGGCATGCTCGAAGTAGGTCTCGGCATAGCGTCCCGGCGTCAGCAGCACCACGCGCGGCGCGGCACCGCCGGCCACGGCGCGCGCCGGGCGCTCGATCGAATCGAGCAGCCGCCGGTAGCTGCTGGCGATGTGCTGCACGCGCAGCTCGCGGAAGGCTTCGGGGAACTGGCGCGAGATGACGAGCCGGTTGTGCAGCACATAGCCCAGGCCCGACGGGTTCTGAGTGCGGCAGCTCAGCACCTGCCAGCGGCCGTCGGGCGCACGCACCAGGTCGAAGGCGACGATGTGCAGCCGCATCCCGCTGGCCGGCATCACGCCACGCATCGAGCGCAGGTAGCCGGGGTGGCGCAGCAGCAGCGCCGGCGGGAACAGGCCATCGTGCAGCAGCTGCTGCGGCCCGTAGGCATCGGCCAGCATGGCCTGCATCAGCGCGGCGCGCTGCACCACGCCGGCCTCGATGACCGCCCAGTCGACGCTGTCGATGATCAGCGGCAGCAGCTCCAGCGACCAGGGCCGTTGCGCCGCGCCGTGCTCGCCGAAGACGTTGTGGGTGATGCCGTCGCGGCGGATCTGCCGCGCCACCTGCACGACGCGACGGTCCATCTCGTCGGCCAGGCCCTGGCCGGAGGCCGACGGCGGCAGCCAGCGCATGAAGTCGCGCCACGAGCCGCGCAACACCGCGTCGCCTTGGCGCATCTCGTCCCACAGGCCCGGCTCCAGCGCCGGGCTGCGGCGCAGCAGCTCGGACTGCGCGGCCCGCGTCGGGTCGAGGTGATCCTCGGCCGCAAACGGCAGCAGCGATTGGGACTGGGTCTGCAGCACGGAGGATGGGGTGGGTCAGCGCTGCCGCAGGTCGAGCGTGAACGGGAATTCGAGGCTGGCCTGCGCCGGCTCCACCTTCATCTGCCCGGGCGTGTGGCTCATCCGGATGAAGCGCGCCAGCCGTCGGCTTTCGGCAGTGTAGGCATTGACCGGGAAGTCCTCGTAGTTGCGCCCGCCCGGGTGCGCCACATGGTACTGGCAGCCGCCCATCGAGCGCCGCAGCCAGTTGTCGACGATGTCGAAGGTGAGCGGCGCATGCACGCCAATGGTCGGATGCAGCGCCGACGGCGGCTGCCAGGCGCGGTAGCGCACGCCGCAGACGTATTCGCCGACGCGGCCGGTGGGCTGCAGCGGCAGCGCCCGGCCGTTGGCGGTGATCACATGGCGGTTGCCGTTCAGGCCGGTGACCTTGACCTCCAGCCGCTCCAGCGAAGAATCCACATAACGCGCGGTGCCGCCTGCCGAGTTCTCCTCGCCCATCACATGCCAGGGCTCGAGCGCGGTGCGGATGCTCAGGCCGATGCCCATGGTCGACACCTCGCCGATCAGCGGGAAGCGGAACTCCAGGTGCGGCGCAAACCATTCGTCGTCGAAGGCATAACCGGCCTGCCGCAGCTCGGCCAGCAAGTCGGCGAAGTCCATCTGCACGAAAGTGGGCAGCAGGAAGCGGTCGTGCAGCCCCGTGCCCCAGCGGGTCAGGCGCGTCGTGCCGTGGCCGCGGTAGGGCTCGCGCCAGAACCAGGCCAGCAGCGCGCGCAGCAGCAGCTGCTGCGACAGGCTCATGCGCGCATGCGGCGGCATCTCGAAGGCGCGCAGCTCCAGCAGCCCCAGCCGCCCGGTGGGACCGTCGGGCGAGTACATCTTGTCGATGCAGAACTCGCTGCGGTGGGTGTTGCCGGTGACGTCGATCAGCAGGTTGCGCAAGCTGCGGTCGATCAGCCACGGCGGCACCTGGTGGGAATGCGCCAGCTGGCGCTCCAGTTCGGCGAAGGCGATCTCGATCTCGTAGACCTGGTCGTTGCGTGCCTCGTCGATGCGCGGCGCCTGGCTGGTCGGGCCGATGAACATGCCGCTGAAGAGATAGCTCAGGCTCGGGTGGTTGTGCCAGTAGGTCAGCAGGCTGGCCAGCACGTCGGGCCGGCGCAGGAAGGGGCTGTCGGCCGGCGTGGCGCCGCCGAGCACGAAATGGTTGCCGCCGCCAGTGCCGGTGTGACGGCCGTCGAGCATGAACTTCTCGGTGCTCAGCCGCGTGCGGTGCGCCGCGTCGTACAGGAACTCCGTGTGGTCGACCAGTTCCTCCCAGTTGGAGGCGGGGTGGATGTTGACCTCGATCACGCCGGGGTCCGGGGTCACCTGCAGGATCTTCAGCCGCGCGTCGCGCGGCGGCGGGTAGCCTTCCAGCACCACCTTCATCTTCAGGTGCGCGGCCGTGGCTTCGATGGCGGCCAGCAGCTCCAGGTAGTCCTCCAGGTGCTTCAGCGGCGGCAGAAAGACGTAGAGCACGCCGCTCTTGCCGCCATGCTCCTTCTCGGCCCTGGGGCCGTTGGCGCGCTGCGGGTCGCGCACTTCCACGCACAGCGCGGTGCGTGTCAGCCAGTGGGCGCTTTCGAAGCGCGCCGGGTAGGTGTCGGCCGACCTGGCCGGCGCGGTCTCGGGCAGGTGTGGCGAGCTGCCTTCACTGCCATCCCCGCCATCGCCGTCCTCCCCGCCCGGCACGCCGCCGTCGCCCAGGCCGGCCTCGCTGTCCAGGTCCTGCGGCCAGGGTTGGCCCTGCAGCGCCACCACGCCGCCCTCGGCGAAGCCGCTGCCATCATGCCGGGCATCGAAACCGCCGGGCACGCCGTACTGCGCACGCAGCGTGGCCGCCTGCGGCAGCGGACGCATCGGATTGAAGGGGTCCTGCGTGATCAGCTGCTGGCCCTCGCCCGGCGCGGCCCAGGGCAAGGAGTCCAGAGGCAGCCGGTAGCCCATCGGCGAATCGCCGGGCATCAGGTACAGCCGCTCGTCGCGCATGAACCACGGCCCGGTCATCCACTGCGGGCCCGAGGTGGGCGTGTGCCACTCGCGTTTCAGCGGCAGCAGGTAGCCGACCACGCTGTCCAGTCCCTGCGTGAAGACACGGCGCAACCGCGCACGCTCCATCTCGTCGTCGAGCCTGCTCTCGAAGGGATCGACGTTCACCGGCAGCCGCCGCTCGCGCCACAGGTAGTACCAGGTGTCCTCGTAACCGGGCTGCACGTACTTGCCGTCCAGCCCCAGCCGCGCGGTCAGCTCGTGGATGAAGGCCTTGGCGTCCTCGGTGCGGTAGTGATGCGGCTCGCGCTCGTCGGCGAAGAGCGCGGGGTCGTGCCAGCAGGGTTGACCGTCGGCCCGCCAGCCCACCGTCAGCGCCCAGCGCGGCAGCTGCTCGCCCGGGTACCACTTGCCCTGGCCGAAGTGCAGGAAACCGCCCTGCCCGTACTTGGCCAGCAGCCGGTGCGTCAGCTCGGTGGCATGGCCGCGCTTGGTGGGGCCCAGCGCGTCGACGTTCCATTCGGCGCCGTCGCGGTCGTCCACCGACACGAAGGTGGGCTCGCCACCCATGGTCAGGCGCACGTCCTGGCGCTGCAGCTCGCCGTCCACCTGCTGGCCCAGCGCCAGCACCTGCCGCCACTGCTCCTCGGTGTACGGCATGGTCACGCGCGGCGATTCGTAGATGCGAGTGATCTGCATGTGGTGCTCGAACTGCACCTCGCATTCGTCGACCGCGCCGCTGACCGGCGCCGCGGTGCTGGGCTCGGGCGTGCAGGCCACCGGGATGTGGCCTTCGCCAGCCAGCAGGCCCGAGGTCGGGTCCAGGCCCACCCAGCCGGCACCGGGCAGGAAGACCTCGCACCAGGCGTGCAGGTCGGTGAAGTCGACCTCGGTGCCACTCGGCCCGTCGAGGCTCTTGACGTCAGGCTTCAGCTGGATCAGGTAGCCGGAAACGAAGCGCGCCGCCAGGCCCAGGTGGCGCAGCAGCTGCACCAGCAGCCAGCCGGTGTCGCGGCACGAGCCCGACAGGTTGGTCAGCGTGACTTCGGGCGTCTGCACGCCGGGCTCCATGCGGATCAGGTAGCCGATCTCGCGTTGCAGCCGCTGGTTCAGACCGACCAGGAAGTCGATGGTGCGCAGCTCCTCGCGCGACACGCTGTCCACCAGCGCCTTGAACTTCGGCGTCAGCGGGCCCTTGACCAGGTACGGCGCCAGATCGTGCTTCAGCTCCGCGGCATAGTCGAACGGGCAGGTCTCGGCCTCCGGCTCCAGGAAGAAGTCGAAGGGGTTGTAGACCGACATCTCGGCCACCAGGTCCACCGTGACCTTGAACTCGGTGGTCTTGTCGGGGAAGACCAGCCGCGCCAGGTGGTTGGCGAAGGGGTCCTGCTGCCAGTTGATGAAGTGCCCGGCCGGCTCGATGCGCAGCGAATAGCTCAGGATCGGCGTGCGGCAGTGCGGGGCCGGACGCAGCCGTACCACCTGCGGCGACAGGCCGACCAGGCGGTCGTAGCGGTAGTGCGTGATGTGGTTCAGCGCGACATGGATGGACAAAAGGGGCTCCTGCGATGGCTTCGCGGGTCTCGAATGCAAGGCGCGGGCCATCCGCGCCGGTCACGGCCCGGCCCCCGGGCCGGCGTTCACCCGATAATGCCAGTAACGCGCCCTGGTCTCGCGCTGGCAGCGGGTTACGCCCTGCGCATCCCAGACCCAGGCGCCGCAGCGGTCGCTGCGCTGCAGTTCCACGCCCAGCGAGCGGTAGCGCGCCAGCACCTCCGGCGCCGGATGGCCGAAGCGGCTGCGGTAGGCGGCCTGCACCACGGCCGTGCCTGGCGCCACCGCCCCGATGAAGGCCTCGCTCGACGAGGTCTTGCTGCCGTGGTGCGGTACCAGCAGCACCTGGCTGCCCAGCGCCTTGCCCAGCCGCGCCACCAGGGCAGCTTCCTGCGCCGCTTCGATGTCGCCTGTGAGCAGCAGGCTGCGACCGCCCTGCCCTTGCACGCGCAGCACGCAGCTCAACGCGTTCGGACGGACGCCGGGCCGGTAGTCGTCGGGCAACGGATGCAGCAGCTCGAAGCGCACGCCGTCCCACTCCCAGGCCTGGCCGGCGGCGCAGCGCCGGTGCGGCACGCCGCCGGCCCGCAACGGATGGTGCTCGGCCAGCGAACTGGCCATCGAGGCCACCGGCACGCGCGCCAGCAGCGAGGCCGCGCCGCCGACGTGATCGATGTCGCTGTGGCTCAGCATCAGCAGGTCGATGCGGGTCTCGCCCCGGGCGCGCAGCAGAGGCAGCAGCACGCGCTGTGCGGCGTCGGCCTCGGCCGAGTAGCGCGGCCCGCTGTCGTACAGCAGCAGGTGGTCGCGCGTGCGCACCAGCACAGCCGTGCCCTGGCCGACGTCGGCCACGACCACCTCGAAGTCGCCGGCGGCCGGCCGCGGCAAAGGCGGCGCCAGCAGCGGCAGCAGCAGCGGCAGGCCCAGCAGCCGCAGCCGCCAGGGCAGCGGCAGGACCAGCAGCGCGCCGCCCAGCAAGCCCACCGCCATGCCCCAGGCTGGTGCTGCGGCGGACGTCCACACGCCCAGCGGGCTGGCTGCCAGCAGCTGCAGCGCGGCCACCAGCGCCTGCACCAGTGTGCTGGCCAGCGCCCACAGCGGCGGCACCAGGATGCCGAGCAGCGCCAGCGGCACGATGGCCAGCGTCACCAGCGGTATGGCCAGCAGGTTGGCGACGAAGCCCGACAGCGACAGCTGCTGGAAGAACACCAGGCTCAAGGGCGCCAAGCCGACACTGGCCACGGCTTGGGTGCGCAGGCCGCTGCGCAGGGCCTGCACCAGCGGGCGGGCGCGGCTTGGGCCCGCAGCCGGGGGACGGCCGGAAACCGGCTCGGACGCCATGAGCAATCCCACCGCCACGAACGACAGCCAGAAGCCCGGCTGCAGCAGCGCCCAGGGATCGAGCAGCGTGACCACCCCGGCGGCCGCCAGCAGCACCAGCGGCGCCGGCCAGTGCAGCCCGGCGGTGCGCAGCAGGGCCACCGCGGCCAGCATCCACAGCGTGCGCTGCGCCGGCACGCCCCAGCCGGCCAGCAGCGCATAGCTGCCGGCGGCCAGCACGCCGCCCCAGAGCGCGGCCGTCGGCGCCGGCAGCGCCAGCATCGCGCGCGGGCTCAGGCGCCACAGCGGGCTGATCAAGGCGCCGGCGAGCCAGGCGAACATGGTGACGTGCAGCCCGCTGATGCTCATCAAGTGGGCCACGCCGGTGTCGCGGAACAGGTCCCAGTCGTTGCGCTCGATGGCGGCCTGGTCGCCCACCGCCAGCGCCGCCAGCACGCCGGCGGCGCGCGCCTCGGGTACGCGCAGCAAGATGGCATCGCGCACCGCCTGGCGGGCCCGGTCCACCGGCTGGCCGACCGCATCGGCCAGCTTGCGGTTGACGGCGCCGCGGCCGGCGCGCACCGTGCCGCTGGCGCGCAGGCCCTGTTCGAACAGCCGCAGCTCGAGGTCGAAGCCGCCGGGGTTGAAGCTGCCGTGCGGCTGGCGCAGGCGCACCGTGAGCAGCCAGCGCTGGCCGGCACGCAACTCCTGCGGCGGCGCGGCGAGCAGCACGTCGCCATCGAAGCCGCGATACCAGCCCAGCGACACCTGCGGCGGCACTGCCACCGGCTGGCCGGCATGCTGCGCCTGCTCGACACGCAGCACGAAACGCGTGCCCTGCGGCCCGGGTTGCGGCAGGCCGATGATGACGCCGGTCAGCAGCAAGTCCTGCCCTTCCAGGGCAGCGGGCAGCGCCTGCGCCAGGCGCAGCCCGGCGCGCCAGCCGGTGCTGCCGAACCCGGCCAGCGCCAGCCCGAGCAGCAGGCACGGCAGTGCAAGGCGGCGATTGGCAGCGCGCGGGCCGGATTTCATCCACCACCAGGCCAAGGACAACGCGCAACCCGTCAGCAGCAACAGCTGATAGGCCGGCAGCAGCCACAACGCGGGCTGTTGCAACTGCAACCCGATGCCCACCAGCCAGGCCAGCAACCCCAGGGCCAGACGCCAGCCGGCATCCAGCGGCGCATTGGCGGCCATCGGGGCGGGGCCGGGGCTCATCGGTGCCAGTGTAGGATGCCTCGATCGCCGTCCCGACCCGCACACCGCCATGTCCATCCAAGCCCGACTCGATGCCCTGGGCATCACCCTGCCGCCGCTGGCGGTGCCCGCTGCCGCCTACGTGCCCTTCGTGCGCAGCGGCAAGCTGGTGTTCGTCTCCGGCCACATCGCGCGCAAGGATGGCAAGCCCTGGGTCGGCCAGCTGGGCCTGACCATGAGCACCGACGAGGGCAAGGCCGCCGCGCGGGCCATCGCCATCGACCTGCTGGGCACGCTGCAGGCGGGCGCCAACGGCCTGGACAACGTGGCGCGCATCGTCAAGGTGCTGAGCCTGGTGAACAGCACGCCCACCTTCACCGAGCACCACCTGGTGACCAACGGCTGCTCCGAGCTGATCGGCCAGGTCTTCGGCCCCGAGGTCGGCGCGCATGCGCGCAGCGCCTTCGGCGTGGCGCAACTGCCGCTCGGCGCCTGTGTCGAGATCGAACTGATCGCCGAACTGAAGTGAATCCGCAGGCGCAGCGCTCGGCGCTGCTGCTGGGCGTGGTGGTGCTCGGCCTGGGCGCCGTGGCCTTGGCCTTGTGGACGCAGCATGCGCTGGGCATGGAGCCATGCGCGTGGTGCGTCCTGCAACGCCTGATCTTCGTGGCCATCGCGCTGGTGGCGCTGCCCGGCGTGGTCTGGCGCCGCTCCGTGGTGCAGCAGATCGCAGCAGCGCTGGTGCTGGCCCTGGGCCTGAGCGGCGCGGCTGCAGCGCTGTGGCAGCACTTCGTGGCTGCGGCCAGCGACTCGTGCAAGCTGACGCTGGCTGAGCGCATCATCAGCGGCCTGGGCCTGGACGGCAGCCTGCCCGAGATCTTCCAGCCGCGCGCCAGCTGTGCCGACGCCGCCGTCAAGCTGCTGGGCCTGCCCTACGAGTTCTGGAGCCTGATGCTGTTCGTGCTGCTGGGCGCGATGGCCTTGCGCGTGCTGCTGCGCGCAACGGCACGCTGAACAACCTTGTCGCGGGCGCGGCCATGCCGATATCGCCCATAGTGCGCGGCCCGCCATGATCGACTTGCACCAGCTCTCGCTGCACTACACGCTGCCCGGCGGACAGCGCATCGAGGTGCTGCGCGACATCGACCTGCACATCGCCGCCGGCCAGAGCGTGGCGGTGGCCGGGCCCTCGGGCTCGGGCAAGACCTCGCTGCTGCTGCTGCTGGCCGGGCTGGAGCCGCCGGCCACCGGCCACGTCACCATCGACGGCGTGCGCCTCGATGCGCTGGACCGCGACGCACTCGCCGACCTGCGCCGCGACCGCATCGGCATCGTGTTCCAGTCCTTCCACCTGCTGCCCAGCCTGACGGCGCTGGACAACGTGGCGCTGCCGCTGCAGATTGCCGGCCGCGCCGATGCGCTGCTGCGCGCGCGCGACATGCTGGCACGCGTCGGCCTGGCCGCGCGCAGCGGCCACCACCCGGCGCAGCTGTCGGGCGGCGAGCAGCAGCGCGTGGCCATCGCCCGCGCGTTGGTGCACCGGCCGCGCCTGCTGCTGGCCGACGAGCCCACCGGCAACCTGGACGACGGCACCGCCGTGGCGGTGCGCGAGCTGCTGTTCGAGCTCAACCGCGACAGCGGCGCGACGCTGCTGCTGGTGACGCACGACCTGGACTTCGCCGCGCGCTGCGACCGCGTGCTGCGGCTGCACGACGGACGCCTGCACGAAGAGCCGGGCGCCGCCGGCGCCGCGCCGCGCCATGCCGCTGCCCTTCCTGCTTGACCTGGCATGGCGCGACCTGCGCGCCGGCGGCCGCTCGCTGTGGGTGTTTTGTGCATGCTTAGGCCTGGGCGTGGCGCTGGTCGCGGCCGGCGGCGGGCTGTACGGCCATGTCTCCGGCAGCCTGCTGGCGCAGGCGCGTGCGCTGTTCGGCGGCGACCTGATGGTCTGGCACCACCAGCCGCTGAGCGCCGAAGAGCAGGCCTGGCTGCGTGCGCGCGGCACGGTCTCGCGCAGCATCGAGTTGCGCACCATGCTGCGCCACGCCGATGGCCGCGCGCAGCTGGTGGAGCTGCAGGCGGCCGACGCGAACTACCCGCTGGTCGGGCGGCTGACGCTGGCCGCGCCGGCGAGCGGCGGCGGCGCGCTGCCCGAGCTGCTGGCCGAGCGCGACGGCCGCGGGGGTGCGGCGCTGGATGCGGTGCTGGCGCAGCGCCTGGGCCTGGCGGTGGGCGACCGGGTCGAAGTCGGCGACGCCGTGCTCGAGGTGCGCGCCATCGTGCTGCACCAGAGTGACCGCAGCCTGCGCGCCGACTGGGGCGCGGCGCCGGTGCTGGTGGCCGACGGCGCGCTTGCGGCCACCGGGCTGCTGCAGCCGCTGAGCCGCGTGCAGTTCCGCTACCGGCTGCGGCTGGACGACGGCCGCAGCGTGGCCGCGGTGCGGCGGGACTTCGTCGCCGCCTTTGCGCAATCGGACGCCGACATCCGCAGTTTCGACGAGCGCAGCGACCGCGTCAGCGAGGTGCTGGGCCAGATCGGCTCGGGCCTGCTGCTGGTGGGCTTCTCGGCGCTGTTCATCGGCGGGCTCGGCGTGTTCAACAGCGTGCAGGCGCATCTGCAGCGCAAGCTGGGCATGCTGGCCACGCTGCGCGCACTGGGTCTGCGCGATGCGCGCCTGGCCGGCCTGGTGCTGCTGCAGA
>JBEIHU010000005.1:0-45480 GCA_040381175.1 Burkholderiaceae bacterium
AGCTCGGCACGCCTGCGGCGTGCAACCTACGTCATTGCAGGGGATGGGCCACCCGAACTTGCGAAGCCATTCTGTCTAGGCCTCAGAAATGGAAGCTGTTGCAGCTCGACCGTCCACTGAATTCAAGGCGTCGTTTCTCGCGATGCTCGACGACTTCGATCTCAATGACCCAGAGAACGCCGCGTTCTATGCGCCAGCTCGAGAAGACTTCGAAAGGTACGTTCGATCACTACTTGACGAAGAGGCTGGTTTGAACTTGAAAGAGAACTATGTTCCATGCAGCCATCGATGGCTGCTCTCGCCAGCGCGCGAAGTGGTAGGTGTCGCGCGAATCAGAGAAGTGGCCACGCAAATCTGAACAGCGCGATAAGTGGAAACTCCGGGCATCAAGCTGGGCCGAGAAGGGCCTGGCGAGAAGGAGTTTTCGATGGTCAAGAAGTCAGCGCGCCGTACACGGCGCACTCACAGCCCGGCGTTCAAGGCGCGGGTGGCGCTTGCCGCCTTGCGTGATGACAAGACGATGGCCGAGCTGTGCAAGGAGTTCGAGCTGCATGCCAGCCAGGTCATCGAGTGGAAGCGGCAGCTGCTGCAGGGCGCCGCGGACGTCTTCGCCAGTGGCAGCCAGGTCACGGCGCCGGTGGACTTGGCTCCGCTGCACGCCAAGATCGGCCAGCTGGCCTTGGAGAATGATTTTTTAGAACGCGCGCTCACCAAGGCGGGATTGCTGAGCGCAAAGCCATGATCGACCGAGACCACGCACTGCCCATCACGCGCCAGGCGCATTTGCTGGGTATGAGTCGCGGCGCTGTGTACTACCTGCCGCGGCCCACCAGCGCGGGCGATCTGGCGCTGATGCGCCGCATCGACGAGTTGCACCTGGAGTACCCCTTCATGGGCGCGCGACAGCTGCGCCGGCAACTGCAGCGCGAAGGCGTGCAGGTCGGCCGGCGCCACATCGGCACGCTCATGCAGCGCATGGGCATCGAGGCGCTGGCGCCGCAGCCCGGCACCAGCAAACGTGCGCCGGGCCACAAGGTCTACCCGTACCTTCTGCGCAAGCTGGCGATTGCCCGGTCCAACCAGGTCTGGGCTCTGGACACGACTTACATCCCGATGGCGCGCGGCTTCGTGTACCTGACGGCCGTGGTGGACGTGGCCAGCCGCCGGGTGCTGGCGCACAAGGTGGCCATCACGCTGGAGGCGTGCCATGCGCGCGAGGTCATCGAGCAGGCCTTCGCGCGCTGGGGCACGCCCGACATCGTCAACACCGACCAGGGCAGCCAGTTCACCGCCACCGAGTTCACCGACGTGGTGCTAGCTCAGGGCTGCGAGCTGAGCATGGACGGGCGCGGTGCATGGCGCGACAACGTCTTTGTCGAGCGGCTGTGGCGCAGCGTGAAGTACGAGCGCGTGTATCTCAAGGCCTACGACGGCGTCAGCGCCGCGCGCGCCGACATCGCCGACTACATGGCCTGGTACAACACCGCGCGCGCCCATTCCAGCCTGGAGGGCGCCACCCCCGACGAGCACTACTTCACCCATCTGCGAGGACCGGCAATGGCCGCATAAGATGAGTTCGCCGGTGCGCCCCGAGTTGCCCACCGCGTCGGTCGGTTCGTCGCAAGCGCCGACCGCCGCCGTGGACAACTCTGCACCGTTCAGCAACCGCCCGCAGTCCACTTATAAATCGGGGAAAGCTGTTCAGACGAACGGGGCCACTTCTGCGGGTGTGGAAGGAGCTTCTCGCGCGCGGCATTCGCGTGGGCAAGGACCGTGTGCAGCGGCTGATGCAGCTGCACGGCATCAAGGCGCGCAGCAAGCGCAAGTTCGTGGTCACCACCGACAGTCGGCATGACCTGCCGGTGGCGCCGAACCTGCTCGAGCGCGACTTCCATCCGAGCACGCCTGATCGCGTGTGGAGCGGCGACATCACCTACATCGCCACCGACGAAGGCTGGCTGTATCTGGCCGCAGTGATCGACCTGTTCAGCCGCCAGGTGGTGGGTTGGAGCATGCAACCGCACATGCAGGCCAGCCTGGTGACGGATGCGTTGCGCATGGCGTGGTTCAGGCGTCATCCAGCGCCGGGCTTGATCTTTCATTCGGACCGGGGCAGCCAATACTGCAGCCACTCGTTCCAGACTGCGCTGAGCAGCTACGGCATGCACAGCTCGATGAGTCGTAAGGCCAACTGCTGGGACAACGCGCCAACCGAGAGCCTGTGGGGCAGCTTGAAAGTGGGCAGGCTGTACGGCAGGAAGTTCGCCACGCATCGCCAAGCGATGGACGAGGTGATCGACTGGCTGACGTTCTACAACCATCGCAGACTTCACTCCACGTTGGGCTACGTCAGCCCGATGAGGTTCGAAGCAAACTGGCACGCGGGCCAGTCAAAGAAAGCCGCGTAACCGAGTGGCTATGGACTACGTCGAACAAGGGCAAGCTCAGTTTCGTCCTCGACCTCCGGCATACACACCACGTCACAGACGCCTGTCGTCCAAAGCGTCTCGCGGACGTTGACACCGGCCCTCTTGGCTGCCTCCCTTGCGGCCGCTGCTTGGTCGTGTCCTTGATACCTTGCTGGAGATCATGCCGCTGCGCGTTGTCCGACTGCTTCGTCCGGAAGTGCCGCGTCGCCGGCGACACAAACGTTTGCGGGATAGAGGAGCGACGGAACTGCTCGTGTGCAGCGGCCCGGACCGCAGGTGCACGTTTCTGACCCTCACCAGCCAGTCGACGACGCTTGCCGTTGCTTCCAGGAAGACCCGCCGCAGGTGCAACTGCGGGATTGCGTTCCACATCGTTTCAGCGGACGCTCGCAGCACAACGCAGTCAATGAGACTCCTGATTCGCGAGGAATCTCAGCAAGCCGGAGCTCTCGCTCGCGGGACGGGGGTGCGGCGACGAGAGCGCAGAGCAAGCGATGCAGGATGGTCTTCATGTTGAAGCGATGGTTGAAGCGGAACTGGAACTCGGCGAGGTAGCGGTGAGCGTACTTGGCGAAGTCGAAGGCGTGGTAAATGCCGGTGATGGCCGTCTTCAGGTTGCCCAGCAGCGCGTTGACCCACTTGAACGGCGGCAGAGCCACGCTGGCCTTGCCGCCGCCGGTGACGACGCGCTCATGCTCGGCGCCGACCAATGTGGCCGAGGCGAAGCACCACGGCCCGTCAGTGACGACGGTGGCCGTCGGGGCGATGTGGCTGGCGGCAAACGCCGCCATCGCCTGCAGAGTCGGCGCCTGTTGGCTCAGGCAGACGTACAGCGTGCGGCAGTCGTCGGTGGTCTGCACCGCCGCGACGAAGGGAACCTTGTTCTCGGAACCCCGACCGTCCTTGCCGGACCACTGGCCACCGAGGTAGGCATCGTCGATCTCGATGCGGCCATCGAGTTCGCGCCCGTCCTCGGCCATGCGCATGGCCTGCATGATCTTGTGCTTGAGCAGCCAGGCGCTGCGGTAGCTCACGCCGAGTTGGCGCTGGAGTTCCAGGGCCGAGACGTTGTTCTTCGACTGGGTGAGCAACTGCATGGCCACGAACCAGCGGCTCAGCGTCAGCTTGCTGGCCTCGAAGACGGTGCCGCTGATCAGGCTGGTCTGGTGCGGACGCTCACTGCACTGCCAGTACGGCAGTCCACCGCGCACGAATCGGCTTCGCGCCGCACCGCCGCAGTTCGGACACGCGAAGCCGCGCGGCCAGCGCGCCGCCAGCAGCGCCGTCTGGCACTGCGACTCGGTTCCGTAGCGCTCCAAGAACTCTGGCATCGACAGTCCGGGTTGAAACTGGATTCGGTTCATCCTCATGGCGCCCCTCCCGTATCGGTGACGCCATCTTCCAAGCTCACAGTTTCAACAGATGAGCCTGCTGGGCAATATCGCTAATCAGGATGAGACCTGCGAGCCCCGCTGGGCTGCACTCTTCTTTCTGCCTCTCCGCCGCCTGCGACGCAGCGCTGGTGCGCCGCCACCCCAAGCTGGCCTGGTCTGCGCTCGGCGCGACGCTGGTGCCCACGTTGTACGCGCTGATCGTGCTGTCCAGTGTCTGGGACCCGAGCGCGCGCACGGGCCAGCTCCCGGTGGCGCTGGTGAACCAGGACACCGGCCTCCGATATGGCACACGCGACGTGAACCTCGGCGCTGAGGTGCTGCAGACGCTGCGGGCGCAAGGCCTGTTCGGCTACCGCGAGTTCAGCGACGCCGAAGACGCTCGCCGCGAGGTCCGCGATGGGCGACTTGCGTTCGCTGTCCTGCTGCCGCCCGACTTCAGCCGCGGGGCGGTGCTCGGTGCCGAGCCGGGCGCCGGGCAGCTGATCCTGTACCTGTCCGAGGGCAACAACTACGCCGCAGCGGGGTTGGCCAAGCGCTTTGCACCCGAGTTGGCGCACCGCGTCAACGAGACGCTGAACGAACGCCGCTGGACATTGGCTCTAGAGACGGCGACGGGCTCCCAGAGCGATCTTTCTGCGCTGCGCCTGGGTCTCGACCGGCTTATCGAAGGTGCGGGATCCGCCGCTGCGGCAGCACACCAGGCTCGCGAGGGCAGCCGCACGTTGGTGGCCGGGCTCGCCAGTGCAAGCAGCGCCGGTCAGCGCCTGCAAGGCGCCACGGCACAGATCGCTGACGGCGCCGGGCAGTTCGGTGACGGACTGCGCCAGCTGGGCGACGGACTGCGCTCGATCGACGAACGCGCGGCGCATGAACGCGATGTGCAGGCATTGCGACAGGGCGGCCGTGTGCTGCAGCGCGGCCATGCCGAACTCGGGGTCGGGCTGCAGCAGTTGCACACCGGAAGTGCAACGCTGCGCGACGGAGCCATGGCGCTCGAGATCGGAATCGACCAGCTTGTATTCGTCGACGAGCGCGTCACCCAGGGTGCCAATGCGCTGCAGACCGGCGCCAATCAACTTGAACGAGGGCTGGGCGCGGTACGGGGCGCGCAGGACCTGCTGGCCGATGGCACACAACGCTTTGTCGACGGGTCCGACAGTCTCGCCGAGGGCCTGCTGCGCCAGACCGCGGCTATCGGGCAACTGGTGGCACGCATGCCTGACGAGACTCGGACCGCGAGTTTTGCGGTTGGTGCCATGGAGGCTGCAACGGGCATGGCGGGGTTGGCCGACGGCTTGCGCCAGCTACACGACGGCCAAGCGCGTCTGTTGGCCGTCCTGGTGCGGCTCGACGACGGCGGTGCCGAGCTCGCCAGCGGTCTGCGTCTGATGCAGGCTTCGCTGCCGCTCGACATGCCATCGTCGCCGGGCACGGCGGCGGGGCTGGCGCATTCCGTGCGGCCGGTGCTGGAGGTGGTGGCGCCGGTAGCCGGCGAGGGCGCAGGGTTCTCCCCCAACCTCGTGCCACTGGCCTTGTGGATGGGCGCGGTGATGACCGCCTTTCTGTTCAATTTCCGCCGCCTGCCGGCACCACTGGTCGCCAGTCCGCGTACGGCCACCGTCGCTGGCCGCCTCGTCTTCCCGGCGCTCGTGGTGGCCGGACAATCGCTGCTGATGTTGGCCATGCTGGTGGGCCTGCTGCAAGTGCCGCTGCAACGCGTGCTGCCGCTGGCTGTCACGTTGGTGTTGGCCTCGCTGCTGTTCCTGTGCGTGATCTTCGCGCTGGTGCACCTGCTCGGCGATGTCGGCAAGATGGCGGCCGTGCTGCTTCTGGTGGTGCAAATGTCGGCTGCCGGTGCGCTGCTGCCGATCGAGCTGACTGCACCATTGTTCCAGGCCATGCACCGTTGGCTGCCGTTGTCCTGGGTTGTGCATGCCTTTCGTGCCAGCCTGTTTGGTGCCTACGAAGGCGCCTGCGCCAATGCCTGGGCGGCGATGCTCGCAACGGCCGTGACCGCGCTGGCGTTCGCGGTGATCCTGGGCCGTTGGCGCCCGGTGTCGGCCGAGGCTTATTGCCCGGCGCTGGAGGTGGACTGATGCGCCACAGGATCATCGACCAGCTGCGCAACGTTGAAGGGCCGCTTTGACGTGATGGATCAGTATGGCCGTAAGTCGGCTCCGGGTCGAGTCCGGGCCGCGGCAGTTCAATCTCGGCACCAGCAAGCGGCCGTAGATCCCCCCCCTGCCTTGGAAGCAGCCAGTGGATGATCGTTGTCCGTGATTCGGACGCCGGCGGGCGCTGATTTCAACGCTGTGCATACATGGTGCCCCTGCGGAAATGGCACCAACGGAACGAGTCGCCCCGCCATCTCGCAAAGGCGCAATGCGGTTCTGCCGATCACCACTCAGGCGGCCAGCCACTGCCGGACCTCGGCCTGCGTTGGAATACGCCCGCTGCTGACCAGCTTGTCGTCGATGACGAGCCCCGGCGTGGACAGCAGGTCGTAGGCCATCATGGCTTTCATGTCGGTGACCTTGACGAAGTCGGCCTCGACGCGGGCATTGGCCACGGCCTCGCGCGCCACCGCTTCCAGCTTCTTGCAGTTGGCGCATCCAGATCCGAGGATCTTGATGGTCTTCATCCCTTCTCTCCTTGTCGAAAAAGTGTCAAACGCGCGCCGGTATCGCCCGGTGCCTCAACAGCCAGCTCAGCGCCGCCAGCAGCACGCCGACGAAGGTGCCCAGCCCACCCACGATCCATGTCCTGTCCGCACCGTCCACCCAGGCGCCGTAGGCTAGACCGGCCACGATGCTGAACACGGCCACCAGGGCGACGTAGGTGAAAGTCTTGGGCCGACCGATGACGGCGGCCACCATCAAGATGCTTTGCAGGCTCAGCTCGGGGTCGGCCATCAGGTAGGCCAGCAAGGGCCCACGGTGCATGCCCAGGTCGAGGAACATGTGCGCCACCGGCACCTCCACCAAAGTCGGGAAGTACATGAACACGCCGAACACGACGGCCACCGCATTGGCCAGCAAGTCATTGCGGCCGGCCAGGTTCTGGATCCATTCGGGCTGGATCAGTTGCCGCACGATGCCCACCACGAACACACCCACCACCAACAGCACGAAGATCTGCTTGACGAAGCGCCAGGCTTCCCAGAGCCACGCGCGCCAGGCGTCCGCATCCAGCCGCCGCGCATAGTGCAGCACAGCGGCCATGGCCAGGCCGACGGCCACGGCGCGGCCCGTGAGCGCAAGCTCCAGCCCCGAGGGACCTGGCGTCAGCCGCATCGCCGCCACCAGCAGCGTCGCAGCAACCAGTCCCAACGCCACCCATGTCCAGCGGTTGGCACCTTCGACGATGTTCTCAAGGCCCTTCCAGGCGGACAGCCCGATCAGCACCAGCAAAAGGATCAACAGTGAACCTTGCAGGCTGACACCCTCTTCGCCCTTGGCCGCATCGAAGGGCACCCACGCAGACAGGGTGGCCTGCCAAGCTTCGGCCCAGGGCAGCGGCAAACTCACCGCGCCGAGCGTCGCGGTCAGCGGCCACAATTTCAGCGTGCCGGCGATCAGTACGGCAATCAGCGACAGCAGTACGCCAACGGCCGGGGCTCCGATGTCGGCCTGCTCGGCAAACAAGGTGTCGGTCTGCGCGTCGTGGCGGGCGTCATCGCGCCAGAACAGCACGGCCATCATCAGGCCGATGCCGATGCCGAAGAACAAGCTGAGCACGAAACGCGCGAAAGCGAATTCCGCCCCCAGGATGCTGCCGGTGTAGGCCAGTGCGAGGATGTTGCCGGCGGGCGCAAAGAACAGGAAGGTGATCGCCGGACCGAGGCCAGCACCCTTCTTGTAGATGCCGGCAAACAACGGCACGATGGTGCAGGAGCACACCGCCAGCAGCGAACCTGCAGCCGCGGCAGCCGGATAGGACACCCTGTAAGGCGCATTGCGGCCGAGCCAGCGCGTGATGCTGGGCTTGGGGATCAGCGCAGCCATCGCACCAGCGATGAAGAACGCCGGTACCAGGCACAGCAACACATGAGCAGCCAGATAGGCAGCCAGATTTCCGGCGCCGCCGTTCATCAGATGCAGAAATGTGTTCACGGAATCGTCAAGGCAAATGCCACGCCCTTCCGTCATGGGAACAGAGCTGCAAACACACAACATTGATTGAGCTCAAGTCAGGGGCGCCGGGGGCATCGATTGAGCTGCAGAATCACCCAACGTCATCGATTGGTACCGCGGCGCACCTCGAGTCTGAGGGCGCTTCGAATCACCCAACGGCATTGCACCCTGGGTCGCCTGACTTCATGCCACCGTCGCCGGCAGGCGAGTGAGCATCACGCCGGCGCGCACCACGACCAGTTCACCTTCAGCCGCCGGCGGCCAGGCGTCTTCCCTGAGCGGCACGCTGGCGATTCAGACCGCGGTCTGCCCTGCCTGAACGATGGATGCGCCTCCGGCATGATCTCGCGGGGATCGGCCGGCGGGCAGAGTCGCTCCCTGATCCAAAGCCCTGGGGGGGTCTCCGGGCCTCCAAGCGGCCGCACATCGATCGACAGTGCTATCTGTTTGGCTGTGACGATGGGGCTGGCGACCGCCGCTTGGCAGCCGCCCAAACCACCTGCACGGCCGTCAGCGTACGAATGCCAAGGTCGGCTTTGCCGCCAGCAGTTCCACGGCGCGACAGGCAGCTGAGGGTCGAATCGTGCCGACCAGACACCCCAATTTGGAACCCCGAACCCGCCATAGAAGCCATCGACGTACCGTGCCCGGTGTTCGTATACGGCTGCACTGTTCACTGGCTCCCACCGACATGCACGGCGGGGACCTGCCACGCCAAGTTCAGACGAAGGCAGCCCTTGCCCAGCCAACCTTCGTCGCCATTGCGGCTGCATCAACCCTGGCGCCAAGCCCGCTCGGCCTCATCCCAGGCGCCGAGCGCCTGCAGATCCGGCACCCATGCCAGGCCCGACTTCGCATCCGATGATGCCGCCTCGGGCGTCACCAGCACGTCGAGCAGCGCCGGTTTGCCGTTCGCCAGCGCCGCCAGCGCGCGCTCGATGGCCCCGTCCAGCTCCTCGGTGCGCTCGACACGCTCACCGTGCAGCCCGAAAGCCCGCGCCATCGCCGCGTGGTCGGCGAACTGCAGCCGCGTGCCGACTACCTTGCCATGACTTTCCAGCTGGTCACGCACCTCGATGGCCCATGACCCGTTGTTCGCCACCACGATCAGCACCGGCACCTGGTGGCGCGCCGCGGTGTCGATCTCCATCGCATTGAAGCCGAAGGCGCCGTCGCCCGTGGCAACGACCACCGTCCGCCCCGGGCAGGCCAGCGCCGCGGCGATGCCGAAGGGCGTGCCGATGCCGATGCAGCCCAGCGGACCCGGGTCCAGCGTGGTCGACGCCGGCAGGCCGACACGCGCAAAGCTGAGGAAGTCGCCGCCGTCGGCCACGACGATCGCATCGGCCGGCATCGCAGCACGCAGCGCGGCGAGCAGGCGGTTTGGATGCATCAGGCCGTCGCTGCCCGGTGCAGCGGCCGCCATCGACGTGAGCAGCTTGTCGGCGCGCGCGAGGTGCTTGCCGCGCACGGCCTGCGTCCAGCCTCGGTCGGCGGCGCTGGCGCGGTCCGGCGCGGCAGCGACGATGGCGCTCAGCGCGGCCGACGGCGTGGCGAACAGCTCCACGGCAGCCCGACGGTTGTCGCGCAGCTCGCTCGGCGCGTCGGCGATCCGAATGAACTTCGCGTCGCCAAACACTGCCGGCGAGCCGTAGGCGAGCTGGAAGTCGAGCCGGCGGCCGATAGTCACGATGACGTCAGCCTCGCCCATGACCGAGCCGCGCATCGCCGCCACCACCGACGGATGGCTATCCGGCACCAGGCCACGGCTCTCGCCGGTGTCCAGGTACAGCGCGCCAAGGCGGTCCAGCAGTTGCAGGAGCGAGCCCGCTGCCGCGCGCGCACCGCGGCCGGTGATGACCAGCGGGCGCTTCGCCGCCCAGAGCAGTCCGACCGCCCGCGCCACGGCTGCCGGGTCGGGGTGCAGTTCGATCGTCGCTCGCGGCGCGAACCACTCACTCGACATGCGCTCGCTCATCGCCCGCGAGGGTTCGGCGCGTTGTGTGTCGACCGGAAAGTCCAGGTACACCGGCCCCGGCTCGCCGCCCAGGCCGGCCGCACGTGCCAGCGCCTCGTCGAGTTCCTGCAGCACCAGGTCAGGCTCGCGCACGGTGCGGGCGTAGCGCGTCAACGGGCGCACGAACTCGGTGTGCAGCATGTCCTGCAGCGCGCCACGGTTCTCCTGCGCTCGCGGCGGGGTTCCAGACAGGATCAGCAGCGGCGCGCGTGCCGCATGTGCATTGGCGATGCCCGTCATCGCGTTCGTCACGCCCGGCCCGGCGGTGACCAGCGCCACGCCGATACGCCCGCTCAGCTCGCCATAGGCGTGCGCCATATAGACGGCGGCGCGCTCGTCGCGCACGTCGACGATGCGGATGCCTTGTGCATCGAGCTGCATCCAGATCGGCATGACGTGGCCGCCGCACAGCGCGAAGATGCGGTCGACACCGCGCGCCTTCAGGAAGCGCGCGACCAGTGCGGCGCTACAGGTGTCGGTGACGGCGGGTGCGGGCATGTCGGGCTCCTCGATGGCGATGCTCAGCATTATTGCACTCTGAATTCAGAATGCAATATACTTGCGCCCTTCCGCTTGCCGACCCAGTCCACTGGAGCCGCCCATGAACCACCTGCTCACCGTGGCCGATGCCGTTGCCACCCATGCGCGGCTCACCCCGCACAATCTCGGCGCACGCGATTCGCGGCGCGAGCTCAGCTTCGCGCACTGGCACGAACGCGCGACGCGCCTGGCAAACGGGCTGCTCGGACTGGGTCTTGCCAAGGGCGACCGCGTCGCGCTGCTGGCCTACAACCGCGTCGAGTGGATGGAGTTGTACGTGGCGCTGGCGCGAGCCGGGCTGGTGGCCGTGCCGATCAACTTCCGCCTCACGCCGCCGGAGATCGCCTACATCGTGCAGCACAGCGGGGCCCGCGCCTGCGTGGTGCAGGACGAACTCGTCGACCAGGTCGAGGCCATCCGCGGCAACCTAAATCTGCTGCCGCAAGCCCATATCTGCCTGGGCGAACGCGCGGCGCCGGGCTGGACAGACTACGAAGCGCTGATCGCCGCGGCGTCTGCGGCCGACCCCGGTGTGGCGGTGCGGCCGACCGACCCCTGCGCGCTGATGTACACCTCGGGCACCACCGGTCGGCCCAAGGGCGCCATCCGCAGCCATGAGGGCAATACCCTGATCGCGCTGGCCACCGCGCTAGAGATGCGCTTCACGCGCGACGACACGGGCCTGATGGTGATGCCGATGTGCCACGCGAATTCGCTGTACTTCAGCCACACCTTCACGCACCTGGGCGCGGCCTGCGTCATCGACGACCGCCGCAGCTTCGACCCCGAGGCTTTGCTCGCCCTGCTGGCGCAAGAGAGGATCACGTTCACCTCGCTCGTGCCGACGCACTACATCATGATGCTCGCCTTGCCCGAGGCCACCAAGGCGCGGTACGACGTCAGCCGTGTCGACAAGTTGATGATCTCGTCGGCGCCGGCGCGGCGCGAGACCAAGCTTGCGATCATGGAGTTCTTCCGCAATGGCAAGTTGCACGAGTTGTACGGCTCCACCGAGACTGGCTGGGTGACGCTGCTGCGGCCCGACGAGCAACTCGCCCGGCTGGGTTCGGTGGGCCGCGAATGGGCCGGCTCAGGACCGATCCGGCTGCTTGATGCGCAGGGCGGCGAGGTGGCCGACGGCGAAGTTGGCGAACTGTACTCGCGAACACCCTATGTCTTCGACGGCTACTGGAAGAACCCGGAGAAGACCGCCGAGGCCTTCAATGGCGACTGGTGCTCGGTCGGCGACATGGCGCGGCGCGACGCCGACGGCTACATCCATCTGGTCGACCGCAAGAGCAACATGATCATCAGCGGCGGCGAGAACATCTACCCGTCCGAGGTCGAGGGTTTGCTCGGTGCGCATCCGAAGGTGAAGGACGTCGCCGTGGTCGGCGTGCCGCACGACAAGTGGGGCGAGGCGGTACTTGCGGCGATCGTGCTTCACGACAGCGCTCAGGCCGACGAGGCCGAGATCCTCGACTGGTGCCGCGGGCGCATCGCGGGTTACAAGCGGCCGCGGTCGGTGTGCTTCGTCGCCGACGCGCAGATGCCACGCACGGCCACCGGCAAGATTCTGCACCGCGTGCTGCGCGAGCGGCTGGCTTCATCGTGAAGGTACTGGCCAGCGCGCCGAACCTGGTCGAGCAGGTGCGCGATGCGATTCTCGACGAGATCGCTGCCGGCAAGCTCGGCCCTGGTGAACGCATCATCCAGGAGCAGATTGCCCACGCGCTGGGTGTGTCGCGCCAGCCGGTGCAGCAGGCACTGGCGTTGCTGCGCAACCAGGGCGTGCTGCAGGACGCGCCGGGGCGCGGGCTGATCGTGACGCCGCTGGACCCCGGCCACGTGCAGCAGATGTACGACATCCGCGCGGTGATCGAAGGACTGGCCTGCCGCCGCGCGGCCGAGACAAGTGCCGCGCTGGCCGCGAAGCAGGGGCCGGCGCTGCTCGAGGCCGGCCGCAAGGCGGTGGCCAGCGGCTCGGTGGCGAAGATGATCGCGGCCGACATGCGCTTCCACGAGTTCATCTACGCGCTGTCGGGAAATGCGCTGATCGCACCGGCACTGGAAACGCACCTGACCTACACGCAGCGGGTCATGGGCGAGGTGCTGGTGCGCGACGAGAAGCCGCGCGATATCTGGAACCAGCATGCGCACATCCTCGACGCGATCTGCGAGGGCAACGGCGAACGCGCGGAGGCGCTCGTGCGCTCGCATATCACGCAGGCCTCGAGCTTCATGGTCGAGAGGTTGCGCGCAGCATCGGGCTGAAATCGTTCGCTTGGGCGGGCGGCACTGGGGTGCGGCCGCATGGGGCGTGCCCCGTTCGAGTGGCTGGACCAGTCGCTTTGCGACGCGTACGGACCGGGTCTGCCGGCGGCTGCTTTCAGGCGAACCATCTCGGTGGCCGTCTGTCGGCAATGGGTCGATCGCCGGCCTACGTGAACCGCCGCTGATCGGCTCCCCAATTCGTGAAACCGGACCACCAGAAAGCGGGTGCTCGCCACCGGCTCCTCACGCTGCAATGCGGCCTTCGGAAGCCGCTCGAACTACCTCGATCGGCCTTACAGCTCCTGCCAGCGCGCGACGGTTCCGTAGGCGTGCAGCGCGCCGATCACAGGACAGATCCCCGACGCGACGAGCAAGAATCTCCGGGAGTTCTCGGGAAAGGCCGCCTTCAGCAAGGGAAAGCCAAGGCCGCGCGCCGGGTACACCGCCGAGATGGCCGGCAGTGCGGCCTTCATGAAGGGCAGCGGCGCGATCACCCCCTCGCCAGCGAAGGCATACGCCGCCCACCGGCCCCGCATGCCGGCGATGGCCAGCGTCATGGCCGCAGCCATCGGCTTGCCCGCTGCGGCGGCGCGCGCCATTCGCTCGCCAGCCCCCTTCAAGCGGCAGGCCGGTGCGCCAAGCAAGATGCAGGCCACATGCGCCGCGGCAGTGGCGCTCCATGCGCCACCGAAGAACAGTGCCTGACTGCCCGTGACCGACATGGATATCGGAGGGTTGTGCCCCGGCTCGATTCTCCGTCGGCGTCGCGTGGCAGCCCCGGCATGCAGTGCTCCATCCACTGCGCACGTGTCGTGAACGACTGCGGTGCACGACCTCGATCGCGGGTATCAAGCGCAGACAGAACGCCGCCGCGCACGCGCGTCAGCGGCTGTCGAGCCGCTGCACCGCCGCTTCGGCCTGCTCCAGCGAGCGCAGGATCTGTGCCTTGAGGGCCGGCAGGTCCACGCCCAGCGTGCTTTTCTTGCCCTCCAGGTAGCGCGCATAGACGCCATGCACGATGGCCGCGCTCTTCCACCGGTTGAAGCCGACGTAGTAGTCCAGCAGGCCCAGGTCGCGGCCGGTGCGCGCGGCGTATCGTTCGGCCAGCTCCCGGCGCGTCGGCCAGCCGGGCAGGCTGGTCGGCGGCACGCCGCGCACCGACGGCGGGTCGCCCGGTTCGGCCCACTGGTTCAGGGCATAGGCCAGGTCGGCCAGCGGGTCGCCCAGCGTCGAGATCTCCCAGTCCACCACCGCGGCGATGCGCCCGTCCGGGCCGACCAGCGTATTGTGCAGGCCATAGTCGCCGTGCACGATGCGCGCCGGCCCCTGCTCGGGCACATGCTCCAGCAGGTACTTTTGCAGTTCGTGTGCGCGCGGGTCGTCGAACTTGGCACCGTCGATCGATGCGGTCCACGAGCGGTACCAGGTCTTCAGCTGGCGGCCGATGTAGTCATCCTTCTTGCCAAGATCGCCCAGGCCCACCGCGTCGGGGTCGACCGAATGCAGCTCGGCCAGCACGTCGATGAAGCTGTGCGCGATCTCCGTGCGCAGCTGCGGCGGCGCGTAGCGTTCGGCATCGGCTGCCGAATACAGCGGGTGCCCGTCGATGCGGCCCATCACGTAGAACAGCGCACCGGTCACCGAGAGGTCGTCGCAGAAGCCCAGCGCGCGCGGCACCGGCACTCGGGTCTTGCTCAAGCCGCTGATCAGCGCCCACTCGCGCGCCATGTCGTGCGCCTTGGGCAGCAACTGGCCCATCGGCGGACGGCGAATCACCGCCTGCCGGCCCAGCGTGCCTTCGATCAGGTAGGTCAGGTTCGAATGGCCACCTTCCAGTCGCGTCCACTTCAGCGGCGGCGTCAGGTCGGGCACATGGCGGGAGATCCAGGCTTCAACCTTCGTGACGTCGTAGCCGACCGGTGCGGGTTCAGCTGCAGGCTGCATAGCGTTCCAGGTGGTGGTCGGCGTCGCCGAAGCGCTGCGCGATCGTGGTCAGGCGGCGGAAGGTGTGCGAGATCTTCAGCTCCTCGGTCATGCCCATGCCGCCGTGCAGCTGCACCGCTTCCTGGCTGACGATGCGCGCCGCATCGGCGATCTTCACCTTGGCGGCGGAGACAGCGCGCCGGCGTTCGTCGGCGCTGGCGGCGCCGTCCACCTTGGCTGCGGCCAGGATGGCCATCGACCGTGCCTGTTCGGTGTGGATGACCATCTCGACGATGCGGTGCTGCAGCACCTGGAACGAGCCGATCGGCACGCCGAACTGCTTGCGCGTCTTCAGGTACTCCAGCGTGGTGTCGTTGGCGAAGCTCATAGCGCCGATGGCGTCGGCGCACTGCAGCGCGATGGCGAAGTCCAGCGCCTCGTCGACCAGCGGCTGCGACGCGCCGGCCTGGCCGAGCAGCGCGTCGGCGCGGAGCGCCACGGCGTCGAAGCGCAGGTCGGCGGCGCGCTGGCCGTCGACCGTGCGGCAGGGGTTCAGGCTCACCCCCCGGGCCTTGGCGTCGACGACGAACAGGCTGGTGCCGCCGGCGTCGGCGGTGACGATCAGCTGGTCGGCCGCTGCGGCGCCGACGACGACGCACTTCGCGCCGTCTAGCACCCACCCCTGGCCGGCCTTGCGGGCCATGGTGCCTTGCGGCGCGAGCTCGTAGCGCCGGCCCGGCTCAAGGTAGGCGAAGGCCAGCCGCAGCGAGCCATCGATCACACCAGGCAGCAGCGCCGCGCCACCGGCCTTGGCCAGCAGCCGGCCGGCCACGATCTGGTCGAGCAGCGGCTCCACCACCAGCGCTTCGCCGCAGGCTTCCATCACCGGCATCAGGTCGATGGCGCCGCCGCCGAAGCCACCCTGGTCTTCGGGCAGCGCCAGCGCGCCGAGGCCCATCTCTGCGAAGGCCTTCCATACCGGTTCGCTGCCGCCGCTGGCGGAGTTGATGATCGCCTTGCGCTGCTCGAAGCCATAGTGCTGCGCCAGGAACTTGCGCACCGAATCGGCGAGCTGCTGCTGTTCGTCGCTGTAGTCGAAGTTCATCTTGTCCTCACAGGCCCAAAGCCATCTTGGCGATGATGTTGCGCTGGATCTCGTTGCTGCCGGCGTAGATGCTGGTCTTGCGGTAGTTGAAGTAGCGCGGCGCCAGGCGCGACACATAGGCATCGACCTGGCCGTCGTCCACCGCCGCGAAGGGCTGCGCCTGCGGGCCCGCGGCCTGCATCATCAGCTCGGTGAGCGCCTGCTGGATCTCGGTGCCGCGGATCTTCAGCATCGACACGTCGGCACCCGGCGGCTGGCCTGTGCGGCGCATCTTGTCCAGGAAGCGCATCGAGGTCAGCTCCAGCGCGTCGAGCTCGATCTCCACGCGCGAGAGCCGGTCGCTGAAGCGTGGGTCGTCGATGAGCGGCTTGCCGTTCTTCAGCTCCTTGGCGGCCAGCGCCTTCAGCGCCGCCAGCTCGCGCTTGGACGAGCCCACTGCTCCCGAGCCCATGCGCTCGTGGCCCAGCAGGTACTTGGCCACCGTCCAGCCCTTGTTTTCCTCGTAGACCAGGTTTTCCACCGGCACCTCGACGTCGTCGAAGAAAACCTCGTTCACCTCGTGGCCGCCGTCCATCAGGATCAGCGGGCGCACGGTGATGCCTGGCGTCTTCATGTCGATCAGCAGGAAGCTGATACCTTCCTGCCGCTTCTCTGAGCTGAAATCGGTGCGCACCAGGCAGAAGATCCAGTCGCCGTAGTGGCCCAGCGTGGTCCAGATCTTCTGGCCGGTGACCGCGTAGTGGTCGCCGCGGCGCTCGGCGCGCGTCTTCAGGCTCGCCAAGTCCGAACCCGAGCCGGGCTCGGAGTAGCCCTGCACCCAGAAATCGTCGCCTTCGCGGATGCGCGGCAGGAAGCGCTGCTTCTGCTGCGGCGTGCCGAAGCGCAGCAGCACCGACGCGCACATGCTCGGCCCGAAAGGCGCCAGCATCGGCGCACCGGCCAGTCCGAACTCCTCGTCGTAGATGTAGCGCTGCGTGATGTTCCATCCGGTGCCGCCCCATTCCTGCGGCCAGTGCGGCACCGACCAGCCCTTGGCGGCCAGAATTTTGTGCCAGCGGATGTGGTCTTCCTTGCTCAGGTGGCGGTAGCCGGTGACCTTGTCGCGGATGTCCGCCGGCAGGTTGCTCTTCAGCCAGCCGCGCACCTCGTCGCGGAAGGCCAGTTCTTCGGGGGCGTAGTTCAGGTCCATCGTCGTTCCCGTGTTTCCATGTTCGGCTTCGAATGATGGCATGCCATCGTGATTTGGTGCCGCGACGATGGGCGCCGGCGGCCGCTGCAAACGGCGATGTCGTCGCCGGCGCCGCTGCCTGCGGCAGACGCGGCACCGGCCGTGCGCCGAGGCCGAGGCCGCGCTGTCCGGTCGGCGACACCGCGGGCGCGCTATGCTGGTCTGACCCGGCATCAGGAGACGGACCATGGCCTTGAAAGATCTGCAGACCTTGCGCTACGAGGTGCAGGACGGCATCGCGACGATCACGCTGCATCGCCCCGAGAAGCTCAATGCCTTTACCGCGCAGATGCGCGACGAGCTGATCGCCGCCTTCGATGAGACCGATGCCGACGACGCGGTGCGCGCGGTGATCGTCACTGGCGCAGGCCGCGCCTTCTGCGCCGGCGCCGACCTGTCCAGCGGTGGCAAGACCTTCGACTACGCGGCACGTCAGGAGGCGGCGCGCGAGGAGTTGAAGGTGGGCGATGTCTACCGCGATGGCGGCGGCATGGTCACTCTGCGCATGTACAAGAGCCTGAAGCCGGTGATCGGGGCCATCAACGGCGCGGCGGTGGGCATCGGCATGACGATGCAGCTGCCGATGGACATCCGCATGGCCAGCACCGAGGCGCGTTTCGGCTTCGTGTTCGCGCGCCGCGGCATCACGCCCGAGGCAGCATCGAGCTGGTTCCTGACGCGGCTGGTGGGCATGCAGACCGCGCTCGAATGGTGTTTCACCGGCCGCGTGTTCCCGGCGCAGGAGGCGCTGGAGCGCGGCCTGGTGCGCTCGCTGCACGCGCCCGAAGAATTGCTGCCGGCGGCCCGCGCGCTGGCCCGCGAGATCGCCGACAACACCGCTGCGGTGTCGGTGGCGCTGACGCGGCAGATGCTGTGGCGCCTGTCGGCCGCCGACCACCCGATGATGGCGCACCGCATCGACAGCCGCGCCATCCAGGCCCGGGGCCGCTCGGCAGATGCGCGGGAGGGTGTCAGCGCCTTCTTGGAAAAGCGTGCGCCTGCCTATCCCGACAAGGTCTCGCGCGACATGCCCGGTTTCTTCCCCTGGTGGGATGAACCGTCCTTCGAATGAACGCCATGGACGACGACCTCGACGTCCTGATCGTCGGTGCCGGCATCTCCGGCATCGGCGCGGCCTGGCATCTGCAGCAGCACGTCCCTGGCAAGCGCTTCTTGATCCTGGAGTCGCAGGACGGCCATGGCGGCACCTGGCGCACGCACCGCTATCCCGGCATTCGTTCCGACAGCGATCTGTTCACCTTCGGCTATGCCTTCAAGCCTTGGATGGGCAAGCCCATCGCCACGGCCGCCGAGATCCAGCAGTACCTGGGCGAAGTCATCGCCGACAACGGTCTGGCGCCGCTCATCCGCTACGGTCACGCGGTGAGATCGGCCGAATGGTCCTCGGACGAGCGGCGCTGGACTCTCGCCGCCGTGCACGAGGGGCAGGAGCGGCGCTTCAAGGCGCGCTTCCTGTTCATGTGCCAGGGCTACTACCGCCATGCCGAGGGCTACATGCCGCAGTGGCCGGGCGTGGGCAGCTTCGCCGGGCGCATCGTGCACCCGCAGACCTGGCCCGACGACCTGGACCTGGCGGGCAAGCAGGTCGTGGTCATCGGCTCGGGCGCCACCGCGGCGACGCTGATCCCGGCGATCGCCGGACAGTGCGGGCACGTTACGATGCTGCAGCGTTCGCCCACCTTCTTCATCACCGGGCGCAATGCCAACGAGCTGGCCGAGACGCTGCGCCAGCTGGACATCCCGGCCGAATGGACGCACGAGATCGTGCGCCGCAAGGTGCTGTTCGACCAGGCGGCCTTCACGCGCCGCTGCGTGGCCGAGCCCGAGGCGGTGCGCAAGGAGCTGCTGGCGGGCGTGTGCGCCGCGCTCGGCCCGGGGCAAGAGGCCGAGGTGCAGCAGCACTTCAACCCGAGCTACAGGCCGTGGCAGCAGCGCATCGCCTTCGTGCCCGACGGCGACCTGTTCAAGACGGTGCGCGAAGGCCAGACCTCGGTGCTGACCGACCGGATCGAGAGCTTCGAGCCGGCTGGCCTGCGCCTGAAGTCGGGCCGCTTGCTCGAAGCCGACGTGATCGTCAGCGCCACCGGCTTCAACCTGAGCGTGCTCGGCGACATTTGCTTCGCCATCGACGGCCGGCCGCTGGACTTTGCGCAGACCGTCGGCTGGCGCGGCGCCATGTTCAGCGGCGTGCCGAACATGGCCTGGGTCTTCGGGTACTTTCGCGCCAGCTGGACGCTGCGCGCCGACCTGCTGTCGGCATTCGTCTGCCGGCTGCTCAATCACATGGACGAGCTCGGCGCCGGCACGGTCACGCCGACGCTTCGGCAACAGGACCAGGGCATGGCATTGAAGCCCTGGGTCGAGCCGGAGAACTTCAACCCCGGCTACCTGCAGCGCGGCCTGCACCTGCTTCCACGGCAGGGCAGCCATTCGCCCTGGCTGCACCTGCAGGACTACGCGCTGGACAAGGTCGAGTTGCCGCGCGCCGACCTGGACGACGGCACACTGGTCTACGGCTGAGCCGCAGCCTGGGCGCCGATCTCGGCCACCCGCTGCAGCGCGTGCCGCCAGGCGGCGTCGACCTGCGGCGTCCAGTCGCTGCCAAGCGGGTCGCGGAACACCTGCGCGACGCTATCGAAGAAGCGCTGGAACTGCGCTGTGCTGACGCCGTCCATCTGGTGGTTGGAGCCCTCGGCGGGGATCTTGCCGCGGGCCTGGGGCCGGCCGCCGGCCACGTCGAGCTGGCTGTCGACGACACGATGGAACATCTCGCCGCGCATGCTGCCCAGGGGGTCGGCTGTGAACATTTTGCGCAGCTTCGGTTCGGCGGCGAACAGCGCGTTGCAGACGCGGGACACCGGGTTGCCGATGCGCCCGGCAACGAGTTCCAGGCTGTGCCCGAGGCCGGCGCGGATGTCCGTCGCCTTGCCTCTCAGGCCCGCGATTCGAGCACCGCGGCGTTGACCATCGTGCGCAACTCACGCCGTATCGGGTACAGCGTGGAGGGCAGGAACTGCGTCAGGAAGACGACGCAGATGTCCTCCACAGGGTCGATCCAGAAGGCGGTGGAGGCAGCTCCGCCCCACCAGTATTCACCGGCCGAGCCGGCGATCTGGGTCTTTGCCACTTCGGTGGTCATCGCAAAGCCAAGCCCGAAGCCGACGCCTCGGTAGGTAGCCTCGGTGAACATGGACAGCGACACGTCGGCCAGGTCGCGGCCGCCGGGCAGATGGTTGGCGCGCATCAGCGCCAGCGTCTTCGGGCCGAGCAGCCGCGTGCCGCCGAGCTCGCCGCCGCGCCGCAGGCATTCGCAAAAGCGCATGTAGTCGGCCGCGCTCGAGACCAGCCCGCCGCCGCCCGAGGGTGCCGACGGCGGTTCGTCGAAGCTACCCAGCCGTGCCGGCACCAGATTGCCTTCGGGCGACATCAGGTAGCACTGCGCCAGCCGCGAGGCCTTGGCCGCGTCGACATGGAAGGACGTGTCGTGCATGCCCAGCGGCTCGAAGATGCGTTTGCTCAGGAACTGATCGAAAGGCATGCCGGAGATCTTGCCCACCAGGTAGCCGAGCACGTCGGTCGAGACTGAATAGTTCCAGGCCGTGCCGGGCGAAAACTCCAGCGGCACCGAGGCCAGCGCGTCGACGAAGCCCTGCAGCCCGTCGCTGCGCGCGAAGGTGTCGATCTCGTTCGCCCGGTATGCGGCATCGACGCTGGTGCGGTTTTGGAAGCCGTAGGTCAGGCCCGAGGTGTGGCGCAGCAGGTCGATCATGCGCATCGGCGCATCGGTGGGCCGGGTCAGCCAGCCCGGCGGTGTGCCAGGCAGCCCGCCCCCTCCGCCCACGTACACGCCCAGGTTACGCCAGGACGGGATGAGCCGGTGAACCGGATCGTCCAGCGCCACCAAGCCTTCTTCGACCAGCATCATGAAGGCTACGCTGGTGATCGGCTTGGTCATCGAATAGATACGCACCAGGCTGTCCTCGGCCAGCGGCGCGCCGCTTTCCAGCGAGGCCTTGCCCAGCACGGACTGGTGCACCAGCTGCCCGCCACGCGATACCTGCAGCAAGGCGCAGGGCAGCTTGCCGTTGGCGATGTAGCGCTGCGCCAGAAAGCGGTCGATGCGGGCCAGCCGCGCCGAGCACATGCCGACGGATTCGGGTTTCACGGACATACAGGGGCCTCATTCGCGCGCCGCGCAACGCCGACGCTGCGCCGTATTGTCCGCGATGCCCGTGCCGCGGGCCGCGCGCCGTCAGCGCAAGCTCGGGCCGTCGACCTGGCGCGCCTGCACGTCCACCACCTCGCCGCGGCTGTGCGCCTGGCCGAAGCCCCGACTGCGAGGCATGCGGCTCCAGCGCAGGTTCACCGGCGCTGGGCGGCGGCCGCGCAGCAGCGCCCACAACACCACCCCGGTGGCCAGCATGAGGCCCAGCAGCAGGGCGCCGAGCATCAGCAGCATGCCGCCGATGATCAGCACGGGGCGCAGCACGGCCGCCAGCATGCGCTGCAGGCGCGAAGGCGGTGTGGAAGGGGACGGTGTGTACATGGCCTTGTGCGACTCGCTTGCAGGGCCAAGGTTCCGTAGCGGGCGGCTTCGCGCAGGCGCCGGTGCGCCGGCCGCTCGCCAGGACGGCCCATATCATGCCGGCCCAGGCCGGCGCCAGCATGCCAGCTGTCCAGGAGGAGGAGCTTGGAGCTCAAGCGTTCGGTGCTCGTGCCCTACACCGCCAAAGGCATGTTCGAGCCGATCGAGCAGGCCGAGCATTACCCGATGTTCCTGCCCTGGTGCGTGGCCGCCACCATCCTGGAGCGCAGCGAAGAGTGGGTGGCTGCGCGCATCGAGTTCAGCTACCTGAAGGTGCGTTTCGGGTTGCAGACCCGCACTCCGAAGCGCCGCCCGGAATGGCTGCAGGTGCGGATGGTCGAAGGTCCGTTCCGGCACTTCCAGGCCGACTGGCGACTGCGGCAGCTGGGCCATCTGGGTTGCAAGGTCGAGTTCGAACTGGCTCATGAAGTGGCTGATGGCGTGCTCGACCGCATGCCTGCCAAGGCCGTGGATGTGGTCTCGCGCTCGGTGATGGAGGCCTTTATCCGTCGGGACGAAGCGATCTTGCCGCCGATCGCCCGGCCACCGATTGACCAGCCCCCGGTCGCAGCGCCGAAGCCTGCCGGCGCCGCGCTGCCGGCAGTGCGGCCGCCGGACCAGGGCGCGTCAGGCGCCACAGCGCAAGCGCCTTGCAAAGCTTCGCACTGATCCGGTGGAACCGGTTTGCGCTTCGAAAGCGTCCGCCGCCAGCAGGCGCAATGCGATGAGCCGAGCTCAGGCCTGGCGGCGCCGGCTCTCCGGATACACGATGTTCTCTTCCAGTGCGATGTGGTCGCGGTACAGCTCGGTGAACAGCGGCACCGCCGCGCGCAGGAAGTCCGGGTCGTACCAGTTGTAGCCTTCGACCACTGCACGCAGCTGCGGCTGCAACTCAAGCCAGTCTTCCTCGAGCCAGCCATGGTCCTGCTGCAGGCGATGGACGTGCTGCACCAGCGCGGCATCTCCGCTGGCCAGCAGGCTGGGAAACACATGCTGTTCCTCGGCCGCATGGTGCGCCCGGGCATGGCCGTCGAAGAACTTGCAGATTTCTTCGGCCGTGGCGCGTGCGGCATCGTCCACCCGCTGCGGGTCGAGCTGCTCCACCCAATGCTGCAGCCGATCGAGCGTGCGCATCACCTCGCGGTGCGTGGCGTCCAGGGCCTCGAACGTAGGCAGCGGCGGCACGGGAGGGCGCTGCGGACGTGTGGGACGGGACGGGCGGGACGCAGTGCGGCTCATGGCAGCTCCTCCTGAATGGTCTATTTTTATGACGCACGAGAGTTCCGCCTTGTGCTGGATCAATTGGGCCTCGAAGTTCCGCCCACGCTCCAGGCGGGGCCAGGGTGTGCGCCACGACCGTTTTGCCAGCGACCTTGTCGCGGCCGTGTCCTTCTGTCGCGGCGTGCTGGTCGGGGCCTGCTCTTTCCACCCGGCGGCCAAGCCGGCGGCGGACCGCGTCTTGTGCACACCCAACCCGGCGCCCACCCGCACCCGGGTCGCCAATGGCATCGTCGCCTGGTTGAAGTCCCGACTGAAGCACAGCAACGACGGCGCCATCGACGCGCTGTTGCGCTGCACGGCCGAGACCGGCTCCTGGCAGGGGCTGAAGCCGGGATCAGGAACAGAGGACTGCGCAACATCAACCGCAATCCGATCCCTGCTTGGGTGCTGGCATTGGCACTGACCCTCTCGGCAGGCGCCAACATGAGCGCGCCTCGGGTATCCACGCTTTCGGGCGCCGGCATTGGCATGGCCTCAGGTCTGGCGGTCGGCGCGATCACCGGTGACTGTGTCCGGGCTGCGGCCGGTGCCGCCATGGGTGCCGGTAAAGGTGGCCTGACCGTACAGCAGCGCCGGCGCCAGTGGGCTACACGGCGAAAGGCCTTCGAAGCCGGCGTGCAGGCCGGCAAGCAGCAGGCGCAGAAGAACCGAGCCGCGCTTGCGCGCTGCGACGCGGGCGAGCTAAACGCCACGCTGGGTGGCGGCAGCTGCCCGTTGAATCAGCTCGGCGTGGGCGCACAGCGACTATCCTCCGTGCGATGTACAAGAAGTTTTTCGGGTTGAAGCAGGAGCCGTTCTCGATCGCTCCGGACCCGCACTACCTTTTTATGAGCGGGCGCCACCGCGAGGCGCTTGCGCACCTGCTGTATGGCGTGCGCGGTGGCGGCGGCTTCGTGCTGCTCACGGGCGAGATCGGCGCCGGCAAGACGACGGTGTGCCGCTGCTTCCTGGAGCAGGTGCCGCGACGCACCAACGTGGCCTACATCTTCAACCCGCGGCAGACAGCCGAGGAGTTGCTTGAGACGATCTGCGAGGAGTTCCGCATTCCGCGCGAGATCGTGCCCGGGCGGCTGCCCACTGCGCGCGACCATGTCGCCGCGCTCAATGAGTACCTGCTGCGCACCCATGGCGTGGGCCAGAGCAACGTGTTGATCATCGACGAGGCGCAAAGCCTGTCGGCCGGGGTGCTGGAGCAGCTGCGCCTGCTGACCAACCTGGAGACCAACGAGCGCAAGCTGCTGCAGATCATCCTGATCGGCCAGCCCGAGCTGCGCGAGATGCTGGCGCGGCCTCAGCTGGAGCAGTTGGCCCAGCGCGTCATCGCGCGCTACCACCTCGACGCACTGAGCTCGCGCGAAACCGCGCAGTACATCCAGCACCGGCTGAGCGTGTCGGGTCTGTCCGCAGTCCTGCCCTTCGACGCAGCGTCGATCCAGCGCATCCACGTGCTTTCTGGCGGGGTGCCACGGCGCATCAACCTGCTTTGCGACCGGGCTTTGCTCGGCGCCTATGCGAGCGGCAGGCCGCAGGTCGACGTGCCCATCGTCGAGAAGGCGGCGGCCGAGGTCAGGGGCGAGCTGCCACCGCCCCTGCGGCGGCAGGATGCACGTGCCTCGCGCAGGCGCACCGCGCTGGCTTTGGGGTTGGGCCTGATCGCCGGCGCGGCCCTGGTCGGGGCCGGTTCGCTGGTGTTCGATGCCCTGCGCAGTCCGGCGGCCCAGACGCCCAGCGCCAGCCAGCCGACGGGGGGGTAACAGCCATGTCCTACATCCTCGATGCGCTGCGCAAGGCCGATGCCGAGCGCGAACGTGGCTCGGTCCCGGACTTGCATGCCCAGCTGTTGCCACCGGGCAGCATGGAGGTCGAGCCCGAGCCGGCGCGTCCGTCCCCGCTGTTCTGGATCGGCATCGGCATGCTGCTTGCCTTGTCGGTGGCTGCCGTCTGGTGGACCCTGGGTGACGCCGAGCCGGCGTTGCCGCAGGCGCCGCCGTTGGCCGCGGCAGTGCCGGCAGCCCCTGCCGTGCTGCCTGCATCCGCGCCCGCATCCGTATCCGCGGCCGCGCCCGCGCTGCCACTCGCTCCGGCAGCCAGCATGGTGCCAGCGAGCGCCGCCGCCCGGATGCCCGGCGCCGCGCAGCCCCCCGCGGCACGCCCACAACCCGCCACGCCGCCTGCCTTGCCAAAGGCGTCGGCCAGCGCGCCTGCCGCAAAGCTCCGACCCAGTGACGAGCCCGCAAGGCTGACTTCACCAGCGCAGGCACAGGCACTGCCGGCGCGTTTGCCAGCATTGGCCGAGTTGCCGGCAGACCTGAGGCAGCAGGTCCCGCCGCTGGTCATCGGTGGCTCGGTCTATTCGCCTCAGGCCAGCGTGCGCATGGTGGTCGTCAACGGCCAGGTGTTCCAGGAGGGGAACAGCCTGACGCCCGAGCTCAAGCTCGAGCAGGTACGGCAGAAAAGTGCCGTCTTCTCGATCCGCGGCCAGAGTTTCGAGGTACCGCTGTAGCAGCCGGCGTGCCGGTCAGCGCCCGAAGCCGCCGCCGGAGCCGGCAAAGCGGTTCTCGCCGCCTCGGTGGGCTGCGGATTCGCCGCAGGTCCGGGAAGTGTCTGCAGTGGTGGCACACCGGCCGCTGCGGCAATCCTGCTGCCAGCCGATGCCATCGTTGCGATTGACTTTGCCGTCGACCGACCTGCTGTTCCCGAACACCACGATGCGCGTCAGCGAGTCGAACTGGGTGCGTGCGATGGCGAAGACCACGCAGAGCTTTCACGTCCGCGCGACGCCGGACATGATGGCCAGTGCGGCGCGCAAGTCCATCGGGTTGCCGACCCGGCAGTGCACCTGCGGCTGGCAAACGAGCGCGGCGGTATTGGACAGTCTCAGCTCGCGCGGCCAGGGATCGGCAGGCAGATTGGCGCAGGTGGTGGCCGCGGCGGGCTGGGCCGACACCGGAAGCGCCGTACCCAGGGCTACCGCGGCCAAGAGCGCGAGCGCGCGGGCGAGCCGGAAACTGTGGTCTCGCATCCCGGGGACTCCTTGAAACGGGCCTGACCCTATGGCCGGGCACCCGGCCTCAGCGCTCGCGGAACGCGTTCTCCTGCACCGCGATCAGCGGCTTGAGCAGGTAGCGCAGCACGGTCTTCGAGCCTGTGATGATGTCCACCTGCGCCTGCATGCCCGACATGATCGGCAGCGGGCTACCCAGGTTGTCGATGGCCTTCTTCTCGGTCTGCACACGCACCAGGTAGTAGCTCTCGCCGCGCTCGTTGCTGATCGAATCGGCGCCGACCTGCACCACCTTGCCGGGCATCGCGCCGTAAATCGAATAGTCGTAGGCCGTCAATTTGACACGGCTGTCCTGCCCCAGCTTGATGAAGCCGATGTCCTTCGGGCTGACCATGGCCTCGACCACCAGCGGGTCGTCGGCCGGCACCAGCTCGACCAGCGGATCGCCGGGCTTGGCCACGCCGCCGACGGTGTTGACGAAGACGCGGTTGACGATGCCGCGCACCGGCGCCTTCAGTGCGGTGCGGTCGACGCGGTCTTCCAGCGCCGGCAGCCCCTGCTCGATGGCCCGCAGCTCGCCGATCGAGCGGTTCAGCTCTTCGCGCGCCGTGGCCTTGAAGTTCTGCTGCGCACTGTCGCGGCGGGCGCGGGTTTCGATGATGGCGTCACGCAGCCGGCTGATCGCGGCGGCGGCACCTTTCTCGCGGCCGTCCGCATCGGTGATGACACGGCCGATGCGCACCAGCTCGATGCGCGGCTCCAGACCCTGCGCAACGAGCTTTTCCAGCATGTCGCGCTCTTCGTTGGCCGCGGCCAGCGTGCGTTGCGCGGTGACCATCGCGATGCGCGCTTCCTCAAGCTCCTGCGTGCGCTGGGCAATCTGCGAGGACAGCACTGCCTGCTGCGACTGCTGCTCGACAAAGCGTTGTTCGAAGGCGGCCAGCTCGACCTTGACGTACTCCGCGCCCTGCTTCTGCAACTCGGGCGTGAACTGCGGCCTCGCCCCTTCGGACTCGGCGCGCAGCCGAGCCACGCGCGCACCCAGCGCAAGCGCCTGCTGCTGCCGGGTCTGGAAATCGCCGCCGGCCTGGGTCGGACTCAGGGAGATCAGCAGGTCGCCGGCCTCCACCTTGTCGCCGGCCTTGACATGGATGACCGTGACCAGCCCGCCTTCCAGGCTCTGCATCAGCTGCACCCGCGCCGAAGGCACCACCTTGCCGCTGGCCTGGGCCACGGTGTCGATCTCGGCCAGCGAGGCCCATGTGATGAGCGCCGCAAAGGCCAGCGCAATGGCCAGCAGCAGCAGGTTCGAGGCCCGGCTGATCTCGCCGATGCGCGCTGCCTCGGCGATCGATTCGCCGCGGCGGCCGCCGGGCGCCATGCGCTCGGCCAGGCGGTCGACCAGCTTCATGACCCCGCCTCCTTGGGTGGTGCCGCGGCGACGCGCATCACCGCGTCCTTCGGGCCGTTGGCGATGATGCGGCCGCGCTCCATGACGATGACGCGGTCCACCAGGTCCAGCATCGACGGCTTGTGCGTCACCAGCACCAGGGTCTTGCCCTGCACCGACTGCTTGAGCCGCTGCAGCAGCAGCCGTTCGGCCGTGGGATCCATGGCGCTGGTAGGCTCGTCGAACAGCAGGATCGGCGGGTCGCCGATGAGCGCGCGCGCCATGCCCACCGCCTGGCGCTGCCCGCCGGACAGGCCTTCGCCGCCTTCGCCCAGGCGCAGCTGGTAGCCGTCGGGGTGCAGCACGGCGAATTCATGCACTCCGGCCAATTCGGCCGCAGCCAGCACCTGGGCGTCGGTGGGACGGTCGGTGCCCAGCGCGATGTTCTGGCGCAGCGTGCCGCTCATCAGCCACACGTCCTGCAGCACCGTGCCGACGTTGCGCCGCAGGTCGGCGGGGTCGATCTGGCGCACGTCGCTGCCGCCGACCAGCACCGCGCCCGAATCGGCCTGGTACAGGCCGATCAGCATCTTCACCAGGGTGGTCTTGCCGGAGCCGACACGCCCGATGACCGCGACGCGCTCGCCCGGCTCGATGCGCAGCGATACCTTATCCAGGATCGGCATCGTCTGGCCAGGGTAGCTGAAGGTCACGTCGCGCAGCTCGATCGAGCCACGCAACCGGTCATGCGCCAGCCGCTCCTGGTCGGCAGGGTGCTCTCGCGGCAGCGACATGATCTTGCTCAGCGCCGCATAGCTGGCCAGCGACTGGTTCAGCCGGCCGAGCAGTTGCGACAACTGTGCGATCGGCTGGATGGCGCGGCCGCACAGGATCGAGCCGGCCACCACCGCGCCCGAGCCGATATGCCCGTCGACCGCCAGGAACACGCCCACGGTGACCACCGCCACCTGCGACACCATGAACACCAGGTTGGACCAGTTCGCGGCCAGCGTGCTGAGCATGCGCTGCTGCAGGCCCAGCCGCGCCTGGTGAGCGACCGCGTCCTGCCAGCGCCGGCGCATCACCGCGCCGGCGCCGAGCGCCTTGACCGACTCCAGGCCGCTGAGGGTCTCGACCAGCACACCCTGCTTGTGATGGCTGTCCTCCTGGCTGAGCTGCGACTGGCGGTGCATCGTCGGCTGCAGCAGCAGCCCAGCAGCGATCATCAGCGGCAGGGCGATCACCGGCACCCAGGCCATCGGCCCGCCGACCCAGTAGAGCACGGCAATGAACAGCAAGGCGAAGGGGATGTCGATCAGCGTGGTCAGCGTGGCCGAGGTGAAGAAGTCGCGGATGGTCTCGAACTCCTTCAGGATGCTGGCCAGCGATCCCGAGGGGCCGCGCCGGGCGCGCATGTCCAGGTCGACGACCTGGTCGAACACCGCGTCGGCGATCTCCAGGTCGGCGCGGCTGCCGGCCACGTCGAGGAAGTAGGCACGCAGGCTGCGGATCAGGAAGTCGCAGGCGAAGACGATGCTCACCCCGATCAGCAGCGCATACAGCGAGGCCACCGCATTGTTGGGAATGATGCGGTCGTAGACGATCATCGCGAAGATCGAGGTCGCCAGCGCGAACAGGTTGGTCAGCGTGGCAGCCAGCGCCGCGCGCGCATAAAGAGGTCGGGCCATCAGCACCGGCCCCCAGAACCAGTGGCCGCGCCGCCCCTGGGCGATGCCGGCGCGCAGGCGTTCCATGCGCGACGGGGGTCGAACTTCGATCCATCGGCCGGCGTACAGCGCGCGAAGCTGTTGCAGGCCCAACTGCCGCGGCCGCTGCGCGCCGGGCAGGTAGACCTCGTACAGGTCATCGTTCAGGCGCTGCAGCAGCACGCAGGCCTGCGATTGCTCGCCCAGAAGCAGCACCGGCTCGTTCCTGGCGGGCGAGGGCGGTGTGGCCGAGCTGCCGCGGCGGGTGCGAAAGCCCAGGCTTTCCACTGCTTCGACGAAGTCGGCGTCGCTCCAGTCGGCGTCCGGCCGCGCGACGGTGGCGCGCAGCGCCGCCACCGACATCGCGCGGCCATGGTGGGCCAGCATGAACAGCAGGCAGGCCTCGAGTGGCTGCACGGTGCTGCCGGGGCTGGCCGGCACGGCCTCGGCCACCGGCGGTTCGGCGGCGGGCGTGGACGTGGGAAGAGGCTGCATGGAGGGGCTTCAGCGAGCCACGCCTGGCGCGCCGCTGCCTGGCGCGGCGTAGGCGGTAGGTACCTGCGGCAAGCCCAGCAGCGTCCAGAAAGAGGGGGTGAAGTAGAGCACGCGCCAGCGCGCCAGCGCGGCATCGATCTCGGCATCGATGAAGGCCTGGCCGCTGAGGTTGACGGTTTCCTGCGCGTTCAGCAGGTCGAGCAGGCTGCCGCGCCGGTTGACGAACAGCTCGCGCACGGCACCCAGCGCCACGATGCTCTGCGTGACACCCTCGGCCCTGGCGCTCAGCACGGTTTCGGCGCTGCGCTGCTCGGCCATCGCCTGGGCCAGCGCACGCTCCACCTGCAGGCTGATGCTGCGCAGCTGCTCGCTGGCCTCGCTGACCCGGAAGCCCGCCTGCGCCGTTCGCGCACTGTCGGCGCCACCCGTGAAGAAGTTGTAGCGCATGACCACGAAGGCGCCCAGGTCGGTGCCTGGCTGACCCGAACCGACCAGGTCGCGCCGCTGCGCGGACAGTTCCATGTTGACCTGTGGCAGCGCCCGCGCAGCGCTCTGGTCGCGGTCCTGCTCGGCGGCGCGGCGCGCCGCGTCGGCGCTGCGCACGGCCGGAAACTCGCGCACCAGGCTGGCCGTATCGGCCTCGACCGATTGCAGGTTCAGCGCCACTGCCACCGGCATGTCGATGTCGCCCGGATCCTCGCGGTACAACTCGCGGAAGGCCGCCACGCTGACCTGTTCGCGCGCCTTGGACGCGGTCCAAGAAGCGAAGGCCGCGGTCACCCGGGTCTGGGCGCGCAGCACGTCGCTGACCGGACCGCCGCCGAGCTGCATGCGTTGTTCCAGGAAGGACTGCATCGACTGCATCGCCTCCAGGTTGAGCTGGGCGAGCCGGCTTTGCGCGCGCGAGCGCACGACGTCGTACCAGGCCTCAATGCTGCGCAGCGCCAGGTCGCCGTCGCGGTTTTGCACGCGCGCCACGGTCGCCCCTTCTCGCTCGCGGGCGGCGTCGATCCCGGCCTGGGTGGCGCCGAAGTCGAACAGCAGCTGGCGCAACGTCAGGCCGGCGCCGCCGGTGCTGTAGCGCTGATCGGGTGTGTTCAGGATCAGGTTTGGGTCGTTGTTGCGCGAGGCGGCGTCCAGTTGGCCGGTGATGAAGGGCAGCACGCCGGCCTTGGCCTCGCGAACGGCCTCGCCGGCGGCGCCGAGGCTCGAACGCGCTGCCAGCGTCGACGGGTTGTTGAGCACGGCACCGGACACGCGTGCGGCGAAGCGCTCCATTGTCACGCCGCGCCCAGGCTGGTTGAATTCGCTCACACGCTGGCTCAGGTAGGCAGTCTGGGCGTCACCCGCCAGGTCGCGCGCCGGGCCGGCCACAGCGGTGGTCGCGGCCTGCGGCTGCCACGCTGGCGCCTGGGCCTGGGCGGCGGCGCAGGCGGCGGCCAGTGCCAGGCCGGCCCATGCCGTCGGCAAGCGCCCTTCCGCGCGGCAGCGGCTGTGCATGTGTTTGAGGCGCGTCAATGTCGTGCTCAGGTTCGGGGCGCTGCCCCGTGCGGGTTCAGGCGCGCATCTTAGGGGCAGCGCCAGGAACCCGGCACGCGGCAGTGCCGGCGGGCGGCAGCCTGGCACACTCGGGCGCGTGATGGCCGGCCGCTGGCCGCTGCGCGGCCGGACAGGGAAACCCCCGCCGCGCTGCAGGTACGTGGAACCTAGAATGAGTTTGTCAGTCCTCAGGAGCGCCCACAACATGCCAGTTCAACGCCGCGCGGCCGCCTCAGAACCTGCCGAGGCAGCTGCCAGCGGTCCCCATGTTCTCAAGAAGTACCCGAACCGCAGGCTGTACGACACGCGCAGCAGCTCGTACATCACCCTGGCCGATGTCAAGGACATGGTGCTCAAGCTCGAGGAGTTCGAGGTCCGCGACGCCAAGACCGGCGAGGACCTGACGCGCAGCATCCTGCTGCAGATCATCCTGGACGAGGAGTCGGGTGGGGTGCCGATGTTTTCGTCCGAAATGCTGGCACAAATGATCCGCTTCTACGGTCACTCGATGCAGGGCATGATGGGCGCTTATCTCGAAAAGAACCTGCAGACTTTCGTGGAGTTGCAAAAGCGCTTCGCCAACTCCGGCATGGGTTTGAAGGATGCCAAGGCCTTCACGCCCGAGATGTGGGCCCAGTTCCTGACGGGGCAGGGAAACGCGATGCAGGGCCTGATGGGTGCCTACATGGAGCAGTCGAAGAACCTGTTCACCCAGATGCAGGAACAGATGGCCAAGCAGGCCGGCACGCTGTTCCAGGGCTTGCCGGGCCTGCCCGGCAGCAAGCACTGAAGCCGCCCGCCGCCGCGGGCGGCTGGCGCCATGCGGGACAATCGCTCGCATGACTTCCAAGCTTTCGCCCGCCGAGGCCGCGGCACCGAAGATCGGCTTCGTCTCTCTCGGCTGCCCCAAGGCGCTGATCGATTCCGAGCTGATCCTCACCCAGCTTCAGGCCGAGGGCTACCGCACCAGCACGACCTTCGACGGCGCCGACCTGGTGATCGTCAACACCTGCGGCTTCATCGACGATGCCGTCAAGGAGAGCCTGGACGCCATTGGCGAGGCGCTGGCCGGCAACGGCCGCGTCATCGTTACCGGCTGCCTGGGCGCCAAGGCCGGCGACGACGGCGGCAACCTGGTGCGGCAGATGCACCCCAGCGTGCTGGCGGTCACCGGCCCGCATGCCACGCAGGAGGTGATGGACGCGGTGCACAAGCACACGCCGAAGCCCCACGACCCCTTCACCGACCTGGTGCCGCCACAGGGCATCAAGCTGACGCCGCGGCACTATGCCTACCTGAAGATCAGCGAGGGCTGCAATCACCGCTGCAGCTTCTGCATCATTCCGTCGATGCGCGGCGACCTGGTGTCGCGGCCGATCGGCGACGTGCTTGGCGAGGCGCGGCGCCTGTTCGAGGCCGGCGTCAGGGAACTGCTGGTCGTCAGCCAGGACACCAGCGCCTATGGCGTCGATGTCAGGTACCGCACCGGGTTCTGGGATGGCAGGCCCGTCAAGACCCGGCTGCTCGACCTGTGCGAGCAACTCGGCAGGCTGGCCGAAGACTTTGGCGCCTGGGTGCGGCTGCACTACGTGTACCCGTACCCGCATGTCGACGAGATCATCCCGCTGATGGCCGAGGGCCGCGTGCTGCCGTACCTGGACGTGCCTTTCCAGCATGCCCACCCTGAAGTGCTGAAGCGCATGAAGCGGCCGGCCAGCGGCGAGCGCAACCTGGAGCGCTTGCAGCGCTGGCGCGAGACCTGCCCGCAGATCGTCGTGCGCTCGACCTTCATCGCCGGCTTTCCGGGCGAGACCGAAGGCCAGTTCGAGGCGCTGCTCGATTTCGTGCGCGAGGCGCGCATCGACCGCGCCGGGTGCTTTGCCTATTCGCCGGTGCAAGGCGCCGCGGCCAACGAGCTCGACGGCCAGCTTCCGGCCGAAGTGCGCGAAGCGCGCCGTGCGCGCTTCATGGCCGTGGCCGAGGAGGTGTCCACCCGCAAGCTCCAAGAGCGCATAGGCGCCACTATGCAGGTGCTGGTGGACCAGGCGCCGGCACTGGGCCGCAAGGGCGGCGTTGGCCGCAGCTATGCCGACGCGCCAGAGATCGATGGCCTGGTGCGGCTGCTGCCGCCGGAGAAGGCGTCGAAGACACTCAAGGTGGGCGAGTTCACGCGCGCCCGCATCGTCGGCACCCGGGGCCACGACTTGGTCGGCCTGCCGCTATGAACCCCTTAGGAGCAAACATGTCCGATCGCAAGGCGTTGAGCACCCGGCTGATCCAGCATCCTTACCAGCCGCCGGGCGGCTTCGCGGCGCCGCAGCCCGGGGTGTACAAGGCCTCGACCGTGATCTTCCCGAACGTGGCCGCACTGCAGGCGCGCGACTGGAAAGAGAAGACCGGCTACACCTACGGCCTGCACGGCACGCCGACCACCTTCTTGCTGGAAGAGCGCATCGCCACGCTGGAAGGCGGCTCCTACACGCTGCTGGTGCCCAGCGGGCTGGCCGCCATCGCGTTGGTGGATATGGCGCTGCTGGCAAGCGGCGACGAGGTACTCATTCCCGACAACGCCTACGGGCCGGGCAAGGAACTGGCACGCCAGGAGCTGTCGCGCTGGGGCATCGCTCTGCGCTTCTACGACCCGGCCGATCCGGCCGCGCTGGCAGCGATGATCACCGCGGCGACGAAGCTGCTATGGCTGGAAGCGCCGGGCTCTATCACGATGGAGTTCCCCGACTTGCGCGCGCTGGTGCGGGTGGCGCATGGCAAGGGCGTGCTGACAGTGCTGGACAACACCTGGGGCTCGGGACTGGCCTTCAACGCCTTCGAGCTGGGCGAGGGCCTGGGCGTGGACATCAGCGTCCACGCGCTGACCAAGTTCCCCTCCGGTGGCGGCGATGTGCTGATGGGCTCGGTGACGACACGCGACCACGACCTGCACCTGCGGCTCAAGGGCACTCACATGCGAATGGGCTGGGGAGTGGGCATGAACGATGCCGAGGCCGTGTTGCGTGGACTGCCTTCGCTGGCCTTGCGCTACGCAGCGCAGGATTCTGCCGGACGCAGCCTGGCGCAGTGGTGGCAGGGCCATCCGCAGGTCGGCCAGGTGCTGCACCCCGCGCTGCCCGGCTCGCCCGGCCACGCGCACTGGGCAGCGCTGTGCACGCAGGCGGCGGGGCTGTTCTCGGTGGTCTTCGATGAGCGTCTCTCGCGCAGCAAGGTGCACGCCTTCGTTGATGCGCTGAAGCTCTTCAAGCTGGGCTATTCCTGGGCCGGGCCCGTGAGCCTGGCGGTGCCCTACGACTTTGCGGTCATCCGTCCGGGCACGCATTGGCGCGGCACGCTGGTGCGCTTCTCGCTGGGGCTCGAAGATGTGCGCGATCTGCAGGCCGACTTGGCACAGGCGCTGGCGTCGGTGGATTTGGGCAGCTGAGGTTCGGCGGGCCGTTCAGGCATTCAGCACGCTTTGGACGCCGGCTTGGTGTGGCGGTAGATCAACCCGCGCGACACACCGAGCGTGCGCGCTGCGCGCGATACGTTCCCGCCGCAGTCGGCCAGCGTCTTTTCGATCCAGAGCCGGCTGGCCTGCCGCAGCTTGGCGGCCTCGTCCGCGGGGGGCCCGGCTGGCGGCGGCGGCTGCTGCTCTGCCTCTTTCGGCAACGCGACGGCGTGCACGCGGCGCTGCTCGGTCTGCGGCTGCAGACACAGCTGCAGACCGTTCGGCAGACGATGCAACAGCAGCGTGCCCGATTGCGCAGCCGCCATCAGCGTCGCAAGCTTCAGCCCAAATGCCTGCTCGACCGGGCGCTGGTCCGCAACCGACTGCGGCGCCTGCAGCAGGCCGCGGCCGGCGGCGTTCAACCACATCACGCGGCCCGCTTCGTCGACCGCGGCCAAGCCCTCCAGCGGGGTGTGCAGCAGTTGCGCACAGGCCTGGAAGCGCAGCAGCAGATGCGGCCGCGCGTGGCGAGCGAGCAGGCGGTTCTCGATCGCGGTGGCATGCAGGTGCACCAGCGCGGCGGCATCGAAGCGGAACTCGCGCCCCTCGCATGACAGGTCAAGCACCGCGACCAGCTCGCCGTGCATGTCGCGGATGGGCGCCGCCGCGCACTGCAGGCCCCTGTTCGCGTGGAAATAGTGTTCTGCCCCCAGCACGGTGCAGCCTTGACCCGACAATGCCACCATCCCCGGTGCCGTGGTGCCCACGCAGCTTTCCGACAGGTCCACGCCCACCCGTCCGGCAAGCCACATCAGTGCACCGTCTTTGCGTTCGGTGGGCGTCGAGTGCACGACGACGCACTGCGCATCGGTGAGGATGGCCTTGCAGCCGGTGCCCGCGAGCAGCGTCTGAAGCTGCTGCAGTTCTTCGCGCCCGGCATCGAGTAGCAGACGGTTGCGCGCCACCGCGCTGTCGATGCGGCTGCGCGTCACGGGCGTGAAGCTGATGGACTCGGTCACGGCGCGGTCGGACTGCGCGCAGCGCGTCCACGATTGGATGACCGCATCCGATACCAAGCCGGTGGGACGGACGCCGTCTTCGAAGAAGCGCTGCCGCGCCAGACCGGTGCGTTGCGGCGCAGTGCTAAAGAAGACGTTCGGGGCGGGAATTCCGGCAGGAAGCGTCGTCGATCGGCGGCGATACGGGTGCATGATGGATCGGCTGCGGAGCGCGCTGGATTGTGCTGAAGCGCGACAGTTCCATCTTTAGGGAAAGTACCTGATTGGGGCGTCGAGTGCACCGAGAGTAAGGTAGGGGTTGCTCCGTCGCTGGCAGCGGCGATGGCTTTTCCCACTTAGGAGGCAAGATGCGTTATCCCACGAAGCGGCTGGTCGCCGCAGTCGTCCTCTTGGGCGGCACATGGTGTCATGCGCAGACGTTGGCGGATCTTCGCAACGACGCCAGCACGTCCGCCGACGTCACGACTTATGGCATGGGCTGGGGCCAGCAGCGGCACACGCCGCTCAAGCAGGTCACGCCGGCCAATGTCAAGCGATTGGTACCAGTATGGAACCTGAGCCTGGACAATTCGGCCAACGCCTCGAGTCAGCCGCTGCTGATCGACGGCACGATGTACGTCGCCACGCACTCGCACACCATCGCGGTCGATCCAATCAGCGGCCGGCAGAAATGGAAGACGCCGATCGACCTGCCGGCCGACGTCAACGGCTTCCTCTGCTGCGGCATTCACAGCCGCGGCCTCGCGGCGCTTGACGGCGTCCTTTACCGAACCACCATCGACGCACACGTGGTGGCCATCAACATGAAGGATGGCAAGCAGGTCTGGAAGCAGAAAGCCGCCGACTACAAGCTGGGCTACAGCATGACCCATGCGCCGCTGATTGCCGGTGGCATGCTGATCACCGGCATCAGCGGCGGCGAATACGGCGCACGCGGCTTCCTCAACGGCTGGGACCTGAAGACCGGCGAGAAGAAGTGGACGCGCTACACGACGGCCGGCCCCGGCGACAAGGGGGCTGAGACCTGGAAGCCAGAGATGTACAAGAATGGCGGTGCGCCGACCTGGCTGACCGGCACCTATGACCCCGAGCTGGACCTGGTGTACTGGGGTACCGGCAACGGCGGGCCGTGGAACGCGGCGATGCGTGGCGCTGAGTCGCTGTGGATCTGCTCGGTGCTGGCAATCCGTCCGTCCACTGGCGAAATGGTCTGGTTCTACCAGTTCTCGCCTGGCGACCCTTACGACTACGACGGCACCAATGAGCTGGTGCTGGCCGAGTTGCCGATCGACGGCAAGCCGACCAAGGTGCTGATGCAGGCCAACCGCAACGGTTTCTTCTACGTGATAGACCGCACCAGCGGCAAATTCATCTCGGGCACGCAGTTCGCGCGCAAGGTCAACTGGGCGACCGGCATCGACGCCAATGGCAAGCCGATCGACACGCCGATGACGGCCGAGGTGCGCAAGACCATCAAGGGCGGCGATTTCATCGAGGTCTGGCCTAGCGCCCTCGGTGGAAAAAACTGGATGCCGATGGCCTACGATCCGCAAAAGCGCATCGCCTACTTCAACACCATCGACATGGGCATGAAGGTCAAGTACGTGGACCAGCCCAAGCCGGACGGCCCTAACTGGTGGCTGGGTGTGGAGCTCGGTGGCTGGGCCGACCCGGCCGACGGCAACCGCGGCGGCATGGTGGCCTGGGACCCGGTAGCCAAGAAGAAGGTCTGGGAAGTCACGATGAAGACGCCGAACTGGGCCGGCATGCTGTCCACAGCGTCGGGGCTGCTGTTCACCGGCACGCAGACCGGGCAGGTCAAGGCCTTCGACGCCAAGAACGGCAAGGAACTGTGGAGCTTCCAGACTGGCTCGGGCATCACCGGCCTGCCAATCGCCTGGGAGCACAAGGGTCGCCAGTACATCACCTTCACCAGCGGCTCGGCCACCGTGTACGCCGCGCTGGCCGGTGACCCGAACCTGCCTCCGGTACCGGCCGGCGGTTCGGTCTGGACCTTCGCGTTGATGCCTTGAGACGGCATGCCCTCGCGGCCGTGCTGGCGATGGCCGCCGGCGCGGCCTGCGCGCAGGCGCCTGCCGTGCCGCTCTCCGCCGACGAAGCGGTGCAGCTGGGTCGGCGGGTCTACGTCAGCTACTGCACGCGTTGCCATGGTGTCAACCTGGTGACGTCGGGTGGGGCCTTCTTCGACTTGCGCACCTTTCCGCAGGACGATAAGCAGCGATTCATGCGCTCGCTGATGGAAGGCAAGCGCGCGATGCCGGCTTGGGCAGGCATCCTCAAGCCGCACGAGATGGAGGCCCTTTGGGCCTACGTCGGCTCGATCAACGGCTGGACCGAGTCGGCCAGGAAATAGCGCAGCACCTGCATGGACGCCGCGGGTCTGCCGCTGCTCGAGGTGAGCGCTCTGGTCAAGCGCTATGGCCAGCGCACCGCGCTCGACCGGTTGACGCTGTCGCTGCCGCAAGGGTGCCTGGCAGTGCTGCTGGGGCCCAACGGCGCCGGCAAGTCCACGCTGTTCCAGGTGCTGACGGGGCTTTTTGCCGCCGACGAAGGTGATGCCCGCATTGCCGGCCATCACTTGCGCACCGATGCCGTGCGCGCGCTGGCACGCATCGGCGTGGTCTTCCAGCAACCTGCGCTGGACCTGGACCTGAGTGTCGAGCGCAACCTGCGCTTCCATGCCGACCTGCATGGCATGGCCACGGCCACGGCGCGTGAACGCATCGCATCCGGCTGTGCCGCAGTGGGCTTGAGCGACGACCTGAAGCGCACAGTGCGCGAGCTGTCTGGCGGCAACCGGCGCAAGGTCGAGCTGGTGCGCGCCCTGCTGCACCGGCCGGCGCTGCTGCTGATGGACGAGCCGAGCGTGGGCCTGGACCCGCGTTCGCGCCGCGAGCTGCTTGCGACAGTGCGCGCCGAGGTGCAGGCGCACGGCATCACCGTGCTGTGGGCGACGCATCTTGTCGAGGAAGCCGAGGCGGCCGACCGCGTGCTGGTGCTGCACCGGGGCCGTCTGCTGGCCGAGGGAGCACCCCTGGCCGTGGCGGGCGCGCTGGGTGGGGGCGCCCTTGAGGATGCGTTCATCCGCGCCACGGGCGCAGCGGAATCGAAGGAGGCGATCGCATGAAGATGTCGTGGTGTGAGCAGATGCCGTTGACGCTGCTGGCCCTGCTGGCCGTGCTGCCGGCGCTGGCAGCGGCGCAGGGTGTGGCCTTCATCTCCAGCGAGAAGGACCATGCGCTGAGCGTGCTCGACCTGAAGACCCAGGCCCTCGTCGGCACCGTGCCCACCTGCAGGCGCCCTCGCCACATGCAGCTGACACCTGACGGCAAGCAGCTGGCCGTGGCCTGCGGCGATTCGCACGAGGCCGATTTCATCGACCTGGGCACGCGCAAGTCGCTGCGTCGTGTCAAGCTGGGCGAAGACCCCGAGATCTTCGACATCAGCGCTGACGGCAAGACCCTGTACGTGTCCAACGAGGAGGACGCGCTGCTCGGCATCGTCGACCTGTCCAGCGGCAGGCGGGTGGGCGAGATCACCGTCGGCGGCGAGCCCGAAGGCGTCAAGATCTCGGCCGATGGACTGCGCGTGTACGTGACGAGCGAGGTCGCCAACATGGTGCAGGTGGTGGACATCGCGGCGGGCAAGGTGGTGCACAACATCAAGGTCGGCAAGCGGCCGCGGCGATTGGCGCTCACGCCCGACGGGGGGCAGCTGTGGGTCAGCAACGAGCTCGATGCCAGCGTCAGCATCATCGACACGAAGACGCACCAGGTGTTGGACACGCTGCGCTTCGGGCTGAAGGGGGCGCGCGCGGCCGACATCACGCCGGTGGGGCTGGCGATCAGCCGCGATGGCAAGCGCGCCTTCGTCGGCCTGGGCAGGGCCAACCACGTGGCCTTCGTCGATGTCGCGACGCGCAAGGTCACCGACACCGTGCTCGTCGGCAAGCGCGCCTGGAGCGTGGCGCTGGACAAGGCGGAGAAGACGCTGTACGTCGTCAACGGTATGTCCGACGACCTGACGATCGTCGATGTGTCCTCGACCAAGGCGGTGAAGACCGTCAAGGTCGGTCGCGTGCCGCACACGGTGTTGCTGGTCGAGTGATGCGGCGCTGCATCGCCGCGGCGGCGCTGGCGCTGGTGTCCTTGTCCGGCACCGCCGCCACCTTCAGGGCCGTGCTGCTGGTGGCGGTCGACGACCCGCGCCTGGCGCGCGAGCGTCTCGAGCGCGCCGTGCCTGGCCAGCCCACCGGGCCGGCGGCCGATGCGCTGAAGGTGGCGCTGAAGGAAGGCGCGGTCGAGCTCGATGCCGCGGGCGCGAAGCTCGAGTTGGAGACGGTCGAGGTGGCTGATGCCGCAGCCGCCAGGGTGGCTGCGACAGCGGCAGAAAAGTCCGGCGCGGCTGTGTTGCTCGCCGACCTGCCAGGGGCCTGGCTGCCTGCCGCGGCCGATGCGGTGAAGCTTCCGCTGCTCAACATCGGCGCCGCCGAGGACATGCTGCGCGCCGCCGGCTGCCGCCGCAACCTGTGGCATACAGCGCCCAGCGAGCGCATGCGGGCCGATGCCATCGCCCAGTTTCTCGTTGCCAGGCGTTGGAGCAACGTGTTGCTGCTCACCGGCCCCAGCGAGGCCGACCGGTTGCGCAGTGCCACGGTGCAAGCGGCGCTGCAGCGCTACGGCTTGAAGCTTACGGCCAGCCGATCGTTCAAGCTGAGCGCCGATCCGCGCGAGCGCGACCTTGCCAATCCACTGCTGCTGACGCAGGGCAGCTACGACGTGGTTTGGGTGGTCGATGCCGACGGCGAGTTCGCGCTGTCGCTTCCTTACCGCACCGCGCTGCCACGACCGGTTGTCGGCGACGGCGGGCTGGTGGCCTTGGCCTGGTCGCCAAGGTTCGAGCGCTTCGGCGCTCCGCAGGTCACGCGCCGGTTGAACCGGGCTGCGGGACGCCCCATGGGCGCGCATGACTGGTCGGCCTGGGTGGCGGGCAAGGTGCTGGTGGCTGCTGCCGTAGCGGCACCCAAGGGGCCGGCCGCGGCGTTCCAGAGGGCGCTGGCCGAGGGCGAGGTCGACGGCTCGAAAGGGGTGAGCTTGAGCTTCAGGCCGTGGGACGGGCAGCTGCGACAGCCGCTGCTGCTGAGCGACGGCCAGAGCGTGGTGGCAATCGCACCCTTCGACGGCGTGCTGCATCCGAAGAACAACCTCGACACGCTCGGTGCCGATGCACCGGAGAAGCTGTGCAGGGCTCGCGGTTGAGCCACGCGCTGCGGGCGCTGCGCGCGATCGTCGCGCGCGAGCTGTTCAAGTTCACGCGCCAGTACGGCCGGCTGGCGTCAGCGCTGGTGCGGCCATTGCTGTGGCTGGCGGTGTTTGCCGCTGGGTTCCGCAACGTCTTTGGCGTGGCCATCGTCGAGCCCTACGACACCTATATTCCCTACGATGTCTACATCGCGCCCGGGCTGGTGGGCATGGTGCTGCTGTTCAACGGCATGCAGTCCAGCCTGGCAATGGTCTACGACCGCGAGATGGGGTTGATGCGCCTGCTGCTCACCGCACCGTTGCCCCGGTCATGGATCCTGTTCAGCAAGCTGGTCGCCACCGCGGTGCTGTCTCTGGCGCAAGCGGCGGCGTTCGTGATCGTCGCCGCGCTGCTGGGCACCGTGCTGCCGGTGTGGGGGCCGCAGACGCCCGCGGTGCTGCTCGCGGCGGTGTGCGCTGCACTGATGCTTGGTGCGCTGGGGCTGTTGCTGTCGGTGCACATCAAGCAACTGGAAAACTTTGCCGGCACGATGAACTTCGTCATCTTTCCGATGTACTTCATGTCCACCGCGCTGTATCCGCTTTGGAAGCTGGAGGAATCGGGCGCTGGCTGGGTGTACCAGGTGGCGCGCTTCAACCCCTTCACCCATGCGGTGGAATGGATGCGCTTCGCGCTGTACGGCAAGGACCCCGGCATCGCGCCCTGGGTGGTGCTGGGGACATTGGCCTTGTGCTTCACGCTCGCCTGCTGGGGCTACGATCCACAGCGCGGTTTCGGTGCGCTGAGCAAGCGCCCCAGTGCCGCCAACTGAAGGGCGCGCCGTGACCGAACCGCTGCACCGCCGCGAACTGCTCACCCGGCTTGCGGCGGCGGCCTGGTGCGGCGGCGCGTGGCTGCCGCGCGCCCACGCCGCAGACCGGTTCCCGAGTCGGCCTGTCACGCTGTGGGTGCCGTGGCAAGCAGGTGGCGCCACTGACGTGACGATGCGCATATTGGCTGATGCCGCCGGACGCCAGCTGGGGCAGAAGATGCTCGTCGAGAACCGTGGCGGTGCGGCGGGAACGCTGGTGATGCCGATACTGCAGCAGGCGGCACCCGATGGCTACACCATCGCGCAGATGCCGCAGCCAGTGTTCCGTGCGCCCTGGACGCAGAGGGTGGGCTGGGACCCGATCCGAGACACCACCCCAATCATCCAACTGAGCGGCGTCAACTTCGGCATATTGGTGCCGCAGGCGAGCGCGCTGCGCAGCATCGACGACCTGTTTGCCTACGCCGCGGCGCACCCGGGGCGCCTGAGCGTGGCCACCAATGGCGTCGGTTCCACGCCGCACATGGTGATGGACCAGCTGTTCGGTGAGCGTGGCCTGAGCTACGTGCACGTGCCCTACAAGGGGACTTCGGAACAGCTGGTGGCGGTGTCTTCAGGGCAAGTGATGGTCGGCGTCAACTCCACCGGCTTCGCGCCATTTGTCGACAGCGGTCAGCTGCGATTGCTGGCGACGCTGGGTGAGAAGCGTTCGCCCAGGTGGCCCGGCGTGCCGACGATGAAGGAACTGGGCTTCGGCGTCGTCGCCAGCTCCAACTACGGAATTGCCGGCCCGGCTGGCATGACGCCAGCAGTGGTGCGGGTGCTGCACGATGCATTGAGGGCCGGGCTGCACGATCCCGCGCACGTGGCCGAACTGGCCAAGTTCGACCAGGAGCCTGCATACCTGGGGCCGGAGGACTATGGTCAGGCGATGCGCAGCGCATACGCCACCGAAAAGCGTATTGTGGAGCGGCTCGGCTTGAGCAAGGGGCCCTGATCGATGAGGGTCAGAACGGCGCCTGCCAGCGCAATCCCAGCAGGGCGTTGCGTCCGGCCGCCGTCTCGAAGAAGCGGCCGTTGCTTTCGTTGACGATCACCGCTCCGGAGTAGATGCGGTCCGTCAGGTTGTCCAGGCGCGCCAGCACCGATAGCGTGCCTGGGCCGACCGGTATGCTTTGGCTCAAGCGCAGCGCGGCCAGGGTGGCCGAAGGCGAGAAGTCGCTATTGCGGTCGTTGACAGGCATCTCGCCCTGGTAGCGCAGTTCGAAAGCCAGTTCGGTGCGGGGCAGCGGCATCCAGGCCAGGCTGGCGAAGGCGCTCTTTTCCATCGTGCCGGCGATGCGGTTGCCGGCCGGCACGGTCACGCGGTCCTGCGGCCGGGTGCAGGGCACGGCATTGCAGGTCTCGAAGCTGTCGCGGTACACGGCATCGAGGTAGGTCAGGGCGAACAACGCTCGCCACTGGGCATGGGGCTGCCAGCGCAGGCCCAGTTCGGCGCCGCTGCGCCGGGTGCTGCCGACGTTCTGGAAGGTCGATCGCCCGCCGGCATTGGTGAGCACGCCGATCTCGTCATCGGTGTCGGCGCGAAAAAGCGCCGCCTCGGCGGCCAGGCCCCATGCGTCGTTGCGCCACTTGGCACCCAGCTCAAGCTGCAGGCTGGTCTGCGGCTGCAGCGTGGTGTTGAAGCCGGTGGCGCCATCGGGCCTGTAGGCCAGTTCGTTGAGCGTTGGCGACTCGAAACCCCGGCCCGCGCTGACATACAGGTTCCAGGCCGGCGTGGGCAGCCATTGCAGCGCCAGCACCGGTGTGTTGTAGCTGTAGCTGAGCGAGCCTGAGTCGTCGCCATTCGACAGGTACTTGTCCTGCGTGCGCACCCGCAGCCGCCCGCTGCGCAGTCCGGCCGTCGCCAGCCAGTCGGGCGCCAGCTCGACCTCGCCCTGCAGGTACAGGTCGCTGCTGCGCACGCTGTTGGATTCGTCGCGGCGCAAGGTGCCGGTCACGCCGAGCACCTGGTTGGCGCCGCTGCCGGTGAAGTTTTCGAAACCGCGCCGGGCTTCGCTCTGGCTCTCGGTGGCCACGCCGGCAATCAGCGAGACATGGTCCCAGCGCCAGGCCAGCCGCGCGTCGACCCCGGAATAGTCGCGCCCCAGGTCGATGACGCCGCCAGGGTGGCGCGGGTTGGCCTGCACGGCCGGCGCAATGGCCTGCCACTGCGTCACGTCGCGTTGCCCGACATAGGCGGTCAGCACGCTCTCGCGCAAGGCGCCGGCATCCGCAAAGCGGTGCCGCCAGGTGGCGCCGCCCTGTGTCTGCCCCGTGGTCTTGCGGGTATTGAACAGGGTGGCCTGGGGCGTGGTCTGGAAAGGATCGGCGTCGAACTGCGCGCGCGTCAGGCCCAGCGGGTCCTGTGCAGGCTGGTCCACGCTGTTCAGCAGCAGCGTCACCGTGTCCTGCTCGCCGACCCAGCCCAGCCGAACATTGCCCAGCGTGCGCTGGGCCGCGCTGTGCGGACGCACGCCGTCGGTGTTGAACTGGCTGGCCATGGCGCGGATGTTCCAGCCACCGCCGAGCAGCGCTTCGACGCCCAGCCGCGCCTGCCACAGGCCGTTGCTGCCGACGTCGCCGTCGAGGCTGTAGGCGTTGCCCTGCGGCGCGGCGCTGACCAGCGAGATCACGCCGCCCGAGTTGGCACCGTAAAGCGCCGAGAACGGCCCGCGCAGCACCTCGATGCGCTGCGCTCCGGCGATGTCGAAGTGCGATACCTGGCCCTGGCCGTCGGGCATGGTGGCGGGGATGCCGTCGGTGTACAGGCGCAGCCCGCGGATGCCGAAGGTGGCGCGCGCCCCGAAACCGCGCGAGCTGAGCTGCAGGTCCTGCGCGTAGTTGTTGCGCAGGTTGGCAACGAGGCCAGGCACGCGGCTGAGCGACTCCGACAGGTTGACCATCGGGCCAGCCGAGCGCAGTTCGGCGGCGTCGACCACACTGACGGCATAGGGCGTCTCGAAGGCGCGGCGCTCGGTGCCGCTGCCGCTGACCACCACCTTGTCCAGGTCCGTCGGTGCTGGCTGTGCATGAACCGCACTGCCCAGCGCCCAAAGCGCAAGAGCCAACGAAGTTGAAGTTGGCCTGTGCGATTTCGCAGGGAGTCGATACCGCGTGGGACGGTTCGAGCTAGGTGGGGTGAAAAGCATTGCTTAGGTCAGGGGCCGGTCTTGTTTGCTCTGGCGCAGTCGTGCCACGGCGCTAGTGGATTTGAAGGCCAACAGGGCGCTCCGCACGCTCAGACAAACCCTAGCCGAACACTTGGCAAGCAACCAGGAGTTCGCCCTGCCGGGCTGGGACGCCTTGACGAGCGGGATTCGGTGTCAGCGCGGCGCGAGCGCTTCGATGCGGATCGAGGCGAACCACGCGGCAAGATTGTCTATGTCGTCGTCGCTAAGCGGTCGGGCCAGGACGACCATAACCTCGTGCTTGCGCGCGCCACTGCGATAGGCCCGCAATTGGGCGGCGAGGTAGATAGCAGGCTGACCCGCGAGATTGGGTGTGTCGGGAGCCACCGACACACCGAGCGTCCCGTGACAAACGGTGCACGACTGGGCCTTGACGCGGCCAGCCTCAGCGTCGCGTGCCTGCGCGGAGCATGGGATCGACGCGCCCGCGACGGAGACGGCAAGGGCAAAACGCAGGAAACGGAGTTCAGTTCGCATGCGCAGGTTCGCAAAATGCGACCCGTCAGCCGGATGGCGGCGGGGTCTGTGCTGGGCAGGCAGAAAACAGGGCGCGCGGTTTACCGCGCGCCCTGATGCTTCGCTACGGTTTTGCCGAGCTCAAGGCGCCGAGTAGGACACGCGGTAGATCGCACCG
>JBEIHU010000006.1:0-45308 GCA_040381175.1 Burkholderiaceae bacterium
CGGCTTCGCCGCGGCGCGGCGCTTGCGCCGCCGGCCCCGCGTGAGTGTGCTTGCCGGCGACGGCGAGCCCGCCGCACGGGCGCTGCGCGTGGCCACGCAGGTCGCGCAGGCCCTGGCCGGCGACATCGAGTTCGTGCGCATCGACCCGCGCGCCAGGCTCGTCGACCAGACCGGTCCGCTCGCCGCGCTGGCCGGCAGCGACCTGCTGATCCTGGCCAGCGCGCCGCTCGACGCGGCCACGCTGGCGCAGCTGCGCTGCCCGGTGCTGCTGGCCGGCTGAACCCTTGCGCCGCCACCCGTTCAGCGCTGCGGGGCCAGGAAGGACGCGAGCGCGCCGGCATCGACGGCGTCCAGCGCGGCGCGCGCCAGGCCCGACAGCGTGCGTCCGACGGCGCGCGTCGCCACGTCGATGCCCAGGCCGGCGCGTGCGGGCCGGGCGGCGTCGATGCGCAGGTAGCGTTCGCCCAGGCGGTCTTCCAGCATGGCCTGCACATGCTGTTGCTGCACCGAGATCAGCGTCAGCAGCAGCCGTCCGTCGCTGAGCCAGCCGACGGCACCGTCCGCGACCTCGGCCGCGCCGGCCGGCTGGTAGCCGGCCGTGGCGGTGCCCAGCGAGAGCATGCGCACGCGCGACGCGCCGACCTTCAGGAAGTGCTCGGCTTCGTGCAGCGCCACCAGGTCGGGCGCCACGGCGAACATGCCGCCGTCGGCATAGAGCGAGTCGCCGATGCGCACCGCCGGAAAGTAGGCCGGCGCCGCGCTGGTGGCCATGGCCACGTCGACGGCGCGCACCGCTTCGTCGCCAAAGGATGCCGCGCCGTGCGGCGTCTTGAACACCTTGGTCAGGCTGCGCGTCACGTTGACGGCCGGGATGACGACGGCATGCCGCGCCTCGGCCAGCGTGCGCGTGCCCAGGGCATCGTCGAGCGCAGCGCGCAGTGCCTTGCCGTCGTACTTGGGACCGAGCACCGAACGGCCCAGGTCGAGCATGCGGCCAACCGGCCCGCTCGGCAGCGCGCGGTGGGAGAACACCTCGCTGCCCCGGGTCAGGAACAGGTCGACGATGGCCTGCATCGGCACCTCGTAGGCCAGGCTGACCGCCAGGATGCCCCCCACCGAGGTGCCGGCGATCAGATCGAAGCGGCGGCCGAGCGGCTCGCCCGCGCGCGCCTCCAGGCCGGCCAGCACGACGGCGGTGAACAGGCCCAGGTAGCCCCCCCCGGCCAGCGACAGGATGCGAAAGCTTTCGGCTGCGGCCATCGATATCTCTTGCAAGCCCCGAGCATCGTGCCCCGGCGGCGAGCGGCGGCGATTGAGTGCCCGCAATCCGGCGCCAGGCCCGCGGCGCGGCGCGCTGGCCCACAATGGCACCAGGAGAGTCCGCCCGTGAACGACACCGCCGAGTTCTTCGACCTGTACCGCCACGGCTTCGCCCGCGTGGCCGTGGCGGTGCCGCGCTGCCGGGTCGCCGACCCGGCCTTCAACGCCGCGCAGACGGTGACCTTGCTGCACGAGGCCGCGAGCGCGGGTGCGGCGCTGGTGGCCTTTCCGGAGCTGGGCCTGTCGGCCTACAGCTGCGACGACCTGTTCCACCAGCGCGCGCTGCTCGACGCCTGCGAAGCGGCATTGGCCCAGGTGCTGGCCGCCAGCGAGAGCTGCGCCGCGGTGGCGGTGGTCGGCCTGCCGCTGCGCGTGGAGCACTCGCTGTTCAACTGCGCGGCCGTGGTGCAGCGCGGCCGGCTGCTCGGCGTGGTGCCCAAGACCTACCTGCCGAACTATGGCGAGTTCTACGAGGCCCGCCAGTTCAATCCGGCCGACCATGCGCAGGCGCGCGAGATCCGCCTGTGCGGGCAAGACGCGCCCTTCGGTGCGGAGCTTGTGTTCGAGGCACAGGACCTTCGCGACCTGAGGTTCCACGTCGAGATCTGCGAGGACCTGTGGGTGCCGATCCCGCCGTCGTCGTATGCGGCGCTGGCCGGCGCCACGCTGCTGCTGAACCTGTCGGCATCCAACGTCACGGTAGGCAAGTCGGCTTACCGGCACGCGCTGGCGGCCTCGCAATCGGCACGCTGCCTGGCGGCCTATGCCTATTCGTCGGCAGGCCCGGGTGAATCGACCACCGACCTGGCCTGGGACGGCCAGGCGCTGATCTGCGAGAACGGCCAGTTGCTGGCCGAGTCGGCGCGCTTTGCCGTCGATTCACACTGGATCAGCGCCGACATCGACCTGGAACGGCTGGCGCGCGAACGCATGCGCCAGACGAGCTTCGGCCAGTCGGCGGCGCGCCATGCCGCGCATCTTTGCGGCTTCCGCCGTGTGCACTTCGCGCTGGGCCTGCAGCGCAAGGTGGCGCTGCAGCGCCGGGTGGAGCGTTTCCCCTACGTGCCGGCTGCTCGCGCACGGCGGGACGAGCGCTGCCACGAGGTCTACAGCATCCAGGTGCAGGGCCTGATGCAGCGGCTTTCGGCCAGCGGCATCCGCAAGCTGGTGATCGGCGTGTCCGGCGGCCTGGATTCGACCCATGCGCTGCTGGTGTGCGCTCGCGCCATGGATGCGCTGGGCCGGCCGCGCAGCGACATCATCGGCGTGACGATGCCCGGCTACGCCACCGGCGCGCGCACCCTCGACCAGGCCTTGCGGCTGATGCAGGCCGTCGGTTGCGAGGCTCGGCAGATCGACATCCGCCCCAGCTGCGAGCAGATGCTCAAGGACCTGGGCCATCCGCATGCCGCAGGCCGGACGCAGTACGACACCACCTTCGAAAATGTACAGGCCGGCGAGCGCACCAGCCACCTGTTCCGGCTGGCGAACTTCAACGACGCGCTGGTCGTCGGCACCGGCGACCTGAGCGAGCTGGCGCTGGGCTGGAACACCTACGGCGTGGGCGACCACATGTCGCACTACAGCGTCAATGCCAGCGTGCCGAAGACGCTGATCAAGCACCTGGTGCGCTGGGTGGCCGAAAGCGAAGGCAAGCTGGTGTCCGACGACAAACTGCTTCTCGACATTCTGGGCACCGAGATCAGCCCCGAGCTGGTGCCCGGCGATGCAGCGGGGCAGCCGGGCCAGAGCACCGAGAGCCTGATCGGGCCCTACGACCTGCACGACTTCTTCCTGTACTACACGCTGCGCTTCGGCTTCGCGCCTTCGAAGGTGGCTTACCTGGCGCATTGCGCGTGGCACGATGCCTCGGCCGGCGCCTGGCCCGAAGGGCCGCAGGTGCCACGCCAGGCCTACGACCTGGCGACGATCAAGCGGCACCTGCGCAGTTTCGTCTGGCGCTTCTTCAAGACCAGCCAGTTCAAGCGCAGTTGCGCGCCCAATGCGCCAAAGGTGGGGTCGGGTGGATCGCTGTCGCCGCGTGGCGACTGGCGCGCTCCCAGCGACGGTGAAGCCATCGCCTGGCTGGCCGATCTGGACCGCATCCCCGAAGCCTGAGCGCCGGCCGCCCCGAAGAGCATTTGCGGCGGGTTATGGACCCTGACCGTGAGTCGAAATCGGGATGTGTTTTTTCCCTTTTTGGGTAAATTGTGTATGGCAAGATTGCTTGATGCGGCCTCGCGATATTCTGGCGAACAATCTGCGTGCGTTGATGGCATCTCGTGCTGATCTGGACACGCTGCCAAAGATCACCGCGCGCAGCGGCGTCACCAACGGAACCCTGGACCGCATCCGCCGTGCGGTGGTGGCCACGCGTGTCGATGAACTCGAGCGTCTGGGCAAAGCCTTCAACCTGGAACCCTGGGAACTGCTGCGCCCGCATGGCCATGACAGGCTGTCGCCGCTGGCGCTGCTGCTGGCCACGCGCCTGGACAGCGCAGCGCGGGACGAGGCCACCCACAGGGCAGCCTACGCCGCGGCTATCGCGGTGATCGACGCGCTGGCCACCAGACCCGATTCGCGGCCAGCGCCCGAACCTGCTCCCGAAGCCAGCTTCGAGCTTCCTCGCGGGAAAGAAAAGCGCGCCGGATAGTTCCCATCGCCGCTGCCGCCTGGGCCACCTCCTGGTACAGGAACAATTGCTGCGGCGAGACCAGCACGGCCACCGGCACACCCCGCTTGTCGGAAGGCACATAGGCATAGTGCCGGGGGTCGATCGGCGGAAGCGCGAGCATCGCCGTTTGTAACGAGGACAGCACACCGGCCGCAGCCTGATCGGCTACGACATCGAGCACCGCGGCGCTCAGCGCGCCGGCATTGGACGGAACGACCAGCCCCGACAGGCGCACCTCGAAGATGCCGTCGTTGACGAGCCCAAAGCTCACTTTGCCCGAACCCCGCTGAATACAGTCCATTCGCAGTCCATTGCGCTTTTCTTTGTTGAGCGCATTGTGCGCTGCGGCAATTCAATCCGCGCCGGAGTTGCATCCACAACTTGAAGGATGTTTGACAACAATCCATCCCTTTAACGGTCTTGACGAATACCTTATACGGTAAATAAACTGAAACGTTCCGAGGACAGAGTGACAAAAGCGATGTCGAACTCACCGCGACGCCGCCCTGTCGGCGGTGGGACCGGCTTGCTGCAGGCCCGCGCCCAGCCAGTACGGCATCGCGTCCATCGCGCCCACTGACCCTGGGCACCCGGGCTTATTCAAGAGCCTGCGCCCCATGCACGAGAGCCTCGATGTCCTGGAGGCTGCGGTCCGCGAGCGCGGGCTGCTTTGGCCTGCGTCGGCACGCGGGCTGGTGCTGCTGGTCCATGCCGATGCCGCCAGCCAGCAGCACAGCGGGCATCGCTTCATCGCCGACGTGCTGCGCGCCAACGGTCTCATGACCCTGGGCGTGACGTTGCGGCCGGCCGAAGAGCAGCGCAAGGGCGTGCCGGCACCCGGCCGGGTGCAGGTCAGCCACCGGCTGCGCGCCGTCTTCGGCTGGCTCGCGGCGCAGTCCCCGCCCGCCACGCTGCCGATCGCCATGCTTGGCGTGGACGATGCAGTGCGCGGTTGCGTGGCCGCGGCGGCCCGCCACCGCCCCGCCGCCTTGCGTTCGCTCATTCTGCTGGATGGACGGCCTGACCAAACGTCCAAGCTGCTGGCGCGGCTGTCGCTGCCGACGCTGATGGTCGTGGGCGCATGCGATGCACGTTCGCTCGACCGACATCGTGCCGCCATCCGCCAGATGACCGCCCCGTGCCGCCTGGAGGTGCTGAAGAAGGCCACTCGGCCGGTGCCCGAACCCGGGGCGCACCAGGCGTTTGCCCATGTCGCGTTGGGCTGGCTGACCAGGACACTCTGGCCAGGCCCGGCGGACCCTGGCTCCGTACCGGCCTCCGGCAGCAAACCCTTGCTGCCCCCGGGCAGCCGCCTGGCCAGCAAGGACTGCTGAGCCGGCGCCGGTCAGGCCAGCGGCGCCAAGCCCAGCCGCGGCAGCAGCGGCGCCCAGGCTTGCGGCCCCGCCAATGCAGCCAGCGGCTGCTCGGCATCGAACTCGACGGTCTGCGCGCGCTCGTCGTCCTGCAAGGGCTGGGCGCGGGCGAGTTGCGACTCCAGCACCGCCATGTCGGCATCCGATGCATCATTGCGGCGCAGCGCGCGTTGGCGCACGCGCTCGCGCAAGGTGTCGGGCCGGGCCTCGAAGTGCAGGATCAGGAAGCGCAGGCCCAGCCTGTCGGCCAGCGCACGGGCCTGCTGCCGCGCCGCGGGTTCGAGGAACGTGGCGTCGAGGATCACGCTATAGCCGCTTTGCAGCGCCAGCGCCGCCAGCTCCCGCAGCCGTTGCTGCGTGGCCATGCTGGCCTGGCTGGAGTACAGCACCTGCTGGCGCGCCGCGTCGCTGCGTTGCAGCGCGTCCAGGCCGAACAGTCGCTTGCGCTCGACGTCGGCGCGAAAGCGGATCGCGCCGCAAGCCTCGAGCAGGCCTTGCGACGCTGTCGTCTTGCCGCTGCCGGACAGGCCGTGTGTCAGCATCAGCACCGGTTCCGACGGCTGGCTGCTGCGCCATGCCACCTGCAGGTAATGATGAAGGGCCTGGCGCTCGCGCCGCGCCGTGGGGTCGGCCAACTGCGCCGCGCGCATCGCCGCCACCTTCGCGCGCACCAGCGCGCGGTGCACCTGGTAGTAGCGCAGCACGCGCAGGCCGTCGGCATCGCCGCTGCGCTCGACATAGGCATTGACGAAACGGTGCGCCAGCGCCTGCAGGCCGTGCGAGCGCAGATCCATGGCCATGAAGGCGACGTCGCTGAAGACGTCGGTCCAGCGCAGGTCGGCACTGAACTCCAGGCAGTCGAAGAGCACCGGGCGGCCGTCGATCTGCGTGACATTGCCCAGGTGCAGGTCGCCGTGGCCTTCGCGCACTTTGCCCGAGGCGTGGCGCTGCGCGAACGCCTCGCGCAGGCTGGCGAAGGCCTGCGCTTCCCACTGGCGCAGGCCGTCGAGCCACGCGCGATCGGCGGCGTCGCGGCACAGCGTGCCTAGCACCTGCAGGTTGTCGCTCATCGGTGCGCGCACGTGTTCGGGCCGGCCGTAGCGGCTGTCCGCCGCGGCCACCGCTGCGTCGCGATGCAGCGCGCACAACGCCTCCACCAGGGCATCGACCTGCTCCGCTCCCAGCGCGCCACGTGCGGCCAGGCGGTCCCACAGGCCGTCCTGATCGAAGGCGCGCATGTGCAGCACCCAGTCGATGGCAGCGCCGGGGCCACCGATGGACGGCGCGTCGATCGTGCCCGTCACCGGTTGCACGTCCAGGTACAGCTGAGGCGCGGTGCGACGGTTCAGGCGCAGCTCTTCCTCGCAGTAGAAACGCCGCAGGGCCGGGGTGCTGAAGTCGGCAAAACCCAGGTACAGCGCCTTCTTGATCTTCCAGGCATCGTGCCCGGCGATAAGCACGTCGGAGATGTGCGTCTCGATCAGTTGCGCGCCGAGCGCGCGGCGCAGCGCATCCACCATGCGGCGCTGCGATGCGGCATCCAGGCCGCCGGACGGCGTGGCCTCAGCCACCCCAGCGCGCTGCGGCCAGCTCGGCCACGAAGCGCTCCATCGCCGCAGCCGGCAGGTGATCGATGCCCGCTGCGCCGGCGCGTCCGCCGCCGCCGACGCGGCGGCAAAACTCGTCGGCTCCCGACGGTGCCGCCTGCGGCGCGCGCAGGCTGACGACATAGTTGCCCTGACGGTCGGCCTTGAGCACGGCATGGGCCTGCTGCGGTGCGTCCGACGACAACTCGTTGGCCACGGCGCCGATGACGCGGCGGCTCCACGCCGCATCGGGCAGGCACACCCAGCGCGCACCCACCCCGGCGGCGTGGATCGGTTGTGCCAGCGCCTGCTGCATGTCGGCGCGGCGCAGCGCGTCGAGCTCTCTGCCGATGCCGTCATGGTGCAGCAGGTCGAGCGGATGCGCGTGGCGCGCCAGCCGCTCGAAGAGCGCCAGCGGCGCGATGTGCTGGTCGGCCGCCTCGTCGCCATAGGCGTTGTAGTTGATGCCCTCGCCGAGCAAGCGCAGCTGCTGCCGCTCGGCAGTGTCCAGCCCCATGTCGGCGGCCAGCGCGTCGGCCACCTGCCCGAGGTTGTCGCCGTAGGCGCCAACCAGCGCCCAGCCGCGAAAGCGCCCCTGCAGCAGGCGGTCCATCAGCAGGCTGGTGCACACGCGCGGGTCGAAGTCGATGCAGGCCTGCAGCCCTGGGTGCTGCGGCACCTCGTCGACCTTGTGGTGGTCGACATAGCGCAGCGTCACGCCGTCTTGCAGCAGGCGGCGCAGCGCCGCCTGGTTGCGCTGCATCGACAGGTCGCACACCAGTACCTCGTCGCCAGCACGGGCCGGCACCTTGCCGAGCAGGTCGATCTCGCGCTTCAGGCCAGTGACCAGCGTGGCCGGGGCGGGGTGGGCGAGCCGCCATTGCAGCACCGCGCACAAGCCGTCCGCATCGCCGTTGCAGACATCGAAGCGGCGCATTGCGTCGCAGCTCGTTCCGGGCTCACTCGCGTTCGATGTGCGTCGGCGCCTGCCCTTCGGCCAGCGCGCCGCTGTCGGCATCGATCCAGTCGGACACGCCGAGCTCGCTCTCGGCTTCGGCCAGCGTCTCGCCGGGCGTCCAGCCGGCGGCATCGCCCGAGTCCATGTCGGCCAGCGCCTCTGCATAGGTGCCGAACGGGCCGATCTCCTGCTTGCCGTCGGGAGCCAGCCAGTAATAGCCGTCAGGCCGGGCGAAGATGCGCTCACCGAGTTCGCTGGTGTCCAGCGTCTCATCGTCGTCGGGCAGCGAGCCGGGCGGGCGGGCGGCGTCGAGGTCGGGCTTGGGGCGCTGCATCATTGGGTGGCTCCTGGGGTCTGCATCGGCGCGCAGCGGCGCACCGCAACGCAAGCCTAACGCAAAGACCTTGCGGCAAAGTCCGATTTGCTCAAGCAACGGCACCAGCGCGGGGGCGCAGAACCGGCCCGGCTGGTCCGGCCCCCGGCCTCGGCGCTCAGGACGCGCACAGCTGCAGTTCGTGATGCGGGCCCTGCGCGTGCGGCCATTCATCGACCGTGCGACGCGTGTTCAGCGCAAACTGCTTCAGGCCCGACAGGTCGAGGATCTCGACTTCGCGGTTGTCCACGTGCAACCAGCCCCAGCGCGACAGTGCGCCGAACGAGCGACTCACCGTCTCGTGCGCCACGCCCAGGTAGCTGGCGATGTCCCGCCGGCTCATGCGCAGGTGGAAGCGCCGCGGCGACTGGCCGCATTCCGCCATGCGCCGCGACAGCTGCAGCAGGAAGCGCGCGAGCCGCACCTCGGCCGCCACCGCGGCCATGACTTCGGCCAGCTCGCCGCGGCGCGTCAGCGCGTTGCTCAGCGCGCGATGCACCAGCCGGTTGAGCTGCGGCAGGCGCTGGCCGATCGAATCGAACTCGTCCAGCGGCAGGCTGTAGACGCTGGACTCCTCCAGCGCCACCGCCGAGCTGGAGTGGGTGCCGTGGGCCAGCGCCTCGAAGCCCAGCACGTCGCCGCGCACCGCGAACCCCAGCACCTGCTCGTAGCCGTCTTCGGCAGTGCGGAAGACCTTGAAGGCGCCCGCGCGCACGAAGTGGATGCACTCGGCCACCGCGCCCTCATGATGCAGCGTGGCGCCATTGTGTAGACGGTGCCACGACACCGACAAAGGCGGCAGCGCCTGAGCAACGTCGATTTGCGCGCCCATCAGGCTCAGCAGCTCCACCACGGCGCCACGTGGGTCCACGGCAACCCCGAGGCCCGGCACGCGCGCCGCGCTGCGAGGGCGATCCGGCAGCATTCTGATGTTCTGATTCATAGCGTCTCCCTGGTTTGCGGCATCTCGATTGCCTAAGCCATGAAGCTTGCCGCAGCAGCAAGACGCTGTGTATCGGCGGCGCAGCGGACATGCTGTCAGCGGCTTCCGCGTCGCTTCGGAAAATTCCGAACGCCGGGTCGGACGCCTACGCACGCACCGCACTGCGGGGCGCGGGACGATCAGCAGGCCCGGAGGCGAAGCCGCAGCACGGCGGGACATGCGTCGGCCCGGACTGCCGACGGGGGTCGCGACCGGCTCCGGACGGTTGTCAATCCCCTGAACGGAGCGCCGCAACCCAATTCCCGGCCAGGGGATTCGCTTGGTTCGGGGCCTGCCGCGGCTACCATCTCGCGACTGGCGCGACTGCGGCGGCAACTGATCCGGGAGAGTCCTTTTGTCGACCTCGCACTCACCTCTGGACAGGGTAAGCAGTGGAGCGGTAAACGCCGCTTCCGAGGGCATCGTCACCGTGGACGAGCAGCAGCGGATCGTCATGATCAACCCGGCCGCGCAACGCATGTTCGGCTGCAGCCCGGACGAGGCCCTGGGCAGTCCGCTGTCGCGCTTCATTCCGGCGCCGCAGCGAGAAGCCCACGCCAGGCACGTGGCGGCGTTCGCGCGCACCGGCGCGCTCGAAGCGCGCATGGGCGAGCGCGGCCGGATCACGGGGCTGCGCGCCAATGGCGAGATCTTCTGCGCCGAAGCCTCGATCTCGCGGGTGGCCGTCAGCACCGCGGCTGGCCCAGCCCACTACTTCACGGCGCTGCTGCGCGACCTGAGCCGCGAAGACGAGTTGCAGCAGCAGATCGACACGCTGAACCAGCGCATGCGCGCGGTCTTCGAGGTGGTGCCGGTGGCCATCTGGATCACCGGCGACGACCGCATCGTCTTCGCCAACCGCGCCTGCGCGACCTTGTTCGGTTGCACCGGAAGCGAAGCGCTGATCGGGCGCACGATCTACGAGCTGCTGGCGCCGCAGTCCTGCGATGCGGTGCGCCGGTCGCTGGCCCTGGCCGTGCAGGACCAGGCCGCGGCGCCGACCGTCCATGAGCGCATCGCGCGCCTGGATGGCGGGCTGCGCGACGTCGTCATCGCCCTGGCCAGCCTGCCCGACCACGGGGGCAGCGTGGTGCAGATGGTGATCACCGACGTCACCGAACGCACCCGCGAGAACCGCGAGCTGGAGCGCTCCAGGAGCCAACTGCGCCGCCTGTCTGCCAGCATGGTGCAGGCACGCGAGGACGAGCGCCGGCACATCGCGCGCGAACTGCACGACGAGCTGGGGCAGCGGCTGACGGCACTGAAGATGGAACTGGCCAGCCTGGGCGGCGAAGCCGCGGGCGAACGCATCGACACCATGCTGGAGATGGTGGACGACACCGTCGCGTCGGTGCGGCGCATCGCCACCGAGCTGCGGCCGCTGATGCTGGACGACCTGGGCCTGAACGCTGCCATCGAGTGGCTGGCCGAAGGCTGGTCGCGGCGCATGGCGGTGGCGGTGCAGCTCAAGCTGCACGCGGCCGATTCGGACTTCGACGACGCCCTCAGCATCGCGCTGTACCGCATGGTGCAGGAGGCCTTGACCAACATCGCCCGCCACGCCCATGCCACCCAGGTGTGCATCGAGCTGCGCCAGGCCGGCGGCGAGGTGCTGCTGGTGGTGGATGACAACGGCACCGGCTTCGACGAGACCGCGATGTACCGCGACGACTCCTTCGGCCTGATGGGCATTCGCGAGCGCGCGCTGGTGCTCGGCGGACAGCTCTCGATCGGCAAGTCGAATCAGGGCGGCGCGCGCATCAGCGTGCGCCTGCCGCTTGACAGGACCGCGCCGCGCGATCTTTCGGCGCATGCACAAGCTTCGCGCCGGCGAGCCAAGGAAAGGAAATGAGCTCGCGCCAGAGCACCGCCCGGCCCGCCTTGCTGCTGGTCGACGACCACACCATCGTGCGCGAGGGGCTGCGACGCATCCTCGAAGCGGTGGCCGACGAATGGCAGCTCATCGAGGCAGGCAGCGGCTTCCAGGCCCTGGAAAGCCTGCGCCGGCAACCCGTCGGGCTGGCCATCGTCGACCTGTCCATGCCGGGCATGAACGGGCTGGATCTGATCAAGCGCATCCGCGCCGAGCATCCGCATGTGAAGGTGCTGGTGCTGAGCATGCATGCCGAGGAGCAGTACGCGCTGCGCGCCTTCCGTGCCGGCGCCAATGGTTATGTCACCAAGGACTCCGCCTCGGCCGAGCTGGTGGCGGCCGTGCGCAAGGTGGCGGCCGGCGGTGCCTATGTCACCTCCAGCCTGGCCGAGCGCGTGGTGCAGCAGCTCAACGGGATGGCGCAGGCGCCGCAGCATGCCCACCTGTCCGACCGCGAGCTGGAGGTGCTGCAGCGCATCGTCGCCGGCCAGCGGCCGACCGAGATCGCCGAAGCGTTGCACTTGTCTGTGAAGACCGTCAGCACCCACAAGCGGCGCATCCAGGACAAGCTGAACCTGCCCAACACCGCGGCGCTGATCCGCTACGGCCTGGAGCACCAACTCGACAAGCCCGAGGACTCGGGCTTCGATCGCAGCATCGACTGAGCAGACTCCCCGCCGTCCGGTCAAGCGCGCAGCACGCACTTGTCGTACAACCCCAGCAGCCGGGCCTGCGGGTCGTAGCTTGCCTTGAGCAGGGCGTAATCGGCCATGCCATAGGCGCGATCGAATTCCTCGCGGCTGAAGTAGCTGTCCGAGTACAGCGACTTGATGCCGCCCAGCGCCATCACCTGGCGCTCGACCTGCCGGTTGAGGTGGCCCGGCGGCCGGTGCACTGGCGAGTCGACCACGTCCCAAAAGCCGAAATTGACGTAGGGCGTGTCCGCGCGCAGCGGGTACAGCACGAAGCGCCGCTGTGGATCTGCGGCACGCACCGGGCACACCCAGATCGGCAGGACCGGTATCTCGCGCAGCATGAACTGCAGGTACGCGCCGGCCTGGGCCAGAGGGATGTCCACGTCCTGGATCACCGACTCGATGCAGCGCCCGCGCCAGCGCGCCCAGCGCCGCGTCAGGCCGAGGCGCGCGTTCCAGCGCATCCAGCGCGCGTAGGTGCGCGAGTTCAGCCGCTGCCGGCCGATCAGCCGGCGCAGCAACGGATGCTGGGCGCCAAACTGCCTGGAGCACCAGAACCAGTCGGTGTCCCAGCGCCACAGGTAGTCGCGCGTGGCCAGCAGGTCGCTGTCGCGCTCGAGCAGCGAGCGGTAGTAGATGTTCTCGAAGCTGTAGTCGCTGTGCCACGGCGCGTCGGCGACGAAATGCGCCACGCTCAACACCATCTGCTGCGGCGTGAAGACCACGCCGTCGACGAAATCGGCATCGCCTTCAAACTGCCGGGCCACAGCGGCGAAGAACTCGTCGGCCCGCGCAAACCGTCGGTGCTGCACGCGCACGTAGGGCTCCACCGGCAGCGTGCGCAGGCGCAGCTTCAGCGCATAGCCCAGCGTGCCGTAGGAGTTGGGGAAACCGAAGAACAGCTCCCGGTGCTCGTTGTCCGGCGTGCAATGCAGCACCCGGCCGTCGGGCAGCAGCACGTCGACGGCCAGCAGCGTGTCGTGCACCAGCCCTTGCCTGAACGAGGTGGCCTCGATACCGACCCCGGCCACGGCGCCAGCGACGGTGATGCCCTTGAGCTGCGGCACCACCGCCGGCATCACGCCGCGGGGCAGCGTCGCATCGACCAGCGCCTCGTAGCTGCACAGGCCTTCCACCTCGACCCAGCCGGCAGCCGCGTCGACCTGCAGCACATGGTGGAACGGCTGCAGGTCGAGGCGGCTCTTGGGCGGCTCGCGCCGGTCGCGGAACAGGTTGGAGCTGGCCTTGGCCAGGCCCAGCGGCCGGTCCGGCCCGTCAGCGGCGCTCAGGCGCTCGCGCAGCGCCTGCACGCGCTGCGCATGGGCCGCGAGCTCAGCCGCCTCCGACGGCGCGTTCATACAGGTGGGCGCGGCTCATCGGGTAGCTGTCGGGCCCGAGATTGCCCTTGCTGAAGACGATCTGGAACAGGTGCGTGTAGCCGGCCGGCGAGCGGAACATCTCGGCGCAACCCACCAGGTAGCTGAGCCAGATGCGGCGGAAGCGCTCGTCGAAGCGGTGCGGGTCCAGCGCCTGGATCTCGGGCCAGCGGCGCTGGAAGCGGCCGGCCCAGGCGTCCAGCGTCAGCCCGTAGTGGCGGCGCAGGTTCTCGATGTCGACCACCTCCAGGCCGCAGCGCTCCATCTCGACCAGGGTGTCGGCCAGGCTGGGGATCCAGCCGCCGGGAAAGACATGTTTGCGGATGAACAGCTCGGTGTCGTAGCGGCCGACGTGGCCGATGAAGTGCAACACGCCCAGGCCGCCGGGCTTGAGGCAGGCGGCGTGCGCGGCGATGACCTCGGTCAGCTGGTCGCGCCCGGCATGCTCGAGCACGCCGATCGACACCAGCTTGTCGTATGGGCCGCCGGGTTCGCGGAAGTCCGTCTCGCGCACCTGCAGCGCGCCGCCCAGTTGGCGCCGGTCGATCTCGGCCTGCAGCCACTGCACCTGTTCGGGCGTGGTGTTGATGCCGGTGCCCAGCGCCCCGAGCGTTTCGTGGGCACGCAGCATGAAGCCGCCGAAGCCGCAGCCGATGTCGACAAAGCGATCGCCGCGTGCCAGGCGGATCTTGCGGCAGACATGGTCGATCTTGTGGCGCTGCGCCTGCTCCAGCGTTTGCGTGCCCTCGCTCCAGTAGGCGCAGGTGTACATCAGCAGCGGATCGTCGAGCCACAGCTTGTAGAAGCCGGTACCCAGGCCGTAGTGCGCGCGTGCATTGGCCTTGGCCTGTGCGGCGCTGCGGTTGGAATGGCGCAGTTCGTGCAGGTTGTTCTCGACCTTGTCGACCGGGTTGAAGCGCGGGTCGATGTCGGCCATCAACCCGGTGGCAAAGGCAGCGCCGAGGTCGCCCTCGACGTCGACCTGCTGCTCGAAGTACGACTCGAGCAGGCCGATGTGGCCGCGCGTCAATGTCGCCAGCAAGGCCGCGTCGCTGCGGAACAGCAATGTGAAAGCCGGCGGCCCCTGGCCGCTGCGGTACAGGCTGCCGTCGGGCAGCGTCAAGGCGAAGGGCACGGCCGAGCGCGCGCCCAGCGAGTCGATCAGCTTCTGCACGAAGGGGCGCAGCAACCCGCCCTGCAGCTCGGCCACGCCGCTCATCGACGGCACCGGCGGCTAGCGCACAAGCAGCACCGGCACCTTGGCCTGGTGCACCACGCGCTGCGCGACCGATCCGAGCAGCAGGCTGCCGACCGCGCCGCGTCCGTGCGTGCCCATGACGATCTGATCGACGCCGCGTTCGTCGGCCACGCGCAGGATTTCCTGCGCCGCCAGCCCCACCGCCGACTGCGTCTTCACCTGCTGCAGCCCGCAGGCCCGGGCCTGCGCCTCGGCCTCGGCGAGCAGCTGCTGCTGGTGCTGGCGCTGTGCGCGTTCGACTGCTTCCAGATCGAAAGGCGGCAGCTCGCCGTAGAAGACCATGGCATCGGCCACGTTCAGCAGCACCACCTCCACGGACTGCATCTGCCCGGCCAGCCGCGCCGCGGCCTCGATGGCATGGCTCGCGTGCTCCGAACCGTCGACTGCGATCAGCATCTTCATCATGTTTCTCCAAGCGGGTGAATGGGCGGGCGTCGATCGACACCGGCAGAGATTTGGGGCCGGGCCGCCGCGTCCAGCGCGTCGATGACCTCGTCGTCCTCGACCTGATGGAAGTGCTGGTAGTGCTCACCCACCGCGAAGAACGGAAAGGGCGTGTCCAGGCAGACCACCTGATCGACCTCGGCGCGCAACTGCTCCAGCGTGTCGCGCGGCGCCACCGGCACGGCCAGCACCAGTGCGGCCGGCCGCCGCCGGCGCAGCGCCTTCAGCGCCGCGCGCATCGTGGTGCCGGTGGCGATGCCGTCGTCGACCACGACCACCGTGCTGCCTTCGACCACGGCCGCGGACCGGCCGCTCAGGTAGGCCTGGCGCTGCCGCGCGATCTCGCGCAGCTGCTGCTGCGCCTGCGCTTGGATGTACTCGGTGTGCGCCCCCATGCCGCGCTGCACCTCCTCGTCGATGACGATGTCAGGCGGGTCGCCCTCGACCACCGCCGCCAGCGCCAGCTCCCTCTGCCAGGGCGCGCCGATCTTGCGCACCAGCAACAGGTCCAGCGGCGCCTGCAGGGCCTGAGCCACCGCGGCGCCCACCGGCACGCCGCCGCGCGGCAGCGCCAGCACCACCAGCGGCGCACGCAGGTGCAGCGCGCGCAAGCGCTCGCCCAGCACGCGGCCGGCGGCGCTGCGGTCAACGAAGCGCAGGCTCATGGCGCGATGGGCCGGCGGGCCAGATGGGTCTCGAACCAGGCGGCAGCGAGCTGCGCCACGCTGTCCAGCGCGCAGGCTTCCTCGAACAAATGGGTCGCGCCGGGCACCACCTCCAGCCGCTTCTTGCAGCGTAACTCGCGCAGCGCCTGGCGATTCAGGGCCAGCACCTCGCGGTCGGCACCGCCGACGATCAGCAGCGTCGGCGCCTGCACCGCAGCCAGGCTGGGGCCGGCCAGGTCGGGCCGGCCGCCGCGCGACACCACTACCGCCACGCTGCCCGGCCGCTGCGCCGCGGCGCGCAGCGCCGCCGCCGCGCCGGGGCTGGCGCCGAACAAACCCAGGCTCATTACGGCCAGCGCCGCCTGGCCGGCGGCCCAGTCGAGCGCCTGCTGCACCCGTTCGCTGAGCAGCACGATGTCGAAGACCTTGCGCCGGTCGGCCGCCTCGTCGCCGTCGAGCAGGTCGAACAGCAGCGTCGACAACGCATGCTGCTGCAGCACCTCGGCCACACGGCGGTTGCGGCTGCTCAGCCGGCTGCTGCCGCTGCCATGCGCAAACAACACCAACCCGCTCGACCGCGCCGGCACCTGCAGATCACCGGGCAGCTGCCGTGGGCCGATGCGCACCTGCTGGCTGCGCGGCGGCGTTGCGGCCGGCGCTGCAGCGCGGCGCCAGAGGCCGGACATCGCCACAGGGTCGGACAAGGCCAAGGCGCACCCGCTTCAGAATTCCGGCGCGGCACCGGCCGCCAGGGGCGAGGCCGCAGCCGCGGCCGGCGCACTGGCGATCAGGCAGTCGGTGGTGAGGATCAGCCCGGCGATCGAACCCGCGTTCTGCAGCGCCAGGCGCGTGACCTTGGCCGGATCGATCACGCCCATCTGCAGCAAATCACCGTACTCGCGCGTGGCGGCGTTGTAGCCGAAGGCCGCCGCCGGTGCTTCGTCGATGCGGTGCAGCACGACCGAGGGCTCGTCGCCGGCATTGGCGACGATGCGGCGCAGCGGCTCCTCGAGCGCACGCGCCACGATGCGCAGCCCCGAGTCGTGGTCCAGCGACGGGCCCTTCAGCGCGTCGAGCACGTGGCGGGCGCGCAGCAGGGCCACCGCCCCGCCAGGAACAATGCCTTCTTCCACCGCCGCGCGGGTGGCGTGCAGCGCGTCCTCGACGCGGATCTTGCGTTCCTTCAGCTCGGTCTCGGTGGCGGCGCCCACCTTGATCAGCGCCACCCCGCCCGACAGCTTGGCGGCGCGCTCGTCGAGCTTTTCGCGGTCGTAGTCGCTGGTGGCAGCTGCGCGCTCCTTGCGGATGGCGGCAATGCGCTCGGCGATTGCCTCGGGCTCGCCACCGCCGCCGATCAGCGTGGTGTGGTCCTTGTCCACCTCGATGCGGCGCGCCCGGCCCATGTCGTCGAGCATGGCCTTGGCCAGCGCCAGGCCCGTCTCCTCGCTGACCACGCGCCCCCCGGTCAGCACGGCGATGTCCTGCAGCATGGCCTTGCGTCGGTCGCCGAAGGCCGGCGCCTTGACCGCGCAGGTCTTGAGCGTGCCGCGCATGGTGTTGATGACCAGCGTGGCCAGCGCGTCGCTGTCGATGTCCTCGGCAATCACCAGCAGCGGCCGACCGGCCTTGACCACCTGCTCCAGAAGCGGCAGCAGGTCCTGCAGCGACGACAGCTTCTGCTCGCACAGCAGGATGGCCACGTCCTCCAGCACCACGCTCTGGCGCTCGGGGTTGTTGATGAAGTACGGCGAGAGGAAGCCGTGATCGAACTGCAGGCCCTCCACCACTTCCAGCTCGCTGGCCAGCGCCGAGCCGTCCTCGATGGAGATGGCGCCCTCGCGGCCGACCTTGTCGATGGCCCGCGCCAGCAACTCGCCAATGGAGCGGTCGTTGTTGGCCGAGATCGACGCCACGTGCGCGATCTCCTGCGAGGTGCCGCAGGGCCGCGCGATGCGCTTCAACTCGGCCACCACGGCCTCGATGGCCTGCTCCATGCCGCGCTTCAGGTCCATCGGGTTCATGCCGCCGGCCAGGTAGCGCAGGCCCTCGTGGATCATGGCGTGGGCCAGCACGGTGGCGGTGGTGGTGCCGTCGCCGGCCATCTCGCTGGTGCGCGCCGCCACCTCGCGCAGCAGCTGCGCGCCCATGTTCTCGAATGCGTCGGGCAGCTCGATGGCCTTGGCCACCAGCACGCCGGAGTTGACGATCTGCGGTGCGCCGAATTCGCGCTGCAGGATCACCGTGCGGCCGCGCGGACCCAAGGTCACCTTCACCGCCTCGGCCAGCGTGTCCACCCCGCGGCGGATCTTCTCGCGCGCGTCGTCACCGAAGCTCAACTGCTTTGCCGTCATGCGCGGGCGCCTCCTCGAACATGGTGCCGATGCTGCAACGCGCCCCTGGCGCGCCGTTGAGTCTGCTCAAGACACCGGCGATCGGGCGGATGGCGCGCCGATTGACCCGGCGCAATCGACATGCCGGGCCCGAGGCCGAAGATCGTGCGGCACGCCAGACTTCCCGTCCGATGTCCAGACATCCACCGCTCCCGATGAATCCGTGGCTGTGGTCGCGCACGCTCGGCGAAACCTATGCCGGCGGGCTCGACCCTCTGGGCACCGGGCTGCGCCAGCGCGATGCTCGGCTGGCGGCGCTGCTGGCCGTCGCCTTCGATGACTCGCCCTTCTACCGACGGCGCCGCCCCGGCATGGCAGGCGAGATACCGCGCCTGGAGCAGGTGGCACCGGTGGACAAGGCCGAGCTGATGCGTCATTTCGACGACTGGGCCACCGACCGCGAGATCCGCCGGGCAAGCATCGAGGCCTTCCTGAGCGCGCCCGGTCGGCTGGCCGACGCCTACCTTGGCCGCTACCTGGTGTGGACCAGTTCGGGCACCAGCGGCGAGCCGGGCATCTTCGTGCAAGACGAGCAGAGCCTGGCGGCTTTCGACGCGCTGGATGCGTTGCGCCTGCACGGCGGGCCCAGCGCCGCGCTGCCCTGGGCGGCCTGGGCCGGCGCACCGCGCTACGCCTTCGCCGCCGCCACCGGCGGGCACTTTGCCGGCGTCGCCAGCATCGCGCGGCTGCAGCGCATGGCCGCGTCGGCACCGCTGATGCCCTGGCTGGCGCCGGCGCTGCAGAGCTTCTCGGTGCAGCAGCCGCTGGCCGCGCTGGCGGCCGAGCTGCAGGCCTTCGCGCCGACCGTGCTGATCACCTATCCCAGCTGCGCCGACGCGTTGGCGCAGGCACAGGCCGAGGGGTCGATCCGGCTGTCGCTGTCGGAGGTCTGGGTCGGCGGCGAACAGCTGTCGGCCGAACAACGCACGCGCATCCGCGCCGCCTTCGGCTGCCGCGTGCACAACAATTACGGCGCGTCCGAGTTCTATGCCATGGCCTGGGAGTGCGCCGAAGGCCGGCTGCACCTGAACCACGACTGGCTGATCCTGGAGCCGGTGGACCGCCAGTTGCGCCCGGTGCCGCCCGGCGAGGTGTCGGACTCGGTGCTGCTGACCAACCTGGCCAACCGCACGCAGCCGCTGCTGCGCTACCGGCTCAGCGACAGCCTGCGCCTGCTGCCCGCAGGCTGCGCCTGCGGCAGCGCCTTCCCGGGGATCGAGGTGCATGGCCGCGCCGACCACACCGTGGTGCTGCACGATGCGCAGCGGCGCGAGGTCAAGCTGCTGCCGCTGGCACTGGCCACCGCCATCGAGGAGGGCGCGCAGGTCACCCGCTTCCAGCTGCTGTGCACCGCACCCGACCGGCTGGAGCTGCGCTTCGAATCTGGCCAGGCCGACGTGAATGCGGCCTTCGACCGCGCCCGCAACACGCTGCGGGCCTTCCTGGCAACGCACGGCGTGCATGGCGTGCGCGTGGCGCTGGGCGATGCTCCTCCCGTGCGCAGCGGCCGCAGCGGCAAGCTGCAGCGCGTGCTGATGCAGCCGGGCCCGACCCGACGGCGCGGCGGCGCGGCAACATGAAGCGCCAGTGGCTGGCCCACCCCCTGCAAGACCTCAGCGAGCCCATCGACATGGCACCGAGCACCCAAGCCTGGCGTCACATGACCTTGGCCATCACCTTGCTGGCCGCGCTGCCGGCGCCGGCCGCCACCATGCTGGGCACGGTGCTGCGCGACGGCCAGCCGCCCAGGCCGGGCTTGCAGCTCAGGCTGGGCTGCGGCGACAAGCCCGAGGCCACCACGATCACCGACGCGCGCGGCGGCTACCGCCTGACGGTGGCCGGCGCAGGCCGCTGCCGGCTGAGCGTCGACGGCACGAACACCGAGGTGCTGCTCAACAACCAAGCGCCGGTGCAATACGACTTCGACCTGCAAGGCAGCGGCGCTTCGGCGACGCTGCAGCGCCGCTGAAGCCATGAGCAAGCCCGACACCCCGCCGCCGGTCCCAGGCGGCTTGTTCACGACCGACAACCTGAAGTGGCTGATCGAGAAGCTGACGCTGCCGCTGGTGCTGGCAGCGATCACCATCGTCTTCCAGTGGAACGCCAACCAGCGCTCGCGGGCCGAGATCGCCGCGGCCGACCAGCGGGCCCAGGCCGAAAGCCGCACCCGGCTGTACACCGAGCTGCTGCACAAGCGCGAGGACGCCGACACGGCAGTGCGCCGCGCGGTCTTCGACAAGCTGATGGACCGCTACCTCGGCCCCGACCCGAAGCATCTGGACGACAAGCTGGTATCGCTGGAACTGCTGGCCCTGAACTTCCACGATGCGCTGAACCTGAGCCCGCTGTTCTGGCAGATCGACCGGCAGATCACCAGCCTGGGCACCCGCGCCAACCCGCAGCTGCGCCAGCACCTGGTGCGGGTGGCCCAGGGCGTGAAGGACCGGCAGATGGCCTTCCTGTCGCCCGAGGACTTTGCCAAGCCGCTGCCGGTGGAACTGGCCGCGGTGCCCAGCATCGCGCTGCCTACCGAGGGCTGCGTGGCGATCGAGGCGTTGACGCAAGGCGCACAGGAAGCCAGCAGGCTCGACGTCAACGCCAGCTTTGTCGACAGCGCGGCGTCGGCGCGGGCGGCGCTGCACCAGCGGGGCTTCTCGGTGGCGGTGGACTGCAAGGACCCGCTGCAGCAGCGGCTGCGCCTGATCGTCAGCGACGTGGCCACGGCGCGGCGCTGGATCTTCTGGGTCGACCTGTACGACTTCCCGCTCGTCACCTTCACGGTGCTGTCGCGCGACGAGCGCTTCGCGCTGGTGCTCGACCGCTACGACGACGGCTTCGGCCTGGCCTGGCTGCGGCTGGCCTACTTCCCGGCCTCGCGCAGCGGCGCCAAGGACAAGCCGCACGTGGCCGACGTGATGTCGCGCCTGTCGATCCCGCCGCCGGCGGCCGAGGGCACGCTGCCACCCGCCGGGCCGGCGCCATCCGCGCCGCGCTGAACTGCACGGCACGGCACCAGGCGCCGCCGGACGAAGAGCGGCTCGAAGGCGACCGCGCCGTAGCCCACCCCGCGCCGGCGGTCGCCCAGCGTGTCGCCCGGGTTGCGCAGGTCGGGCAGCCAGCCCAAGGCGCCGCGCCGCGATCAGCGCTCCTGCGCGCACTGATGGAGCGGCAGTGGCACCTCGGGCGCTTGCTCCTGCGCATGGACCGGCTCGCTGAAACCCACCTGCGGCAAGGGGGGCCCGGCGGCAGCCCGTAACCCCATCCCGTGGGTGGAAATTCCCGCCACGGCGGCCGGGGCGGACTGCGCTGTCGATGGCCGATCTCCTGCTGGGCTGCGAAAGCCGCCCATCGGCCAAAGCGCAACGTGGCCGGCTTCAAGAGGGCCGGCGCACAGCGATGTCGCGCGCGCCCGGCCCGAATTGAGCCGGCTCAATCAGCGTCGCGCCATGGCGCCGCAGGATGTCGGGGTGCGGCGGCCTGCAGTCTGCTGGCCGCTGGCACCTTGTCTAGGCACATTGATGGGAGTTGAGTCATGAATGAACTGCGCTTGTTCGACCCGTTTTCGCTGGACCCCTTCGACGATGGCTTTCGTTCGCTGCTGCGCCCCTGGCGCACCGAGTTGGCCGAGTCCGCCCCTCGCATCAAGCTCGACCTGAGCGAGAAGGACGACAGCTACACCGTCAAGGCCGAGATCCCCGGCGTGCGCAAGGAGGACATCGATATCCGCATCGACGGCAGCCAGGTGACGATCAGCGCCGAGGTGAGGACCGAGAAGGAGGAGAAAGAAGGCGGCCGGGTGCTGCGCCGCGAGCGGCAGCAGGGCTATGCCAGCCGCAGCTTCACGTTGGCCTGCCCAGTCGACGAGGCCAAGGCGGACGCCAGGTACAAGGATGGCCTGCTCGAGCTGAAGCTGCCAAAGAAGGTCACGACCTCGAGCAAGCGCCTGGCCGTCGAGTGATGCCCGAGCTCAGGGCGGGGCATCGCCGGCAAGCGCCCGGGTGACCCGATGCTCCAGCTCGGCAGCTTCGAGAGTGCTCAGGTCCAGCGCGACACTCCGGCGCAGGCGCTTGCCTGCTGCGGGGCCCAACCGGGACCGCAGCTCACCGAGGAAGGCCGCTGAGGCGATCAGCGACAGTCCGGGGTAGCGCTGCGCCAGCGCCGCCCGCTCCAGGAAGTCGGCCAGCTCCCGTGCGAAGGCCGCATGCTCCTTGTCGTGCGGGTCGGTGTGCGGCGCGAACTGCGTGCTGGCCACGCCCTTGCGCACCTTGCCGCCGCGCTCGCGCGTCAGCGCCGTGCCCTTGAGCCGGCTGGCGTCGTGGATGAAGCTGTACTCCTCGCGCAAGGCGCCGTTGTCGGCGTCGCGCACGAAGCAGCGGGCGCGGGCCGCGTTGGCAACCAGCACCCAATCGAGCGCGGGGCCGGCAGCCGGCTTGGGGGTATTGGTCATGGCTCCTCCTCATTCCGGCCGCAGGGCAGCCGCATTCGCAATCGGGATGCCGTGCACGGCTGCAGCACGCCGCCGGCCATCGCGGCGCGGCGCAGCGGCGGCTTCAGCGGCGCCATGCCAGGCAGGCGTCGCGCACCGCATTGGCAAACAACGGCGCGGCCGAAGCCACCTGCAGGCGCGCGCCGAGTGCGGCCTGCGCCTGCAGTCGCCAGGGCGTCACGCTGTCGGTGACGATCACGCCGTCGAACATGGGGCTGGCGAGCCGGTCCTGCGCGCCGCCGGTGAACAGGCCATGCGCCGCAAAGGCCAGCACCCGGCTCGCACCGCTGCGACGCAATGCCGCGGCAGCCCGATGCAGTGTCTCGCCGCTGGCGATCAGGTCGTCGATCAGCAGCACCGCCGTTCCCGCGACGTCGCCGGCCACCAGCTGTTCGCTGGTGACCCGCCCGGCGCTGCGCCGCTTGTCGACCATGGCGAAGCCCACGATCGAGCCCAGGCGCGCCTGCAGCGCCTCGCGCCACAGCAGCGCCCGCTTCACGCCCCCGGGGTCGGGCGAGGCCACCGCCAGCGCCCCGTCCACCAGGCCGGCCAGCAGCGGGTCGAAGGCGGCATGCGAATCCAGATGCACGGTGGTGCACCGGAATGCGTTCTGGAACGCGGCAACGTTGTGGACCTCCAGCGCAATGACCTGGTCGGTGCCGACGGCCTCGAACATCTGCGCCACGTAGCGCAGGCCCACTGGGTCGAAGGGCTTGGTGCGCTGGTCCTTGCGCGCATAGGCCAGGTAGGGCAGCAGCGCCGTGACGCGCGCCGCACCGTGCTCGCGCAACGTGGCAATGAACATCAGCAGGCGGCACAGCTTGTCGTGCGGGCTGTCCACTGGCCCGCCGTGCAGGCCGAGCAGCACGTAGGCATCCTCGCCGCGCGGGTCCGACAGCGGGCGCAGCTTGCATTCACCGTCCTCGAAGCGGCGCTCCTCGTGCGCGGCGATCGGCTGGTCGAGATGCGCCGACAGCGCCGCAGCCAGTGCACAGTCGGGATCGAGGCAATACAGCAGCATCGACAAACCCCGCAGCGCGGCGCGCAACTCTGCCGCTCAGGAGCAGTGTGCGCCGGGCAGCGCTGCAGCCGCTTGAGCCTGCGCAATGCCGAGCTCCAGCGGGCGTGCCAAGCTGTCTTGCACGAGGGCACGAGCCATGAAGCAAGCCGCAGACCGATCCGCATGATCCGCAACCGTCGCATCCGGCGCAGCGTGGCCGGCGCGTTGATCGGCGCGGGTGTGCTGCTGATGGCGCTGTCGCCGTCGGTGGGTGTGGGCCTGGTCTGCTTCGCGGTGGGCGTGGTGCTCGAACTGGTGGGCCTGGCACTCGAACGCCGCGACCCGCCGGGCTGAGGCGCGCCAAACCGTGCGTGCATGCCAGTCGTTCGCGGGCAATGGTCGTGCACCGCCTTGTTCAGACGGGTGCGCTGGCGCACCGCGGTCTTTTCATCGCAATGCGTGGGGCCGTGGGGTGGCGGCAGCCGGCGCCATGCGCTGACCGGGAAGGAAAGCAGCCCTTCGCGTGAGGCGGCAAGACGCCGATCGCACCCACCGGCCGGCTCCGCTGTTGCGCGATGGCTTGCGAGTCGGCACGAGCGGATTCAAGACGGGCCGCGGGCTTGGGCCTGCGGCGGCACCAGGGCGTCGAGCCCATCGAGCGCCTGCACCGCACGCCCGAGGTAGCGCTGCGCCTGCGGCCGCCATCGCTGTGGGGTGCGCGGCACCGGGTCCAGCAGATGGGCGAGTGCCAAGCGGGCGCGCAGCAGCGCGCGTTGTGCGGTGTACAGCTGCTGCAACGCCGCGTCGGGCCGCTCGCCCAGCGCCTCGGCACAGCCGCCGAGCAGATGGGGGCCGATCCATGGGGCGCCGGCCATTTCGCATTCGAGCCCGAGGCCGGCGATCTCGTCGAACGGGTCCACCTGGCGCAGCAGCGGATTGAACTCCAGGCAGTCGATGATGACCGGCGGGTGCAGCAGGCACACATGCTCGGGCCGCAGGTCGCCATGGCCTTCGCGCAGGCGGCCCCGCGCGGCGCTGGCCCGCGGCGCCACCGCCAGACGGCACTGGGCGGCGTCCAGGCGGTCCAGCGCCGCCGCGCTGCCCGGCAGCGGCCAGCGCGGATCGAGCAGCACCTGGCGGTTCGCCTGCTGTTCGCGCCGCAGGCGCTGCAGCTGGTCTTGCGCTTCGACGCCGATGGCCGGCGCACGGCGATAGAAGTCGGACAGCACGCGGCACAGCGCATCGATGTCGGCGGGCGCGACCCGGCCCGCCGCGATGCGCCGGTCGAGCATGTGCTGCGCCGGCAGGCGGCGCATCAGCACCAGCCAGTCGACAGTCTGCCCCGGCGCCGGCAACTGCTGCGACGGCAGCAGCGCGAAGCGGCCGTCGTGCCATTGCAGCGCCAGCACGTCGAGGTACACGCCCGGCGCCAGCCGCGCGTTCAGTCGCAGCTCTTCACGGCAATAGAACTCGCGGGCCGGCAAGGTCGAGAAGTCCAGGAACTCGTACCGCACCGGCTTCTTCAGCTTGAGCACGCGATCGCCGGTGATGAACACCCACGACATGTGGGTTTCGATCGACTCGACCGGCGCATGCGCGCCCTCGTGCGCCGCCGCCGATTGCAGGAAACGCAACTTGGCGGCGAGCCCGGGCAGGGGTTCAGACGCGTCCATCGAACCGCCATGATCGCGCCGGAAGGCCGGCCGCGCTTGCGTCGGATCAAGCGGCGCCGGATGCCGGGCCGCACGCCGCCGCCGTGGCGCTTGCGTGCGCTCAATGCGCGCGCACTGCGCCTGCGCAACCATCGGCCCCGGCCGCGTTCGCGGGCAAGGAGGTGGGCTGATGAACACGCTGACAAAGCTGGCGCTCGGCTTGATGGGGCAGTTGAAGGCGCGTCCCGCCGCCGGTCCGGCGGCGCAAAGCGTTGCGCTGGCGCTGCCCGACGCGCAGGGCGGCATGGGCTTGATGCAGGCACTGTGGCGGCGGCAGTCGCAGCGCGAGTTCAACATCCGGCCGCTGCCCGAGCCGCTGCTGGGCGGCCTGCTGTGGGCGGCCGCGGGTATGAACCGGCCATCGCTCGGCGGCCGCACGGCGCCGAGCGCCATGAATTCGCAGGAGGTGGATGTATTCGTCGCGCTGCCGTCTGGGCTGTACCTGTATGACGCGGCATCCCACGCGCTGCGGCTCGAAGCGCCGAGCGACGTGCGCGCCGTCACCGGCTACCAGGATTTCACCGACCAGGCGGCGCTGGACCTCGTGTTCGTCGCCGACCATCGCCGCATGACGCTGGTGCCGGCCGCACAGCGCGAGGCCTACGCGTACAGCGCCGCCGGGGCGATGGCGCAGAACGTCTACCTGTACTGTGCCGCGCAGGGCCTGGCCACCGTCATCCGCGCCTGGATCGACCGCCACGCACTGAGCCAGGCGATGGCGCTCGGCGTCGACCAGCAGGTGCTGCTGGCGCAGACGGTGGGCTATCCGAAGCAGGCCCCGGTCGGCCCTTGATCCGGCCGGTGGTCCGCCCCATGACCTCGCCGGCAGCACACGGCCCCGGGCCTCAATGCACGCGGGTGGCCGACGCGGCGGCCGGCCTGGCCGCCGGCGCAGGCGACAACGCCGTCTTTGCGGACCGCTTGCGCGAGATGGCCGCCTTGCTCGAGGCGCAGGGCGACAACGCCTTTCGCGTGGCCGCCTACCGCCGCGCCGCCGAGATGATCGCCGCGCATCCGCTGAGCCTTCGTGAGCTCTTCGAGCGCGGGGGCCAGGCCGGGCTCGACGCCTTGCCGACCATCGGCCCGGGCATCGCGGCTGCGATTGCCGAGATCGCGCAAACCGGCCGCTGGAGCCGGCTCGACCGCCTGCGCGGCGCCGCCGATGTCGAGGCGGTGTTCCACACCATCCCCGGGGTGGGCATGGCGCTGGCCCACCGCCTGCACGACGAGCTGGGCGTCGACTCGCTCGAGGCGCTGGAGGTGGCGGCGCGCGATGGCCGGCTCGAACGGCTGCCGCAGATCGGCCCGCGGCGCGCGGCGGCGATCCGCGCCTCGCTGACGCAGATGCTCGACCGCGCGCGCATGCTGCGGCGCAGCCGGCCCGCGCCGGTTGCCGACGCCGCCGCACAGCCGCCGATCGAGCTGCTGCTGCAGGTCGACCGCGAGTACCGCGCCGGCGCCGAGGCGGGTGCCTTGCCGACGATCGCGCCGCGCCGCTTCAACCCGGAAGGCAAGTCCTGGCTGCCGGTGCTGCACACCCGGCATGGCGACTGGCATTTCACCGCGCTGTTCTCGAACACCGCGCGCGCGCATGAGCTGGGGCGGGTGCGCGACTGGGTCGTGGTGTATGCCGAGGACAACGAGCATCGCGAGCACCAGTACACCGTGGTCACCCCGCCCGCCGGGCCGCTGGCCGGCAGCCGAGTGGTGCGAGGGCGCGAGGCCGAATGCCGCGCCGGGCATGCAAGCCGCTGAACCCGGGACGGACGCCACGACGCCCGTCGGGCCGACGACAAAGAGACACGGGTGCAGCCGTGACAACCGCCGGCCGTCGATCGCAGAGGTATCGGCCGGCGTGAGGCGCGGCCAGGCACAGGCGCAGCGTCGCTTCACCTTCGTCGGGCTCGGCGCGTCGGCGGGCAGCCTGGCGGCCTTCGCTTCGAGCAGCGCTTCGGTGCGATGCCGGCCGACAGCGGCATGGGCTTCGTGTTGGTGCAGCACCTTGACTCCAGCCCTGCCAGCACGCTGAGCGAGATCCCGCAGCGCAGCACGGCGATGCAGGTGGTCGAAGCCGAGCAACAGATGGTGGTCGCGCCAAACCGCCTGCGTGTCGTGCCGCCAAAGCGCGACAGGTCCATCTTCCGCAGCACGCCGGGGTTGCGCGCCGTGTTGGCGCTGGCGGTAGCCGCATCACCATGCTCGCGCCGCTCGCGCCTGCGCAACCCGCACAACGGCTGCGCCCGATGGAGGCCTGGTCGTGAAGGCTGTCGAGGCGGGCGACATGGCCGAAGGCCGGCATGCGGCGGCCCGAGCCCAGGCTGGGCGGCCCCCGCTGGTCGCGGCGCTGGCCGGCGCGGACGCGCCCAGCCGCATCGAGCTGATGCCGCTCGGCCCGGCCGGACTGCACTGGCATGCCCAGCTCGACAGCCTGCGCGTGCAGGCCGAGGTGTGGAACCGGCGCAAGGACGGCAAGCTCTTTCCCGCCTGGCTGGCCATCACCGCGGTGCCCCACGCGGTCTTCGCCGTCACGCGCCATGTCGCCACGATGGTCGACATCGCGCAGCCGCCCCAGGCCGACGAGGAGGCAATCTCCAGGCTGGCCTTCTGCGGCCCGCTGAAGGGCCTGCCCAACCGGCGGCTGGCCAAGGAGCGGCTGCACCGGCGCTGGAGCTGAACATGCCGCTGGCGCTGCACCCGGCCCATGTGCCGGCGCTGGCAGCGCCGCTATCTGGCGATGACGGTGCGCGCCGGCGCGGCCCCGCTGGTGGCGCAGATCCACGCAGTCATGGCCCGCTCCGATCGGCGGCCCAGGCTGTCGCGATCGCCCGCACGATCCTGGCGCTGGGGCAGAGCCTGGGGCTCATGGTCTTGGCCGAAGGCGTCGAAAGCGCGGCCCGGCGCCAGGCCCTCGCCGGGCTCGGTTACCAGGCCTTCCAGGGGAACCTGTTCGGCCGGCCGGGGCGCCGGGATAATCCACGGCGTGGACAAGCAGCGCATCGTGGTGGGCCTTTCCGGCGGCGTCGATTCGGCCGTCAGTGCGTACCTGCTCAAGCGCGCCGGGCACGAGGTCATCGGCCTTTTCATGAAGAACTGGGAAGGCGACGACGACGCCTACTGCAGCGCCAACGTCGATTTCGTCGATGCCGCCGCAGTGGCCGATGTCATCGGCATCGAGATCGAGCATGTCAACTTTGCCGCCGAGTACCGCGAGCGCGTGTTCGCCGAGTTCCTGCGCGAATACCGGGCCGGGCGCACGCCCAACCCCGACGTGCTGTGCAATGCGGAGATCAAGTTCAAGGCCTTCCTCGACCATGCGCTGCGCCTGGGCGCCGGGGCCATCGCCACCGGCCACTATGCGCGGGTGCGCCGGCGCGACGGCCGCTTCCAGCTGCTGAAGGGCCTGGACCCGCTGAAGGACCAGAGCTACTTCCTGCACCGGCTGAACCAGGCCCAGCTGTCGCGAACGCTGTTCCCGGTGGGCGAGCTGCCCAAGACCGAGGTGCGCCGCCTGGCGGCCGAGATCGGCCTGCCCAATGCGCAGAAGAAGGATTCCACCGGCATCTGCTTCATTGGCGAGCGGCCCTTCCGCGAGTTCCTGAACCGCTGGCTGAGCCATGAGCCGGGGCCGATCCGCGACGAGCGAGGCCGCACCGTCGGCCGCCACGTGGGCCTGAGCTTTTACACGCTGGGCCAGCGCCAGGGCCTGGGCATCGGCGGCGTCAAGGAGCGCGGCGCGGCACGCGGCGGCGCCGAGCACGCGCCGTGGTACGTGGCAGGCAAGGACCTGCAGCGCAACGTGCTGCAGGTGGTGCAGGGGCATGACCACCCTGCCCTGCAGTCGCGCGCGCTGCTGGCCGAAGACTGCAGCTGGGTGGCCGGCAGCGCGCCGCCGCCAGGAAACTATGCGGCCAAGTCGCGCTACCGCCAGGCGGACGCGGCCTGTGTGCTGCAGGCCGCGGCCGGCGGCTTCAGGCTGGATTTCGACGCGCCGCAGTGGGCGGTGACACCGGGACAGTCGGCGGTGCTTTACGACGGCGAGGTCTGCCTGGGCGGCGGCGTCATCCAGTCCGCCGAGCCCTGGAGCCAGCCCAGCGCGGCCTCACAGGCCGGCCAGCCAGTCCATCAGTAGCGCGTTCACCGCCTCGGGCTGCTCCCAAGTGAGCAGGTGCCCACATTGCCGCAGCGTCTCCAGCCGCGCGCCAGGGATCAGCGTGGCCATCTCCTGTGCATGCTCGGGCGACGTCAACAGGTCGGACTCGCCCACCACCACCAGCGTCGGGCAGGCAATGTGCTGCAGCCACGGCCGCTGGTCGGCGCGGGCCATGATGGCGCGGTTCTGCGCGATCAGCTGGGCGGCGCCGGCGCGGTCCATCATCGCCAGGTAGGCCGGCGTCAGCGCCGCAGCATGGGCCGGGTCGAAGGCGAAAGGCACGTTGGCCTGCAGCACCTCGCGCATGCGCCCCTGCTCGAACAGCACGATCGCGTCGCTGCGCAGGCGGATCAGCTCCGGCGTGTCGGGCCGGGCGCTGCTGGCCAGCAGGGCCAGCGCCTTGATTCGCTGCGGCGCCTGGCGCACCGCCTCCAGCGCCAGCATGCCGCCCATCGAGGTGCCGCACAGCAGCAGATCGCCGTCGCTCTCGGCAAGCAGCGCCGCCGCCATCTGCGGCAAGGTGGCAAAGCGCGTGTGCACGTCGCTCACCCGCACCGGCCGCAGCGGCGACAGCGCCGACACCTGGTCGCGCCACAACTCGGCATCGCTTGCCAAACCGGGCAGCAGGGTGATGGGCAGCATCGCGGCAGTTTGCCAGACGCGCAGGCTATGCTCGCGAACCTTCGCGTGGTGGAGCCCGTAGCCTTGCGCCGTCTGTGGTCCCTCTTTCTTTGCCTGGTGCTGGGCGCCTGGGCGCCGGCCGTGCTGGCCGAAACGGTCAAGACCGACCACGTCACGGCCGAACTGGTGGCCGAACGCAGCGCGGTCGCGCCCGGCGGCAGCCTGCAGATCGGCCTGCGGCTGCTGCACATCCCCAAGTGGCACACCTACTGGCGCAACCCGGGGGATTCCGGACTGCCCACCCGCATCGAATGGCAGTTGCCGGCCGGCGCCGGAATGGGCGACATCGAATGGCCGGCGCCGAAGCGGCTGCCGATCGGCCCGCTGGTCAACTACGGCTACGAGGGCGAGCTGCTGCTGCCGATGCGCTTCACCGCGCCGGCCGACGCCCGGCCCGGCAGCGAGCTCAAGCTGCGGGCACAGGCCGACTGGCTGGTCTGCCACGATGTCTGCATCCCCGAAAGCGCCACGCTCGAGCTGCGGCTGCCGGTGGTGGATGCCGGCACCACGCCGGGCAACACCGCCTGGACCGCGCTGTTCGACGCCGCCGCTGCCGGCCGCCCGCAGCCGCTGCGCGGCTGGACGGCCGAAGTGCAGCGCAGCGGCCGCGAGCTGCTGTTCACGCTGCAAGCCGACGGCCTGCGCCCGGCCGGCGCGCCGCAGCCGCCGCTGGAGGTGTTTCCCTTTGCCGAGCAGCTGATCGAAACCGCCGTGCACGAACTGCACGCCACGCCAAGCGGCTATGCGCTGAAGATGCGGCTGCTGCCCGACGCCACGGTGCCGGCCACGCTCGACGGCGTGATCGTCGCCCGCGGCGTTGGCGGCGCGCTATGGGGCGGCGGCAGCCCGATGGCGCAGTTCAGCGCGCCGCTGCGCGAGGTCGACCGCATCGCCTTGCCCGAAGGCGCCCGGCCGCTGGCGGGCGGCGTGCACGCCGGTTCCGCGCCCGCGGGGGCCCCGGGCCTGGGCTGGGCCATGGCGCTGCTGCTGGCCTTCGCCGGCGGCATGGTGCTGAACCTGATGCCCTGCGTGTTCCCGGTGCTGTCGATCAAGCTGCTGGGCCTGGCCAGGCAGGCGGCCACGCCGGCGGCGCTGCGCACCCACGCACTGGCCTACGGCGGCGGCGTGCTGCTCAGCTTCCTGGCGCTGGCCGGCGGGCTGATTGCGCTGCAGGCGGCCGGCAGCGCAGTGGGCTGGGGCTTCCAGCTGCAAGAGCCGGGGCTGGTGGCGGTGCTGGCGCTGCTGTTCTTCGCCATTGGCCTGAACCTGATGGGCGCCTATGAGTTCGGCAACCTGCTGCCGCAGGCCGCGGCCGGCTGGCGCGCCCGGCATCCGGCCGCCGATGCCTTTGCCGGCGGCGTGCTGGCAGTGGTGGCGGCCAGCCCCTGCACCGCGCCGTTCATGGGCGCCGCGCTGGGCTATGCGCTGACGCAGCCGGCCGCCGTGTCCTTGTCTGTTTTTGCCGCGCTGGGCCTGGGTATGGCGCTGCCGTACATGGCGCTGAGCGTCGCGCCCGGCTGGCGCCGCCACCTGCCCAAGCCCGGCCCGTGGATGGAGCGGCTGAAGCAGGGCCTGGCCTTCCCGATGTTCGCCACCGCCGTATGGCTGTTGTGGGTGCTGGGCCAGCAGGCCGGCGTGGGCGCGATGGCGCGGCTGCTGCTGGCGATCGTGGGCCTGGCGATGCTGCTCTGGCTGGCCCACCTGGGCGCGGGGCGCGGCCTGCTCGGCAAGGGACTGGGCGCGCTGGCGCTGGCCGCGCTGCTGGTGTGGAGCTGGCCGGCCGAGGCGCCGCCCGCCGAGCCGGTGCGCAGCGCCGCCGGCAACGCCACGCCCGCGGCCGGCGTCTGGCTGCCCTATGACGAAGGCACGCTGGCGCGGCTGCAGACCGAAGGCCGGCCGGTGTTCGTGGACTTCACCGCCGCCTGGTGCGTCAGCTGCCAGGTCAACAAGCGGCTGGTGCTGGACACGGCCGAGGCGCGCCAGGATTTCGAGCGCGCCAACGTGGCGCTGATGCGCGCCGACTGGACGCGGCGCGATCCGACCATCACCCAAGCGTTGGCCCGGCTGGGCCGCAACGGCGTGCCGGTGTACGTGCTGCACCGGCCCGGCCGGGAACCCCTGCTGCTGCCGGAGATTCTGAGCCAGGGTATCTTGCGCGATGCGCTGTCCAGCCTGCAGCCCTGAAGGCGCGCCGTCGCCCCCCCACCCACTGCCGCCAAGGAGCCGATCATGCCTGCATCCGTCTCGCGCCGTCACCTGACCCTGCTGCCGCTGGCCCTGTGGGCCGCCGCCGCCGCGCTGCCCGCCACCGCCCAGACTGCCTCGGTCGGCCAGCCGGCGCCGGCCTTCGAGCTGCGCGACGCCACCGGCAAGACGGTGAAGCTGGCCGATTTCAAGGGCAAGAAGGTGGTGCTGGAATGGACCAACCCGGGCTGCCCCTTCGTCGTCAAGCACTATGGCTCGCAGAACATGCAGGCGCTGCAGAGGGAGGCCGGCGCGCAGGGCGTGGTCTGGCTGAGCATCAGTTCCACCGCGCCCGGCCACACCGACTACCTGGCGCCGGCAGCGCTGGGCGCCAAGCTGGTGGGCGGCTGGGGCGCCGCGCCTGCCGCGGTGCTGATGGACGACAACGGGCAGGTCGGCCGGGCCTACGGCGCGCGCACCACGCCGCACATGTATGTCATCGATGCCAAGGGCGTGCTGGTCTATGCCGGCGGCATCGACGACAAGCGCAGCGCCAACCCCGAGGACGTGAAGACCGCCAGGAACTACGTGCGCGCCGCCTTGGCCGACCTGCAGGCCGGCAAGCCGGTGGGTACGCCGACCAGCACGCCCTACGGCTGCAGCGTCAAGTACGCGGCCGGTTGATGACGGGCCGGCTTATGCCGGAAGCTTCTTTGCTTAGAAGCATTTATTCGATCGGCGGCATTGCAGCGCTTCGATAATCCGAAAATCGCATAAGCAACGCCGCGATCCCGCGCGGCCCGCCGTGAACTTCCAGCAACTGCGCTCCGTGCGCGAAGCCGTGCGGCAGGGTTTCAACCTCACCGAGGTGGCGGCCGCACTGCACACCTCGCAGCCGGGCGTGAGCCGGCAGATCCGCGAGCTGGAGGACGAGCTCGGGATCACGCTATTCCAGCGCGCCGGCAAGCGGCTGACCGGGTTGACCGCGCCGGGGCAGGCGGTGCTGCCGATCGTCGAGCGGCTGCTGCTGGAAGCCGACAACCTGCGCCGTGCGGGGGAGGATTTCGCCTCGGCGCACCGCGGCACGTTGACCATCGCCGCCACCCATTCGCAGGCCCGCTATGCGCTGCCGCCGGCGGTGCGCGACTTCAGCGCCGCGCATCCGGAGGTGCTGCTGCGGCTGCACCAGGGCAGCCCGAAGCAGGTGGCGCAGCTGCTGCTGTCCGGCGAGGCCGACATCGGCGTGGCCACCGAAGCGCTGTCCGAGTACGAGGACCTGGTGGCCCTGCCCAGCTACCGCTGGACGCATGCGGTGGTGGTGCCCCAGGGCCATGCGCTGGCCCGGCATGCCGACCGCAGCGAGCCGCTGACGCTGGAGGTGCTGGCGCACCATCCGATCATCACCTACGAGCCGGGCTACACCGGCCGCGCGCACATCGACGAAGCCTTCCGCCGCCGCGGGCTCGCCTGGAACCTGGTGCTGTCGGCGATGGATGCCGACGTGATCAAGACCTACGTGGAACTGGGCATGGGCGTGGGCATCATCGCCTCGATGGCTTTCGACGAAGTCCGCGATGCCGGGCTGTGCGCCATCGACGCGCGCCACCTGTTCGCCAGCAACATGACGCGCGTGGCCGTGCGCCGCGGCGCCTTCCTGCGCGGCTACGCCTACGACTTCATCCGCACCTTCACGCCGCCGCTGACGCGCGCACTGGTGGACCAGGCGCTGGCCCAGGCGCCGGGCAGCCGCTTCGAGATCTGAACGTGGACCACGTCGCACCGTGTGCAACGGCGCAAGCCGCGGCACCGTCCTGCCCGGCTATGCTTGCACCTTGATCCGCCGATTCGACGCCTGCCAGGCTCGGGGCGCAGGCGGCCGCAACCCACCCCTGCAAGCCTACGCCATGTTCGAGCGCCTGAAGCGGCTGCTGCCGTCGCACGAGTCGATTGCCGCCAACCGCTGGCTGCGCTGGCTGGGGCCGGCATTGCTGCACCGCAGCCTGTGGCACATGAGCCGCCGCGGCGTGGCGCTGGGCGCCGCAGTTGGCGTGTTCTTTGCCTTCATCACGCCGATCGCGCAGATCCCGCTGTCGGCGGCGCTGAGCGTGCTGCTGCGCGCCAACATCCCCACCGCCATTGCCGCCACGCTGGTGAACACGCCGCCGACCTTCGGGCCGGTGTATTACGCCGCCTGGCGCACTGGTAGCTGGATGCTGGGTGAAAAGACCGACGACGCCAACGCGCCGCAGGCCCTGCGCCCGGTGCCTGGCGACACGGTGCCCGCCGACGTCACTGCCCCAGGCACCTGGCAGCGCTACTGGCACATCGCGCGCGACGTGGGCAAGCCGCTGCTGCTGGGCGCGTTTGTCTTTGCGGTGGTCTTCTCGCTGCTGGCCTATGCGCTGGTGAACATGGTCTGGCACTGGCGGGTGCGGCGCAAGCTGCTGCGCCGCCGGCGCGAAAGGCTGTCGCGCATGCGCGTGCGCTGAGCGCCGCCGCGGCCGCAGCCGCGGCACGGCGCGCGCATCGGCCGCGCGGGTTCAGATCATCGCCGCCGGATCGGGCAGCTCGGCCTGCGGCGCCTGGCCCGGCGCAAAGCGCGTGATCCGTCGTGCGCGCAGGTGCATGCGGCTGCCGCTGCGCAGGTCGAGCCGCTGGCGCAGCGCGGCGAAATCGCTGCGCGGCATTTCGACGTCGACATAGCTGCCGTCGTCGTCGCGCTTGAACTCGATGCGCGTCTGCGCACCCACCGTCAGCACCTGCGACAGCGTCACCGGCAAGGCCCCGGCTTCGGCCACGGCCACGATGTCCAGCTCGTGCGGGCGCACGTAGACCGTATCGGCCGCGGCGTCGACGCCACCCGGCCGACCGATCAGGGCGGCCCCTCGCGGGTCCACATGGCCGAAGCGGCAGTGGAACAGGTTGACGTCGCCCAGGAACTGCAGCACGAAGGGGCTGGCCGGATGGTCGTAGACCTCGTCCGGGCTGCCCTGCTGCTCGATGCATCCCTGGTTCATCACCACGATGCGGTCGGCGACCTCCATCGCCTCGTCCTGGTCGTGGGTGACGAACACGCTGGTGACGTGCATTTCGTCGTGCAGCCGGCGCAGCCAGCGGCGCAGCTCCTTGCGCACCTTGGCGTCCAGCGCGCCGAAGGGTTCGTCCAGCAGCAGCACCTTCGGCTCCACCGCCAGCGCACGGGCCAGCGCGATGCGCTGGCGCTGCCCGCCCGACAGCTGGTGCGGATAGCGGTCGGCCACCCAGTCCAGCTGCACAAGTTTCAGCAGTTCGGTGACCTTGGCCTGGATCTGCTTGTCCGAAGGCCGGCGCTCCTTCGGCCGCACGCGCAACCCGAAGGCGACGTTCTCGAAGATCGTCATGTGGTTGAAGAGGGTATAGTGCTGGAACACGAAGCCGACGTTGCGCTCGCGCACCGAGGTGTTCGTCGCATCCTCGCCGTGGAAGCGCACCTCGCCGCTGTCCGGCAACTCCAGCCCGGCGATGATGCGCAGCAGCGTGGTCTTGCCCGAGCCCGAAGGCCCCAGCAGCGCCACCAGCTCGCCGGCCGGGATGTCCAGGTTCAGGTCGTCGCAGACGACGGTGGCGCCGAAGCGCTTGTTCAGATTGCGGATCTCGATGCTCATGTCTGCCCCCGGTCCGACGAGTCCGTCGGCCCACCCCCCGTGGGGGCGCGGGCCGGCTTGGGAGCGGCCCGGCGCTCGGCCCGCTTCTCTTGAAATGCCTTCACAGGGCTCATTGGATTTACTCCGAGCGGTCGCCGACGGCACGCTTCTGGTCTTTGACACGCTGCTCGACGATGTACTTCAACCCCAGCGTCACCAGCGCCAGCAGCGCGAGCAGCGATGCCACCGCGAAGGCCGCGGCGAACTGGTATTCGTTGTAGACGATCTCGATGTGCAACGGCATGGTGTTGGTCTGGCCGCGGATGTGGCCGCTGACCACGCTGACCGCGCCGAACTCGCCCATCGCGCGCGCGTTGCACAGGATCACGCCGTACAGCAGCGCCCACTTGACGTTGGGCAGCGTCACCCGCCAGAACATCTGCCAGCCGCTGGCACCGAGCACGCGCGCGGCTTCTTCCTGCTCCTGGCCCTGCGCCTGCATCAGCGGAATCAGCTCGCGCGCGACGAAGGGGAAGGTGACGAAGATCGTCGCCAGCACGATGCCCGGCACGGCGAAGATGATCTTCATGTCGTTGTCGATGAACCAGCTGCCGAACCAGCCCTGCATGCCGAACACCAGCACGTAGATCAGGCCGGCGATCACCGGGGAGACGCTGAAGGGCAGGTCGATCAGCGTCAGCAGCAGGTTCTTGCCGCGGAAGTCGAACTTGGCGATGGCCCAGGCCGCCGACACGCCGAAGATCAGGTTGGCCGGCACGCTGATGGCCGCGGCGGTCAGCGTCAGCAGGATGGCCGAACGCGCATCGGGCTCCAGGATTGCCGCCAGGTACACGTCCCAGCCCTTCTTGAAGGCCTCGTAGAACACCGTGGCCAGCGGCACGAACAGGAACAGCGTCAGGAAAGCAAGCGTGACGCCGATCAGCACGCGGCGCACCTATGGCGCTTCGGCGGTGGCCGAGCGCAGGGCGCGCGGCGCCGCGCCCACTGCTGGCGCGGCAGCGGCGCCGCCAGGCAGGACGATCGTGTTCACACGCCTCCCTGGCGCTTGCGCGCCCAGGCCTGAAGGCTGTTGATGATCAGCAGCAGCACGAACGAGACCACCAGCATCACCACCGCGATGGCGGTGGCGCCGGCATAGTCGTACTGCTCCAGCTTGGTGATGATCAGCAGCGGCGTGATCTCGCTGATCATCGGCATGTTGCCGGCGATGAAGATCACGCTGCCGTACTCGCCCAATGCGCGCGCGAAGGCCAGCGCAAAGCCGGTCAGCAGCGCCGGCAGCACGATCGGCAGGATCACCTTGGCAAAGGTCTGCCAGCGGCTGGCGCCCAGCGTGGCCGCAGCCTCCTCCAACTCGCGGTTCACGTCCTCCAGCACCGGCTGCACGGTGCGCACGACGAAGGGCACGCCGATGAACACCAGCGCGACGAATACGCCCACCGGCGTGAAGCTCACCTTGAAGGGCAGGAACTGGCCGATCCAGCCGTTTTCGGCATAAATGGCGGTGAGCGCAATGCCTGCCACCGCGGTAGGCAGCGCGAAGGGCAGGTCCACCAGCGCGTCGATCAGGCGCTTGAAGGGGAAGTCGTAGCGCACCAGCACCCAGGCGACGACCAGCCCGAACACCGCGTTCAGCGCCGCCGCGGCGAAGGACGCGCCGAAGGTCAGCCGGTACGAGGCCAGCACGCGCGGCGAAGTGACCGCGTCCCAGAACGCGGGCCAGGTCATCGTGAAGGTCTTCAGGAAGGCCGCCGACAGCGGCACCAGCACGATCAGGCTGATGTACAGCAGCGCGAAGCCCAGCGCCAGGTCGAAGCCGGGCAGCACGCTGTGGCGCTTGAGCAGGGTCTGGCGCAGGAACACGGCAGGATCCCGCGAGCTCAGCGCGACTTGGCCGCCGCGATCACCTGGTCATAGGTGGCGCCGTCGTTGAAATGATCCTTCTGCGCCTGGGTCCAGCCGCCGAAAACCTCGTCGACGGTAAAGGTGCTCAGCTTGGGGAACTGCTTCGCGTGCTTCGCCAGCACCTTCTCGTTGCGTGGCCGGATGTTGTGTCTGGCGGCGACTTCCTGCCCGGCTTCGGTGTAAAGGAACTGCAGGTAGGCCTCGGCCGCCTTGCGCGTCCCCCTTTTGTCGACCACCTTGTCGACCAAGCTCACCGGATTTTCCGCCAGCACCGTGCGGCTGGGGTAGATGATGTCGAAGTTGTCGCCGAACTCCTTGATGATCAGCGGCGCCTCGCTCTCGAAAGTGACCAGCGCGTCGCCCAGGTTGCGCTGCGCGAAGGTGGTGGTGGCGCCGCGGCCGCCGCCGTCGAGCACCGGCACGTTGGCGAAGATGCGCGTCACCAGCGCCTTGGCGGCTTGGGGGCTCAGGCCCGACTTGATGCCCGCGCCCCAGGCGGCCAGATAGGTGTAGCGGCCGTTGCCGCTGGTCTTGGGGTTGGGGATGATCACGCCGATGCCGGGGCGGCCCAGGTCGCTCCAGTCGACGATCTTCTTCGGGTTGCCCTTGCGCACCAGGATCACCGACACCGAGGTGGTGGGCGCGCTGCTGTAGGGCAGCCGCCTGGCCCAGTCCTGCGGCACCAGCCTGCCGCGCTCGTACAGGATGTCGATGTCGTTGTGCTGGTTCATCGTGATGACGTCGGCCTCCAGCCCGTCGACCACGCTGCGCGCCTGCCGGCTGGAGCCGCCGTGGCTCTGGTTCAGCGTGATGTCCTCGCCGGTGCTCTTCTTCCAGTGCGCGGCGAAGACGGCGTTGTAGTCCTTGTAGAACTCGCGCGACACGTCGTAGCTGACGTTCAGCAGCGTCGGGCCGGCGGCGTGCGCAGGCAGCGCGGCGCCGGCGGCCAGCGCAGTGAGCAGCAGTGCGCGGCGGATGCGCAAACGGGACAGGAAGAGCATGGCAATCCGGGAAATGACAACTGGCGCGCATGCTAGGCAGCGCGCCAGCAACAAGAAACGAATGAATTCGAGGTTGCTTACTCGAAAAGCGAACAAGCAGCCATCACTTCCGGGTGTAGATCTGATCGAACACGCCGCCGTCGTTGAAGTGCGTCTTCTGCGCCTTGGCCCACCCGCCGAAGACATCGTCGATGTCGAACAGGCTCACCTTCGTGAACTGCTTGTCGTATCTGGCGACCACCTTCGGGTCGATCGGGCGATAGAAGTGCTTGGCAGCCAGCTCCTGGCCCTCTGGGGAGTACAGGTACTGCAGGTAGGCGGTGGCCACCTCGCGCGCGCCCTTGCGATCGACGTTCTTGTCGACCACCGTCACAGGCGGCTCGGCCAGGATGCTCAGGGACGGCACCACGATCTGGAACTTGTCCGGCCCCAGCTCCTTGGTCGCCAGGAAGGCCTCGTTCTCCCAGGACAGGAACACATCGCCGACGCCGCGCTCGGTGAAGGTGATGAGCGAACCGCGGGCGCCCGAGTCCAGGACCGGCACGTTGTTGAACAGCGCGGCCACGAACTCCTGCGCCTTCTTCTGGTCGCCGCCGGTCTTCTTCAGCGAGTAGCCCCAGGCCGCCAGGTAGTTCCAGCGCGCGCCGCCGCTGGTCTTGGGGTTGGGGGTGATCACCGAGACGCCGGGCTTGACCAGGTCGTCCCAGTCCTTGATGTTCTTCGGGTCGCCCTTGCGCACCAGGAAGACGATGGTGCTGGTGTAGGGGCTGCTGTTGTGCGGCAGGCGCTTTTGCCAGTCGGCCGGGATCAGCTTGGCCTTGGCGTGCAGCTCGTCGATGTCGTAGGCCAGCGCCAGTGTCGCCACGTCGGCGTCCAGGCCGTCGATGACCGACCGGGCCTGCTTGCCGGATCCGCCGTGGCTCTGTTTGACGATGACGTTGTCGCCGGTCTTGGCCTTCCAGTGTGCGGCGAAGGCCTTGTTGAACTCGACGTACAGCTCGCGCGTCGGGTCGTAGCTGACATTGAGCAGCGTGATGTCCTTGGCCTGGGCCAGGCCGGCGGCCAGCGCGGCGGCGCCCGCGAGCACCAGGCGCCAGGGAAACGAGAAGCGGTTCATCGGGAATCTCCTGCGGCAGGCTTTGCGATGGCGCCATGCTATGGAGCCGGGTCCGGCAGAAGAACGAACGAAACTGCCATTGCTTATGTGCCGATCGTCTGTGCGGTCGGGACCGCCTCGGCGCGCGCAGGCCGCACCGGCCGCCATCGTCGCAACCGGCGTTGCCGAATGCGGCGCGGGCGCCTACGATGGCGCGCGTTCGCCGCCGCAGCGGGCGGCGGCGATGGCAACGTCCCCAGGAGTGTGTCCCATGTACAAGACCATCGTGCTCGCCTATGACGGCTCCGAATCCGGGCAGCGGGCCCTGCTCGGCTGCCAGGAGATCGGACAGTGGACCCAGGCGCGGCTGCACCTGGTGGCGGTGATGGTGCCGCCGATGGCGATGGTGGCGGTCGATGCCTGGGCCTTCAGCCCGACGGTGGAAAGCGACGAGCGCGCGCACTTCCAGGCGGTGCTAGACGACGGCCTGCAGCGCCTGCGCGCGGCCGGCCTCGAGGCGCAGGGCGAGGTGACGGTGGGCAACGCGGTGGACGAGATCGTGCGCGTCGCCAAGAGCGTGGACGCCGACCTGATCGTGCTCGGCCACAAGCACCTGGACAGCTGGGCCGCACGCTGGTGGCGCGGCGCCTCGGTGTCGCAGAGCCTGATCGAACTCGCGCCGTGCAATGTGCTGATCGTCATCACCCGCTGATTCAGGCTGCAGCGGGCCGCTTCGTCAACGCAGGGGATGCGCTGCGCCCGCTGAGCCGATAGCATCGCGCGCGGGCATTGGGCTGGCGGGAATGACGGAGGGTTCACGATGCGCGCACCGGTCAGGAGCATCCAGCTCGGCAGCAGCACCAACCTGGCGGTGCTGGCGCCGGTCAAGCCCGGCTTCGTCGACGCGCAGGAGACCGTCACCTACGTCGAGCGGCTGCAGCGGCTGCTCGACGCGCTGCATGCGTCGCGCCGCAACCTGCGCGAGGCCGAGCTGCTCGAGCCGGCCTTTCCCGACACCATCGGCCGCTTCGGCGTGATCCAGAACTTCCGCTATGCGATCTGGCCCGCGCTGCAGGCGCTCGAGGACCTCGACGATCCCGGGCCCTTCCAGCTGTCGCTGAACGTCAGCTTCGACGGCGGCTGGGAGCCGTACATGCGGGTCATCTACCGCGACATCGGCCCCTTCCTCGATGCGCTGTTCTGTCATTGCCAGGGCTACCCCGGCTCGACCACGTCCAGCTTCGACGACTACTGCCGCTGGGTTCGCGCCCACGAGCTGCCGGCCGGCATCTACTACAGCGACAGCGCCACCTCGCCCGGCGATGCGCACTACGGCGCGTTGATCGAGCGCGCGCAGCGCCGCAGCCAGCCGGCTGCCGCCGCCGACGCCGCGGTGGCCGACGCTCATCTGGACACGCTGGCCAAGAAGCTCGCCGACGGTTTTGCCGCGGCCGGGCAGGACCCGCGCAACCGGCTGGCGCTGCCGCTGCGCACGCTGAAGGGGCTGTACCGGCTGCTGCCGCTTTTTGCCGGCGGCGACGACGCTGCGGTGCTGCGCCGCTTTGCGCACCTGGCGCTGGGCGAGTTCCGCAAGCTGTGGCTGGCGCTGAGCACGACCCCGCAGCCGCCGGCGCTGCAGCCGCTTGTGCAGGCGATCAGGGACTTGATGGCCGACGAGCTGGCCTGGCTGGCCAGCGACGCGCCGCGCGCGCCGGCTGCCGCCGAGCGGCTGCACTTCGACCCGGCGCTGCTGCAGGATTCGATGCTCAACCGCGCCGACCGCGTCAGCCACGGCGCGCTGGCGATGTTCGGCGTGCGCAACGCTGCACAGGCGCGCGCCACGCTCGCCGCGCTCGAGCCGCTGTGCGGCTTGCCGGCCGACGCCGGCGACATCCGCCACCTGGTGGCCATCAGCTGGCCCGGCCTGCAGGCGCTGGGCCTGCCGGCGCACCGGCTCGACCGGCTGCCGCCGGAGTTTGCCGAAGGCATGGAGGCGCGCAACGGCCTGCTCGGCGACGTGCGCGGCAACCACCCGAGCCACTGGCTGCGCCCGCTGCGCCACGGCACCACACCGGGGCTGCCGCCGCGCATCGACCTGGGCGTGGTGCATGTGGCGGTTCTTCTGCGCCTGCTAGACGCCGCGAACGGCAGCGCCGATCTGCACCCGCGCCTGCTGCAGCGCGCCGAGGCCATCGCCTCACCGGGAAGCGGGCTGAAGCTGCTGGCGATCGAAGCCGCCTGCAGCCGCCAGGGTGCCGAAGGCAAGCCCGCGGCCGACCACTTCGGCTTCATCGACGGCCTGAGCCAGCCGTCGCCCAGCCCGGTGCCCCAGGCCATCGACCAGGTGCTGCCGGGCGAGCTGCTGCTGGGCTTTCGCAACGCGCGCGGCGACGCGCCGCTGCCGCCAGCGCCGGACGATCTGCTCGACCACGGCAGCTTCCTGGTGGTGCGCAAGCTGCAGCAGCGGCTGGACCACCTGGGCGAGGCGCTGCAGGGCGTGGCCGATGCCACGGCCGTGAAGGAGAAGATGATCGGCCGCCGCACGGACGGCACGCCGCTGGCGGCCGGCGGCAGCGCCACGAACAATGGCTTCGACTACAGCGCCGACCCCGCAGGCCGGCTGTGCCCGCTGCAATCGCACGCGCGCCGCACCAACCCGCGCGACGGCCGCGCCTACACGCCGCGCCTGCTGCGCCGCGGCATGTCCTGGGGGCCGGCGGCGGACCCGGACGACCTGCACACGCCGCGCGGCGTGCTGTTCATGGCCTATTGCGCCAGCATTGCCGAGCAGTTCGAAACGATCCAGGGCTGGATCGCCGGCAGCAACGCCAGCGGCCTGTCGTCGGCCTTGGCCGACCCGCTGCTCGGCGTGCCGGCGCACGAAGACCTGCCGCGCGTCTTCCGCTACTTCGACGACGCCGGCGCGCTGCGGCGCGTGAGCCTGGGCCACAAGCCCCTGGTCGAGCTGCATTGGGGCCTGTACCTGTTCGTGCCCAGCCGGCCGGCCCTGCGGGCGCTGCCGGCGGTGGCCGCATCGGCGCCGCCGCCGCCGCCACGGGACGCGGCCCCAGCCGAACCGCCGGCCTTCGAGCAATGCCGGCGCTGGATCGAGGACACCGACTACCGCGCCCCGGCGCTGTGGGCGGCGATCCGGCGCGAACCCGGGCAGACCTTGCACGCCCGGGACTACGGCAAGCTGATAGGCGGCTTCGACGGCGTGACCCGGGCGCTGCGCGACGAGGCGCACGCGCTGTCGGTCGCCGGATACGGCCAGCGCATGGCGGCGACGGTCGGGCTGAACTACCTCGGGCAGGACGCGTGGACGGCCGAGTACCAGGACGTGGCGCCCAAGGTCAACGCGATCATCGACGCGGTCAAGGAAGAAGACGCCTTCGATGCCGCACTGCCGATCGTCAGAACACTGCTGTCCGAGATGGCCCGGTGGGTGCAGCCGCGGCCCGGCCACGTGCCTTCGGCGCCGCCGCGCGCGGCCATCGACCTGGTGAGCTTGAGCGAAAAGCTGCTGGCGCAACTGTGCAGCCTGTGGTTCGGCCTGCCCGACAGCCTCGTCGCGCCGCGCTGGATGCGCGAAGGCGGCTGGACCGAGACGCCGGCCGCGGCTGGCGAGCTGCCGCGCTGCCCCGGCAGCATCATCAGCTCGTCGCGCACGATCTTTGCGCCGCACCCGGGCGCCACGGTCGCGCAGCGCGCCCAGATCGAAGGCCCGCGCGTGCGCGCCGCAGTGGCGCAGATGCTCGCCGCCGGCGCGCAGGGCAGCCTGACGCAGCAGATCGTGACCAGGCTGCGCGGGTCCGGCGTTGGCGACGAGGTGGTGACCGACACCATCGCCGGCATGCTGCTGGGTTTTGCGCCGACGGTGCACGGCAACTTCCTGCGCACGATGCGCAGCTGGATCGAAGGCGGCTCGCTCTGGGAGCACCAGCAGGCGCTGGCGGAAACCCCGCTGCAAGCGGGCGCGGCCCATGCGCGCGCCCGTGCCGCGCTGCGCCGCCGGCTGCTCGATGCGATGCAGCGCCAGCCGGTGCCCGAGATGCTGTGGCGCTGCCCGGTGCGCAAAGGCGCGCCAGTGCACGACCCGGCGCAGCGGGTGGTGCTGGGCGTGCGCTCGGCGCTGGCCGATCTGCCCGGGCCGCGCGACGGCTACGACGAGCTGGTGTTCGGCGGCAGCCGCGATCCGGCCAGCCCGATCCACGGCCTGCACGCCTGTCCCGGCTACGGCATGGGCGTGGGCGTGCTGCTGGCGCTGCTGTCGGGCCTGTTCGATGCCGGCACGCTGCGGCCCACCGGCTCGCCGGTGCTGCTGATGCTGACCCCCGCCTGATCGGCGGCGCCGTCGCGCAGCGCGCGCGCCCGCGCCGCGTGCCATGGCATGTCCATGCGCCCGAAGGCGGCATCGGCCGCATCCAGCAGGCGCAGCGCCTCGCCCCGGCGCCCGGCGGCGAGCAGCAGCCGCGCCTCGGCGCATTGCGTCAGCGCCAGTTCGTGCGCCGATTCGCGCCGCCGCGCCGTGGCATAGGCCGCAGCCAGGCGGCGCTGCGCCAGCGCCGGCTGGCCGCTGGCCAGCGCGTCCAGCGCCAGCGCGCGCTGGCTCATCGCCACGACCAGCCAGTCGCTGCGGCGGGCGCGGTGCAGGGCCATCGCAGCGGCGCGGCGCGCGTCATCACGCCGGCCCAGCGCGAACCAGGCCTCGCTGAGCCAGCCGTGGTTGAGCGAGCGGTACAGCCCGGTCTCGCGCGGCGCCAGCCAGGCGGTGGCCTGCTCCAGCCGGGCGATCGCCTCGGGCCGGCGCTGCAGCTGCCAGTCGGCCCAGGCACCGATGGCCTCGGCGATCGAGTACTGCGCCAGGCTGCGCGTGCCAAGCGCGATGCGGGCCGATTCGGCCGCCACCCGGCGCGCGCGCTCCCAGTGGCCGCGCCACAGCAGCACCGCGGCGTGCCAGCCATGGATGGTCGAGCCGATTTCGTGGTCGTCGCCGGCCAGGCACTGCAGCGCGTCGGCAAAGGCCGCCTCGGCGGCATCGAACTCGCCGCGGTCGCCCAGCACCCAGGCGCGGCAGACGATGGTGAAGGCGGTCAGCGCATCGGTGCGGCCGGTGCCGCGGCGGCGCACCGCGATGACTTCGTCGAGCAGCGGCAGCGCCTGCGCGTAGCAGGCCGCGCCGGTGTAGGCCTGGCCCAGCGCCGCCAAGGTCTGCAGCGTCAGGCGCCGGTCGCTGGCGGCGCGGGCGCCGTCCAGCGCGCCGGCGCAGTGCTGCACGGCATCGGGCATGTCGCCCAGGCCATAGTGGATGTAGCCGAGCCAGTGGCGGGCCCGCGCCGCCAGCAGCGCATCGCCGCTGCCCTCGGCCAGGGCCAGCGCGCGCCGGGCCATCGCCAGGTCGGCGCTCGTGCCGTCGTAGACCGACACCAGGCCCAGGCGCTGCACGATCTCGACCCAGCGGCGCACCCGCGCCGCCGAAGGC